>DLHV01000046.1 GCA_002483395.1 Chloracidobacterium sp. UBA7659 | reverse complement strand
GCCGGTCGGCTCGTCCGCCAGGATGATCGCCGGGCTGTTTATCACCGCACGAGCGAGCGCCACCCGTTGCTGTTCGCCGCCCGACAGTTCGAGCGGTTTGTGGTGCATTTTATCTTCCAATTTCAGCAGACGCAATACTTCAAGCCGGTTTCCCGAACTATGACCTCCGTTTCCCGAATGTATCTTCTCGGCGAGCTTCAAATTCCCGTCCGCCGTCAATGTCGGGAAAAGGTTAAAGCGTTGAAAAACAAAGCCGATCTTCCGCCTTCGAATATCGGTCCGCTTTGCGTCCGAGACCTTTGAAAGGTCTTCGCCGTCGATCAATATTTTACCGCTTGTCGGGCTTAACAACCCGCCGAGCAGATGAAGCAGCGTCGATTTTCCGCAACCCGAAGGCCCCATTATCGCGACGAATTCGCCCTGCTCAATATCGAGCGAAACACCGCGAAGCGCGGGAACTTCCATTTTTCCGATCATGTAGGATTTGACCAGATTCTCGGTTCGTAGGATCGTTGCCATCAGAGGTGATTATTGTATTCGCGTCGCCGTTTTCTGATTCGAGCTGACCGGCTTTTGGGCGGTGACTTCCTGCAGCTTCTTGTCCAGATCGACTTCTTCCAGGTCCCATGTGTTTTGCAGGACAAATGCAGTGCGCGGATATTCCTTGCCGATCCTCACCGCCTCCGGCTGTTGGTATTTCAGCTTCATCGCATATTTTTCCTGCGGGCGCGTAACGACGATCTGCAGCGGCAAACGGTTGTACTCGCCCGTGTCGGTCAAATTGCCCTCGGCGCCATAAACAATGTCCGATTCTATCTCGCCCTTTGCATCGAAGATCTGCTGGCGTGCCAGGCGAATGCCGCCTACGCGGTCGAACCAGAAGCGTCGCGAGATGATCAGATCGCCATCCTCGTGTTTCGAAAATTCGTCAAGCAGATAGTATCCGCGATTGACCTTTCTGATGGACGATTTTTTGCTGAGTGTCGCATCTTCTTCTACCTGAAAGATCGTGCTATGCGTGTAAACGTGTGATTCATCGGTCGGGCGAACAAGCATCGCGTCAGTGAAATGCTGCGGCCGAAGATTGGCGAATGCATTCACATTTTGCTTCATCGCACTGCCCTTATCACCGTTCGAAGCATCGAGGTCCTTCTGAAGTTTTGAATAATCGGCGTTGTTCGTTCCCTTGACGAATTTTTTGTATTTTCCGCTGCCGCCGTCCTGCAAAATCGCGACACGAAATGTTTCGCCGTCGGAAGTCATCTGGGCGACATCGGTTTTGATTACCGGTACCTTTACCGTCAGCAAAATGCTTGCCGGACGCTGAACGACGACCTCGCCGTCGGCCGCCCGGTAAACCTCCTTGCTCCCGAATTGCGCAAACGAATTGTCCTCAAATTTGAGATCCATCTGGGCCTTCATGGAATTGACCCGGGCGAACCGGTTTATCTCGTCCATCAACTGCTTTTGGGTTGCGTCGGTTGTTGCCAAAAGCGTAGCCGTTTTTTGCTCGCCCTTATAGATATTGCAGCCCGAAAAGAGTGCGATACCGACGAAAATAACCAATAAATATAATTGCAAGCTACTGATTTTAGTAAACATCTTCAGTTTCTGATGACCTTGCTAAACACCGTGTTGTCTAATAAATTATCGCGTAAATAGTACGCAAAACATATCAAACCGAGAATAATAGCACGTAAGAAGTGATCCGCCTAACCAAATAAAGACGCGGTCACGAGAGGTTTTGCCCCCTCGTACNNATAAGCCTAACCAATAAAAGACGCGGCCGCGAGAGGTTTTTTGCCCTCGGACCGCGTCTATTTGTTTGATTTGCCTTGGTTTAAGTGGAAAAAACACCCGATGACCGCGTCAGATAGTCCTGCATCGTGTAGGCAAACATGATCGCGAGCCAGAAAAAGCTTGCGATGGCCGAAAGCCAGATAAGCTTTGGGCTCCAGTACACATGCATAAAGAAAAGCATGACGCATGTCATTTTCGTAAAGGCAATAAGCAGCGCGACCAGTGTATTTGCACCTGGGAATATCCAGTCCATATCCTTCGTCGCGGCCCAATAAGTCAGGATCGTGCCAACGACCAATACAGCAAACACGCCGAGATATCCCGGTATCGCGATGTGTCCTTCTCCCGATTCAATATGTTTTTCCGACATTATTCCTCCTATGATGAATTTCTCCCTAATGCAAAAAGTGTCGCCCCAGCAAATAAAGCAGCGGAAACAGGAAAATCCATACAATATCGACAAAGTGCCAATAAAGGCCGGACATTTCGACCGGTGCGAAATAGTCATGGCTGTACGTTCCCTTCCAGGCGGTCCACAAAAGCCACGTCATCAACCCGATGCCGACGATCATGTGCAGAGCGTGGAGCCCTGTCATGACAAAGTATATCCAATAAAATATCCGAACTTTGTCTCGGAATTTATCGGCATCGATATCGCCGTTTGAGTAGTATCCGATCTTTTCCTCCGGTGTCAGAAACCCGCCCTTTTCCGCCACTTTCACGAGCGAACAGTCCACCCACTGAAATTCACCGCGCGGATTTATATAGGTATGTTCCGCTCCATGCCCCATTTCGTAGCACGGTTTTGCTTGTGCGGCTCCATGTTCGGCGTTCGGGTTCTCCTTGACCTTTTTATTCAACCCCGCTACCGGAACCAGGCCATCCTCATATTTGGAAGTATATTCGATCGCTTTTACGCCGAGAAAAACCGCTCCGAAAAACATCGTCAACAGGATCAGAACAACCTGCATGTTCCGATTTCCCTTCTGTGCGTAATACACGGTCAGGGCCATCGTAAGGCTGCTGACGATGAGCACCAGCGTATTCAGGCCGCCCCAAAACGCGTCCAGGTGATTACTTCCGGCGGCGAACGCCATCGGGTACTTTGAACGGAAAACAAGATATACAGTAAAAAGTCCTCCAAAAAACATGATCTCCTGAACAAGAAACATCCACATCCCAATAGAGACGCTCTCTTCCTGCTGCTTCATGTCCTCGAACTGGTGTTGAAGCCCCGGCTCGTGATAAACGAATTTGTCTGATGCGTGTGACGACATATTTAATATTTGCGATCTTCGATTTTCGTTTTGCGATCGATTCGTCCCCCCTTTGGCTGTCGCTTGTTACTTGTGCGAGATCGCAAATCGCAAATTGCAAATCCAAAATTAACTAACTGTGGATACGGCTTCCCTGCGCCTCGCTTCCTCGGTATCCAATCCATTCTCTTCGCCGAACTCGTAGGCTTCCCAGGTAACGACCGGCATCGTTTCAAAATTCTCGGTCGGCGGCGGCGACGATGTGCGCCATTCAAGCCCCGGAAGCATCCATGGATTATCTCCGGCCGGCTTGCCGAAAAACAGCGAATGCACAAGATAGACGACCGGCATCATCAGGCCGACACCGAGCACGGATGCACCGGCGGTCGAAAATATGTTCAACACCTGAAGCTCTTCCGGATACGAGGCGTACCGCCGCGGCATTCCCTGGTATCCAAGGATAAACTGCGGGAAAAAGGTCAAATTAAACCCGACAAACACCAGCATTGCCGAGATCTTGCCCCAGAATTCGGAGTACATCTTGCCGGTCATCTTTGGCCACCAGTAGTGAAGGCCGCCGAGATAGGCAATAACCTGGCCGCCGACCATAACATAGTGGAAATGGGCGACGACGAAATATGTATCGGTCAAATGAACGGTCAGGCCGATCGAACCAAGAAACAGCCCCGTGAGTCCGCCGATCAAAAACAATCCCAGGAATCCGACGGCGTAAAGCAGCGGGGTATTCCACAGGATAGAGCCTTTGTATAAAGTCGCCGTCCAGTTAAACATCTTGATCGCGGACGGAACGGCCACTACCATCGTCAGAAACGAAAACACGAGCCCGGCGTAGATCGACTGTCCGCTGACGAACATGTGATGTCCCCACACGAGAAACCCGAAAACGGCGATCGCGATGCTCGAAAATGCAATGAATTCATATCCGAAGATTTTTTTGCGAGAAAAGTTCGAGACAAGTTCGCTGATCACGCCCATTCCCGGAAGAATCATGATGTAAACCGCCGGGTGAGAGTAAAACCAGAACAAATGCTGGAAAAGGATCGGGTCACCGCCGATCGCCGGATCGAAAATGCCGATGTGGACGGCACGTTCGATGGCCAACATCAGGACCGTGATCGCAATCACGGGCGTGCCGAGGATCATCACAAGGCTCGTTGCGTACTGCGCCCAAACGAACAGGGGCAAGCGAAACCACGTCATTCCCGGGGCTCGCATGGTATGCACCGTTACAATAAAATTAAGGCCGGTAAGAATCGACGAGAATCCGTTGATGAAGATGCCGAGCCCGACAGCCATCACAAAAGTATTCGAAAATGTTGTGCTGTATGGCGTATAGAACGTCCAGCCCGTATCGACACCGCCCTGAAGTAACGCATACAAGGTCAGTCCGCCGCCGATCCAGTAAAAATAAAGGCTTAGAAGATTGATACGCGGGAGGGCAAGATCCTTCGCTCCGATCATGATCGGCAGCAGGAAATTACCCAAAATAGCCGGAATCGCCGGGATCAGAAAGAAGAAGATCATCAAGACACCGTGCTGGGTGAATGCCTTGTTATACGTCCCCGACTCCATCAGGTCGCTGGCCGGTGTCAGCAGTTCCAATCTGATAGCGGCGGCATAAAGCCCGCCCATTAGAAAAAACGCGGAAACGGACACGAGATACATAATCGCAATGCGTTTATGATCCTTGGTCAAAAGCCACGACTTGATAGTCGAGCCGTTGGTCAAATAATTCACCTTCGGCTCTCCGGAACTGTCCGTAATGATGGCATCTGCATTTTGCATAATCGTCTTACACCCTATTTATTGCTCGGCGGAATTCGCATTGCTCGCTCTGGCCGGCTGAGCAGCATTTGTATTTGCAGCCGGCGGAGCAGACGTTGTTCCCGTTTGAACGCCGCTGAGCGACTTGATATATGCCACAAGCGATACTATCTGTTCTTCCGTAACCTGGCCCTTGAACGTCGGCATTATCGGTTGAAAACCTTCTACGATCTGTCCGCCGGGATTCAGTATCGATTCGCGAATATAGGCCTCGTTAGCGATCACAGTGTTTCCGCCGACCAGTTTTACTTCCTTGTTGAAGATGCCTTCGAGCTTCGCGCCGCGTTGCGCCGGCCCGCCGGCGTGGCACGACGCGCATCCGAGCTTATTCTCAAACAGGTCCCTGCCCTGCTCGACCGGAGTTTGCCCGGACACATTTCCACTCAGCCAATTGTCAAAGTCGCTCTGCTCCATCACATAGACATAACCGCCCATACCGGAATGGTTCAACCCGCAGTATTCGGCACAATAAAGATGATATTTGCCCGGTTTCGTGGCCTCGAACCAGAGGTATGTATACCGGCCCGGGACAACGTCGGCTTTGGTGCGAAACGCCGGAATCGAGAAATCGTGGAGCACATCCTCGGTCGTCATCGTCAGTTTGACCTTGCGGTTGACCGGAACATGAAGTTCGTTTATCTCACGCTGGCCCGTCTCATGCTGGAGCTTCCACATCCACTGTTTGCCAACGACATAGACTTCCATTCCGTCATCAGGCAACCTGTACTGGTTATAGTAGACGATGGCTCCGCCCAAAAAGATCGTCATCGATATGACAAACGGGATGATCGACCAGGTCGTTTCCAGCAGGATCGAGCCGTGCATTTCTTCGGGCGTGGCAAACTTTTCCTTCTCGCGGTATTTGATGCCGAACACGAAAACTGCCACGACGATTGGAATGGTAAACGCAACGCTGACGATAATCAGGTAGAAATATAGATAGTCGACCTGCCACGCAAAAGACGAAGCTTGATCCGGAAATAATGGCACCCACGAATTCGTTTGCATAATCAATTCAACGGGCGGAAACGCGAGTGTAAACGAGCGTNNCCTTTACAGTCGCGTTTCTGCCCTCCTGTTCCTCCGCCAGAAAACAAAACCCATAGCTCCCATTCCCAGCAGTGTCAATACAGCCCCCAACCGAATAACGCTCAATATCGCAAGGCCGTACTTACCGGTCGCCGGGTCGTAGTGATAACAATAAAGCAGCAGCTTTTCGGCGGCGTTGCCGACCTTGTGCTCAGCCGATTCGATCACGCCGAATTTCACGTCCTTAGGCGAATAATCGATCCCGTAAAAATACCTGGACATCTTGCCTTCGGGCGTAACGATCATTATTCCCCCGGCATGGGCAAACTGATTGCTCTTCTCGTCCCACTGGTATCCGAAACCGGCGGCCTTGGTCACGGCGTCGATCGACGTCTGGGTTCCGGTCAAAAAGTGCCAGCCGTTTTCTGTTCCGGGACGCCCGTAACGCGACATGTAACTCTCTTTCTTGTTCTTCGCCAGATCCGGCTTTTCGTTCTCGCGAGCGTCAAAGCTGATCGCGACGACATCGAATTCCCTTCCGGCGTCGAACGCAATGCCTTTAAGCGTTCCCGTTAAACCGTTCAAAACCTCATTGCAAAGCATCGGGCACTCGTAATAAACAAATGCCAAAACGACCGGCCTGCCCTTGTTGAAAAACTCGCCCAGTTTCACCGTCTTCCCATTCTCATCCTTGAATTCGGCGTCGAGAGGGAGCGATTCACCGAGTTTTTGCTCGATCCCGATTTTTTGCAAGGCATCAGGCAATCCATTGCTCGTCGTCTGCGACGGATCGTAGTACTTCGGCGAATACAATGGCGAATTATAGTGCTCGCTCTTTTGCGCCGGGATACTCGCGGCCAGAAACAGAATCAGCGCAGCCGAAAAAAGTGTCAGCTTTGAAAATGCTAATTTTGCCGAACTTTCTTTCATAACTCTTTTGCNNAGCCCGCACGTAAGTAAGGGCGATACACTCAACGCAGCACTCAGCTCGGCGTCCCGATTTCGCCCTTGCTTACGCGTGGGCTTCCGCATCTACCGCCTCTTTAGTGTCGCCATCCGGCCCGCACTCGAATCCGATACGACCATACGCGAATCCGTCAACGTTTTTTCCGCATCGGCACCCGATTTCGCCTTAACGTTCTGCTGCAAAAATTTTTCCTTCGCCTGGTCGATCGACATCGACACGATCGTGCCCGTCTTTTCATCCTTCCGGCCATGTTTCCAGGCCTCTTCCCACTGCTTGTGCAGCTCACGATACTCAGCTTGCGGAGCCTTCAGCTCAAGATTCACTCTGCCTTTTTCACTTTCGACGCCGAATCCAGGTGCGGCCTGCACACGGGGTTCAGGCGGCAACTTCTCCTTGTCGCTCATAGCCATCGGATTGGTCGAAGATTTTCTCTCCTTCGCATCTTCTTCGAGCACGCCCTTGAACGCCCACATCAACGCAAAGGTGATCACGATCAGAACAAGAAGGCCGATCCCGAAATAGAAAATACCCTTGAGCCCGACGACGTTTCCCTCATACGGCTTGTCAAAATCGACAAATGATTTTTCGTGTTTTGCTGATCCCATAATCTTAAGAAGTCGTGAGTCATGAGTCTGGAGTCTTGAGCAGGAGGCAGACGCTGTCCGACTCCGACTCCCGACTCAAGACTNNTCAAGACTCAAGACTCAAGACTCCCAACTATTTAGTGTCCCTTTCCATGCTCTATCGCCTTCTCCAAAAACGGGTCCATCACCGGAACGAGCGGCCGCTTCATCAGTTGCCCAAAGAAAAACCAAAGCCAAATGCCGCCGACCGCGACCGGAGCGACAAAATCCATCCAGCTAATGACGAACGCTCCCTGCTCAAGCCCGTTCGTGTTGATCCGAGGGTTCGGCCCAATGAGGTAAAACATATCGACCAACCGCATCAGCAGAATAAACACGGCAACGC
>DLHV01000045.1:14719-18961 GCA_002483395.1 Chloracidobacterium sp. UBA7659 | reverse complement strand
TGCGGCCGCAGGAACGCAACCGCGCGATAACAGCCGGGTTTGCCCGGTATTTCAGCCACGTCAACACGAGCCTCGCGAAGCGGGAACTTCGATTTGACGGCCTGCGACGCAGTATCGTCCGGCGTGACATAGTTCATGATCCATCGGTTCAAGAAGATCTCGGCATCCGCACGCGACATAAAACTGCCGATCTTGTCGCGGACCATGGATTTCAGATAATGAGCAAACCGGGACACCGCGAACAGGTACTGGAGCTGTGTCGACAGTCGTGCGTTGGCATTTGCCGCATCGGTGTCGTATTTTTTCGCTTTGTTGCACGACTGTGTTGCGAAGAACGCGGCATAGTCGGTGCCTTTGCAATGGACGAGCGGGATGAAGCCGTTGTCGGCGAACTCCTTCTCACGCCTGTCGGTGATCGCCACTTCGGTGGGGCATTTCTCGGCGATCTCACCCTCGTCGGTGGAGAACGTATGAGTAGGCAAGCCGTCCACGAGGCCGCCGCCTTCTACGCCGCGGATTGCCACGCACCAGCCGTGCATAGCAAATGCCTCCGTCAGTCGTGTACCGAGAGCATAGGCAGCGTTGCTCCAGAGGTATTTCTTGTGGTCCTTGCCGTCCACATCCTCCTCGAAGCGAAACGTCTCGGTCGGTTTTGTTGCGGCGCCGTAAGGCACCCTGGCCAGCGTGTGCGGCAGCGTAAGACCCACATAGCGCGAANNAAACGAATCCGTCATGCGCGCCCCCATGACAAACGACGCATTCATCCAGCAGTATTCGTCGTGCTTCAGCGGCTTGGCTTCGCCTTTCTTACCGGGAATGGTCTCTTCATATTTGAATTCCTCGATACTCTTTGTCTTCTCGCCATAGGGCAGCCGCGCCAAAGTACGCGGCAGCGTCAGTGTGACCCACCGCGAATCTTCCGATTCGCGGAAACTCCGCCATTTTGCGTACTCCAATCGGTCGAAGATCTTTGAGATATCGCGGACCTCGGTCATTTCCGAGAAGGTTTCCCATCCGAACAGGTCCGCGGACGCCGCGCTCAGAAAAGGAGCATGGGCAGCGGCGGCGACCTGGGACATTTTCTCGAGCAGTGCCATGTCCTGAGGGTGATTTCCGAATTCGTAATCGCCGATTAGCGCACCATACGGAGCACCACCGAAGGTCCCGTATTCGTCCTCATATATCTTCTTAAAGAGCGCCGATTGATCGAATTCCAGCGCGCGTTCGAAATCTTTCAGCAGATCCTTTTTGTTGACACTCATCACGCGGATCTTAAGCTGCGTGCTGGTTTCGCTGTTCATCACCATTTGATGAAGTCCGCGCCACGATCCTTCAAGCTTCTGAAAATCCTCGTGGTGCATGATGTCGTTCAATTGGGCAGAGATAAGGCGGTCGATCTCGGCAATTCGCGAATTAATTGTGAGGTCCATGTTCTTGGACATCGTCATCGTGCCGGCCATTACCTGGCCGACGAACTCGCCGATCATGTCCTTCGCACGCTCCTTCTGAAAATCGTCCCGGTCCATCCGGCCATCGGACAATATTTTGTCAAGAAGGCTTCCTTCCTGGGGCGCCTCGGCCGTTTGTACGACAGCTTCTTTTTCTTTTTGGGTAGCCATAAATTATTTCTCCTTTCCTTCGAGACCCAGAGAGTCGCTCAGTTCTTTTTGTTTGTCCGCGTTGGCGACGACTTCGTTCAAAAGGCTTTCCAATTTATCGTTGCCGTCCATCTTTGACAGGAGGTCGGAAAGCTTTTGGCGTGCTTCGACCAATTTACGCAGCGGGTCCACCTGCTGCACGACATTGTCAGGCTCGAAATCTTCAATGCTGTTGAATTTCAGCTCGACGCCCATTTTGCTTCCGTCATCCTGAAGCTTATTCTCGGTCGTGAAGGCCAAACGCGGCTTCATGCCCGAGAGGACCTGATCGAAATTATCGCGGTCGACTTCAACAAATTTACGCTGCTTCACGCCGGGAAGCGGTTCTTCGGGTTTCCCGACAAAATCGCCGAGCACGCCGACGACGAACGGCAACTCCTTCAGTTCGAGCGCTCCGCCGATCTCTACGTCGTACGTAATCTGCACCCGCGGCGGACGGATACGGTCGATTTTATGTTGTATACTTTCCTTCTTAGGCATTGGCTTTTCTCCTTTCGCTTTTAAAATTGAATCCTAAATATAAATCCTCAAGGGCTTTGCGGCCTTCTCCGCACAATTAGGTCTGTTGAGCCCACGGGTCGGCGGCGTCAGACGAACCGCCCGAAAGGTCCCCGCCGCCTGCGTCGACACCAAGCGTCTCGCGAAGCTGGTAAAGGACCGATTGATCCTTGATCACTTCCTGCAGCCACGTTACCAGCCCCATATTTCCCCACTTTACAGCCCGCTGCACAAGGTACGAAACCGGGCTGTGCGGTTCTGTCTTATGAAAGAACGCGGCTATCTCACCCAGGTGTCTCAAAGCGTCCTTACGGCTGTTGATCGCGCCGCTGACCGAACCATCACCTTTAGCGCCGGAAACCGCCCCGCTTTCACCTTCAACCAACTCTTCAGCTTCTTCGACCGGGTCGGGTTCTTCGAGCCTCTTTTCCTCGAGAAGTTTCTTAACCTGCTCATGGACGCTNNGACGCTGTCGAGGGCTTTTCTCACATTCGATAGGCCCGGCATCTGATTCCGGTCGTATTTTTCTTCGATGATTCGGTTTAGGTCGCCAAAGGCGGTCCAGCATTCATCGATTACGAAATTCACCTTTTCCATCGCTGCCCGGCGGGTCTGGGTTTTTTCCACGTTCCACAGGTTTGCGGTTACCCTTCGCTCTTTTTCGGCTTGGGCCTTCAGGTCGTTCAGCTTGTTTCGCTCTTCAACGGGGAGCGATTCCATGCCCTCCGGGAAATCGAATTTTTTCGAATCTTCCCAGTCATTGAAGCTATAGCCGATGCCACCCGTGATCGGGATCGTCTTGATGGCCAGCGGGAATTGAATATCCAGCCAGGAGATCGCGTTTGCACGCCCCTCCATGTCACCTTCGTCGATTTCGGGGTGCAGCGTTTCCCAGAATCTTTCCTGAAAACCGCTCAGCATCAAAAGACAGTCGCGAAATCCGGCAAACCCGAGTTTTCTCGTAACGGCTTCCGAAACCCAAACCGCTATCTGGAGGTCTTTGGTTTGAGTAGATAAAGCGGGAATTCCAAGATCTATGACCTTTCCGAAATCTGCGATCTTCAGATCGGTTTTCCATTCGCCCTGATTCAGGTCGTCGTCCGCCCGGCGGGCCTCGGCGATCTCATCGTAAATTCCCGAATAGCGCAAACTTTCACCCGAAGGACTTTCCTCCGAAATCGGCTGGAGCAGTACTTCGAGGTCAATTACCGGTGGTATTCGCAGTTCGTCACTCATCAGGAAAACACTCCTCGCGTAATTACGGCAATGGTGGTCTGAAACGGATTATTCTGGAAACGATTACTATTCTAAACGAAATCGTTTGAGAAAGCACCTAAAAACTCATGATCCAGGCTATTCGTGTTTGAATTCGATGGATTTGATGTCAAGTATAGACTTATCCTTGCCGTCCATCGTATAAAGCCGGCTTCCTTCACCTATGTAGATCTCGTCTCCAATATCGCGCCAATCAACCGAACGGCCGAGACGAACCTGATCGTCGCTGTTCTTCCAGGTGTTCGCGTAAAGCGATGGAATGAACATCTCGCCGTTGGCTCCGTTTATCAATTCGAACCGGGCCTGCGGCCAAAATATGTCACGTAGCGATTTGCGTTCGAGGAATTCGATTCGGTTTACCTGCTCAAACGGCAGCCATACATATGAATCCTTTACTATTGCCTCAAAAACGCACATGGTCGAATCGTTGTAATCGCGAAAGTCGCTAAAGCCCTCGCCGTTCACCGTGCACGAAAATGCGGGCCTGTTTTCTTCGACGCTGTCAAGCAGCTCGCGAGCGTCGGCTGTTTTGCCTTCACGGATTAGTGCATTTGCCCTGAAAAGGTCCTCAACGTATGCCGGCGGCGTCTGCGGCGTTTCCGGTCGGCCGCCCTCGGCAAAGTATTGGATCCTGTCACGTTCGGCCGAGAGGTTCTGTCGGTAGATGAGCGTACCTAGTGCAGTATTGGCGTCCTGGTGGCCGATCACATCCAGTTGTTTCTCGGCCCGGTCCCAGTCTCCGGAAAAGCATGAAAGCTCAAACAGAAAAGTTCGGGCCGTGGCAACCGTCGGATTCGATTTGACCAGGCCG
>DLHV01000045.1:2856-14702 GCA_002483395.1 Chloracidobacterium sp. UBA7659 | reverse complement strand
AGGTTTCAGGTTTCAAGTTTCTGGTTCCAAAGGTCAAGATCTCGAAAACCCGAAACTTGAAACGAGAAACTTGAAACTACTTTAAGAAATTCTGCGGCGCCTTAACTTGTCTGAAGATATTCTTGTCGAACAAATCGCCGCCGCTCGGCTTGATCGTTGCCGTTATCGATTTTCCGCTAAGGCTGTATTTCAGGAGATACTCGCCGCCCGCCTGTTTCTGTGCTCCGCCATTATCCACGAATTTGAAAAGTCCCCATGTTCCCTGAAACGTCAGTGGGCCTCCCGGAGCAGACGCAGGTTTACTTGTGGTACCGACGGACGAATTCGATGAATTTGCCGAAGGCGGTGGCGCACTCGACGATGAAGCCGTTGCAGACGTCGATGCCAGGGTCATTATAACGCCAGTCTCGGAAGACGTTCCGGGGAACGTGCCCTTCAACGATCCGGTACCCTCGGATGTCGTCTTCTGGCCATCGATCGTAATCTCGACCAACGCGTCCTTCACCGGCCGGAACGCAAAATCATATTCGAATTTCGGGGTCGGACTTGTGCCGAACAGGGCCTTTCGCAAAGCGAACGCATTATTCAGATATGTGACAAATTCGTCCGTGAACTGAACATCGCTGTTTTCCTTAACCTTATACTGGCCGTTCGATTCCTCAAAATAATTGCTCAGTTTCTCGTCGTAGAACTTCGACAGCTTGCCCTCGCCCGGAGCCAAAAATGCCGTCAGATTCTTTAGATCGGCATCTGCCGCTCCGTCTTCGAACGGATAGCCTTTCTCGATCTCCTTGGAAGCGGGCAGTATCTGATCCGTCCAGGTTTTGGCGAGCTGATCCTTCGCGCCGGCACCAAGCAGCGACTTAAGCCGTGTTAGCGGCTCCATAAGAAGAGTCGCAAGTTCCTGGCCGGCCGACGACACATTGAATCCCGACGTTTGATTAGCAAGGGCTGTTTCGCGGCCTCTTAGATCGAGCGGATCTTTGTCAGCCGCCATCTCATCGGAAACGCTCTTCAGCCCGGTGTCCGTCGCAGCCTTTGCATTGAATGACTTGAACGCCTTGCCCATCTCGCCTGTGTACTTCTCGATTGGGGCGTTCTCGGCTTGTTCCTTTGTCCCGACGAACGTGAACAAAGGCCTGAAGATCTTCTCCGGCTCAGTACCGCCGGGACCGGTGTCCTTCGGTTTGCTAAAGAAACTCTTCAGCCACGGCCACCAATCCTCGACCTCCGGCTTTGCGGAAAGGTTTGTATTTTTTGCGATCTCGCGCATCAGGATCTTCATCGGCGAGCTCGGTGACGAAAAGGCCTGAAGCGCGGTCGCCGCCTCGTTCCGGTTCTTATAAGGCTTTACGTCGACACCGCGAACGAACAGGCTCCAATGCATCGCGTAATCGCGGTAGTACTGGTCCTGGATCTGGGACGATTCGGTCGATTTTGCCAGCTCGTTTTTGCCGACCTCGCCCATTACCCAATCGTCCTTACGCATTTCCTCATCCACGTTCTCGATAGCGACCTTCATCAGATCGAGGCCGGGACGCGTATAGGCGCTTGGAACCCGGTAAGTACCCGTCATAAAGCTTGTGTCGGCTCCGCTGTCGGTCAATAGCCGGTCTACCGTGGTCGCCCCGATCTTGTCGTCAATTTCTTTTGAGATCTCCGAAACTTTGCGGCTCAGGTATCGAAAGGGTGCTGGGAATGCCTGCAGCTTGTTTCGAGCGTCAGCGACCAGTTTCGGGTCGAGGCTGATTCGCGGAAAACGGAATTGTTCATCGTCACGGTCGATCTGTTTTGCCCAGAAGTCCAATTGCTGCTCGGCGACGCCCTTCATGTCCGCGGGTGTTTTTGATTCCGACAGCCAATATTTTTTGAGCGTGTTGGAAACATGGCTCGCCTGGGCGTTGGCCTTATATTCGCCGGACAGCATCAGGTACGCCTTCAGCATATCCAGGTTTTCCGCAAGCAGCTTTGTTTCGGGCTCGGTCAGCTTCGACGCGTTCGCGACCGGCTGGCTGGCTGCAAATTTTCTCAGATCGGCTTCGAGTTTCTTGACGGCCGGAACCTTAAAACGCTGCTCGACGACGTTCATGTACATCTTGAGCAACTGCTCTTTATAAACCTTGTTTCCCGAGTAAAGCCCGAACCGCATGTAGAGCGGCGCTCCGTTTCGTTCATAATCGTCGAGTCTGGCGAGCAACTGCCGCATATTTTCCGTCAGGTTAAGCTCGTCCCTTACGGCCTGCTCTTTTTTGTCCAGCGGGTTCTTTTCCGAATCCGCCTTGACCATCTGCAGGAGCTTTTCGCCGTGGGTCTCTGCTTCGGCGAGCATCTGACGGTTGTTTGCAAGCGAAACTCCGGACATCACCAGGAGTCCGAACACGACCAGAGCTCCCAGCAGCGTCATCAGCCACCCGAATATCGGAGCCCGCTGTCTTGTGGCCAGGAACGTCTTGACCAGATCCTTGTCCCGCAGGACGACATCCCGGAAAAATCGCTCGGTGAAATACGAATTGCCGACAGTCTGCGGGGCGTTTCCGCCGGATTTACCGACCGGTGCGGCCGTGAAATAAAAGCCGCGCAAGAATGGGTTCTCGCTAAACGGGTTCGGGCGAAACAGGGCATTGACGAACGTCCCGAATTTTCGACGGGCCGAACCGAAGTGGAGCGGAAAATTGAAAATTCTTAGCTGGCGCACCGGCGCAAACGGAGCCGAGAGCCGAACAAGCCTCCGTTTCATCAACGAATTGTGAAGTNNCTCATATTCACCGTCGAAAAGAGACTGTGCATTCTCACTTTTTTCGAGAGGAATGGTCGCGCCCCAGACGAGAGTCTTGTCTTCGTTCTTAGACGTGGAGAACGAATCGCGAAATCCCTCGATCGAGTCGGCGTTCGTGAAGACGACGTAAACCGGGAACCGCACCTTCAACCTCTGGATCGTTTCGTCGAGACGCGCCCGCAAAACCTTCGCAAGCTCTTCAAGATCGCGGTCGTCCGATTTCAAAATCGTTTCCGTGTTAACGGCGAGCAGGAAACCGTCTAGCGGGCGGTTCGAGCGGTATTTCTTGATAGTTTCAAGCAGCGATGCCCATTCTTCAGCATCGATCCCTTCGGACTGGTACCTGCCCGCAGTATCGACAAAAACCGCGTCGCTTGTCACACGCCAATCGACACTGCCCGTCGGGCGAATAAATTTTTGCTCGGATTGACGCTGGCTCGGCAGCGTTTGAAAATTCAGATTAGAGCTCATCACAAGCGAGCTTTTGCCCGAACGCGGAGAACCCGCAACGAGGTACCACGGCAGCGAATACACGGCGTCCCTGCCGCCCGAACCGAGATTCGACGTCTTGAGAAACTGTACTGTTTCCTCGGTACCGCTCGTCAGATCGCCATAATTTCCGGTCGGAGCGGCCAATTTTTGTGGAGCATCAGCCGGAGCGGTCTCGGCGGCAGCGGCCTCCTTTGCCTCAAGCTCCTTTTTCGCCTTCTTTTTCGCCCGCCGCGACGAAACGAACATTATGATCAACGCGAACGGCAACGTGATCAGCACAAGAGCGATTATCACGATCTTGTACTGATTACTGACCATGTTAGGCGGCAATACCCATACGATGAGGGCCACAATGCCGTAAAACGACATCATTCCGCCAAGGCCGAATGCGTATTTCAGTTGGTTCGCGTGAAAGCTCATAGTGCGAAGTTCAGCGGGATCGAAACGCCGCCTGCTGACCGCAGCGGTGCCCGGCTTAAAACGTCAATTTAAATTGAGCGTCCTGTAAGAATTTTGACGACATGACAAACATAACAATGTAAATGATGAGCGCTAAACCAAGACCTCCCGCTGCACCGATTTTCGCCCAGGTCGGAAGCCCTCGTTTTTCCGGCGGCGGCGGCTGATCGTTTGCCAGCCAATGCGGCGAAAGCTCGACCGGCTTTATTTTTCCAACTTTTACCAACGCGTTGGCCGTCGTCTGCATGGTTGTCAGCAGCTTGTCCTCGTCATAGATTGCGTATCGCCCTTTGAAGCCGAGCAGCATGCAAAAATAGTAAATTTCGACCGCGTCAGCCGTCTGCTCCATTTGCATCAGCATCGCTTCGAGCTTGTCGAAGAATTTGTTCCCGGCAAGCTGTTCGCCGAAGTATTCGAGCTGGAGCGGGTTCTTTTCCCACTCGTTTTTCAGCGGAAAATTGTTCGTCAGTACGGTTTCGTCAACAAACGCGGCGAGCGCAAACTTTGAAACCTGCACGATCTTGTGATTAAAACGATAGCGTTCGGCCCGCTTCTCAAAATCCTCCAGCATCCCCGCGATCTTCGGCCGAAGCTCGTTCGACGGCACGACGATCCCCGCCTTGACCCGCAATATCAGGTCAAACACCGGCCCGGCAAAGGTGACGAGGTCATTTTTTGTTGCTGTTTCGCTCATAACTCGTCAAACGGCTTCACGGCTTGACTGCGTACATCTCTAGTTTTTCATCCGGAATATCGTTCGGGACATATACCGAGACAACTTTCGACCCGTTAATGCCGTTCCAATACGGGCCGATCGTATCGAGCTTGAAATATTTAAAGCCGACGCGGGCCGGGATCGGGGCCGGCGGCGGGCTTGCGAGTGTCAGCACGACGCCCGGAAGAGCCGAGCCGATTACAGAATCGATAACGTCACGCGAAGCGATCTTGACGACGCGCGGCACGCCTTCCATAAGCTTGGCTTCCGGCATTTGCGCTCGCACCGCGAGGTAAAATTCAGCTTCCTTGAGCAGCCGTTCATCCTCGATGCGGCCGACATACAGCGTGTCGCGCGTTTTTTCAAGCGGAATCGGGACACAACGGCTCGGGATCACAGTTTCAAGCAGGTCCTTCAATTGCGACGACAGGCTGTAAAACGTGAAATACAGATCGTCATGGTCGTATTTAACGATGTCCTTAGGGTGGCTCTCGATCGAAAACGTCATCAGTTTCCCAACAAGCCCGGCCATTTCAAGATAGAGTTTTTCGGGATGAAGCACCGGCGAGCGGAAATAATGGGCCATCGTCGGGATCGACGCATTTATCGTATTCAAAAGCCAAAATACGGCGACTTCCGACGTCGTAAAATCCGCCAGGGACGCATTGCTGTGCCGACGCTGCTCGCCGAGGCTGCCGCTTTTCGTGATCAGTATCTCAACCACTTGCCGAAGCATATTCACGACCCAGACCGAAGCCGATATTTTCAGGATCGGCGGAATATATTCTTCGGATATCTTTAGTTGTCCAGTCGGTGTTCGCTGCAGTTCGGCAATCTTTAGCGACGTGAACCCGTCACGAAGTTCGTCGTCAAAAATTATTCGCAGATTACTCTTCGCATAGGCGATCGGCTGTTCGTTCGTGCCGCTCGTCTCGTCCTTGACAAGCGAGCCCTCCTGCAAAAACCGCAGATTGCCGTTCGCTCCCGCTCCGCTTGATTGAAAATTCGCCTCTCCCATTTTCTTCGCCGGGATCGCCAGATGAACTCCAAGCGTTTCTGCTTCGACGCCGAAATGATTTTCCACGGGCCGCAGGTCGGGTACGGCTTCCGCGTCCGGAACATTTATCAGCAACCCGTCGGGCAAGACCGCCCGGCAATTCGTTATCTGGAAATTACCGTTCGCGACCGCCTCATTGTTCACCTGCAGATCGATAACGCCGTATTCGTGCTGCATTATCGACTGGACACGCGAATTCAGGAGCTCTTCGTGATAGTTGTCCGACTGTTGAAAGTGATGCGGAGTCAGAAGCATCCCTTCGTTCCAGACTATTTTGCGGTATTTGCTCATAAACAGGTTAGACGTAGATAGTAAAACGAACTGCCCGCATTAGTAAACAGCAGATAGCAAACTGTTTTGACCGCGAAAGACACGAAAGACGCAAAAAAAGGATAAGACTAGTCACGGATCTTAAATTTCACAATTTTTGTGGTTTTCGCTGCAATATCCTAGACCTTTACGACCTGCGGTTTTTCGGGCATGCCGGGTTTCTTCCGGTTTGTCAAAAGCCTGAAAAAATCGTCGGCCCACGCCGGCCCGATCTTCTCGTCGAACTTTTCGTCATGCGTTTCCGCGAATTCCAACAGCCGAATCAAAAGCAGCGAAGCCGGGTTTTTCGAGTTCGTTGTCTCGCACAGCTTAGCAAACGCCTTCGACGCTTCCCCGCTGATCGGCACCTTTTCAATATTCGTCGGTCTCGGGTTCGCGCAATTCTCCGCGGGCGACGTCACAAGATACTCCCNNCGAACACGATTCATCCTCGAGAAACGGGCAGGGAATTCGCTGTTCCAGGTACTCGGTCAATAACGCGACAAACTCCTTGCCCAATTCCTTGCTGTGTTGTCCGGCCCGGGCCTGGCGCGAAAATTCATCGAAACGCTCAAACCATTTCAGATTCGCAAAATGTTCCCGGCCCTCGGCAAATCGTTTTTTGATCGTGCGGCGTCGGGGCTCCGGCATCGATGCGACAAGTTCGGCAAGGTTATAAGCCTCGGCTTCCGAGATCAACAGCGGCTGGCGACAGCAGGCCCCGCAGCCAGCCTTGCACGAAATAGCTTTCCCGGCGGCTTCCGTCCTTTCGACACCTCTCGCGACGATCTCATTCGTAATTTTCTGAAAAACCGGCAGCATCCGCTGCGGTTTGACCGGTGTCGCGGGGATCGTTAGGTTCATTTCAAAATGCTCGCCGCCGATCTCAAGCTTCAGGTCCCCAGTCAACATTTCGTCCGTTTGCATAAGATAAATTGCCGCCNNGCCCGGCTCCCGTCAAAGCGTAAGTGCTTCTGCATTGACGCCAAAATCCCTCGGGTTTTGCGTGATGGTTCCGATGGCAAGGAAATTAAGTGCCCGGTTGAATTCGTCACGAGTAATTTTACCGTTCTTTTCGAGGAACCATATCGAACGAATCTCCCTGGCGCCTGCTGGCAGGTTTTTCTGTGCCGCCAGCTCCTGAAGCATATTCCGCATCTTCATTGTGTCGCCCGCCGCGCCCTGATCGAAAGCCGCCACCATAAGGAGGGAGTCGTCGCCAAATTCACTGCCGATTTGCGTCGCGAGCTTGTCATAGACATCAGCGACGCTCTCGGCGGCCTGTATGATGTCGCCGCGGCCGCTTCCGAGTTTGGTTATCGCCGCCACCGCCAGAAATTGCGGCTTCAGATTTTTCGAGGCGGCCAGAGCCTTAATTTGCGCCGCATTTTTTCGGGCCGCGTTTATGTTCTCCGCTAAAACAGCCGATTTGCCGATCTGCTTCACCTTTGCATTTACCTTCTGCTCCTGATCGCCCGTCAAAAACGCCTTTGGCTCGTTCTGAGCGATCCGTCTTAGAAACAAAGCGCCGTTTTGCTCGACCTTTGCTGTTTCACTCAAATTTGTGGGCGGCAGATCGGTTCCGCCCGAGACGGGCGAAGGTGTCGTCGTCGTTCCACCGTTTGCCGGGGTGCCTATGGCCGAAGGCGTCGGTGACGTTCCCGGCTTTGTCGGCGCGTCGTCATCGTCCTTTACCGGTGTATCGTCGTCATCATTGCTCGTCGAATAATTCGTATCATCACCGCTGTCCGCAATGTCCGGTGTTTTGTCCCGACCGCTAAAAAGAAAGATCAACACGCCTACAATGACAAGGACCATGATCCCCAGAAGCGGCGCAAGGATGAAAAAGCTCGTCGGTATGCCGTCATTCGCGGGAGCTGCCGCGGCGGGGGAAGGAGCGTACGGAGGCGGGTTTGCTGCCGGAGGCTGCTGGCCAGACATTTCTGCTTCAGCTTCTGGCAGATCAGCCGCTGGATCTTGCTCTGCCGCTTCGATCTCGATCGTAATTTGCAAACCGCCGCCGAGATCGAGCAGATCACCGTCCTTAAGATTCTCCGGCCCGCTCAATTTTTTCCCATTAATTGTCGTCCCGTTGCTCGAACCGGGATCGGACACAAAATAATCGCAGTCTGCGCGCTCGATCCGGATATGCTCGCGCGAAAGGCGGCTGTCCGTAACGGTCAGGTCATTGGCCGAATGGCGCCCGACGGTGAACAGCTCACCCTCGACCGCGACACGTTGCTCGTCACCTTTTTCGTCCTTAAATTTGAGCCAAAGCTGCGCCATAAAAAGTCTTAAGTCTGCAGTCATCAGTCTAGAGTCGGAATCAAGAGTTCGCTTTTCCTCTCTCGACGCACGACTCACGATTCCAAACTAGTTGGAATAAGTCGAAAGCGGCTGCAGTTTTAGCCCGAAATCCTGCGGGCTCTCGCCGATTATCGCCGCCGCGAAAAACTTCGGCACATACTTAAAGTTTTCTGACTGAAACTGTTTCGAAAGCTTTTCGCCGTTCGCGATCAGCGTCCAGAAATCCCGCGGCAGTCCCGTATTCGATTCGAGCGCCTTTACAAGGTTTGAGCTTAGCCCGCCCTCACCGCTGTTATAACTGCCGATCGCAAGCGGCACACTCGCAGGGCCGGTTCCGTAGCGGCCTGTCAGCGCTTTCATGTATGAGGCCGCCGCCCTCGCCGCTGATTCAGGTTTGCACCGGTCGTCACCTTTCGGAGGCGACGCTCCTTTTATCACGCCGTCGCTCGGTTCGAAATGAAGCTTCGCGGTTGCAAACGTAAATTGAAACATCCCGAGTGGCCCTGTCGGGCTTTGCAGGCAAACACAGTGTTCCGATTCGATCATCGCAAGGTATAACCCAATCCGGGGATCGGTCCCTTTTTCATTAAATGCTTTTACGATAAAAGGAGCGTTCTTGCTTGCACGCTCGTAGGTAACCTGAAGGTTGTCGCCAAAACGGCATCCGCCAAGCGGTTTTACGCTTAAGCGTTTTGCGTACGCGTCAGCAAAAGACTTGATCTTGTCCAACGCCGCCGTCGGGATCGCTTCGCTGCTGTTGTTGCCGATCACCTGCGCGATTTTCAATGCACGTTCGCTAAGATACTGCCGCTTTTCGGCATCGGAAAGGTCGAGATATTTCCGGCCCTTCAAAATGTCCAACGCCGGTTTGACCTCGCCGTTCTGTGGTGAATCGGTGATCTTCGTGTCGCCGCCGGGCGTCGCGGGCGAATCAGACGTGCCCGGCTTTGGTGTCGGCGTCGACTTGGTTTCCTTAACCGGTCTATCGTTAGGTGTGTCGAATTCATCTTGATCGTCGATTTGGACAACCTCGGTTTTGCCACTGCCGAGCACCTTTATACCGATAAATACGACCGAAAGGCTGACCACCAGGATCGCGCATGCAATAAGAGCAATCGGCAAAATGCTCGTGCCCGACGTTGCAGGTACCGGAGCAGCCTGTTGAACATGAGGCGTTTGGGCAATCGGCAAGGGTTCGTATTTTTCAATTATCCGCACATTCAGGTTCGTTCTGTGGCCTATTTTGATGACGTCGCCGTTTCGCAGCGGCGTTCCCGCGGGAGCGGCACGTTCACCATTTACAAATGTCCCGTTCGACGAATTTTCATCGACGATCCACACGCGGTTACCGTCGCGATAGACGGTCGCATGCAGCCGCGACAGGCCGTCGTCGGCAAAACGCTGGTCGGCCTCGCTCCCGCGGCCGAACGACAGCCTTTCGCCGTCAATGCGAATTTCTTGCGAGCCGTCCGGCGTCGGATATGTAAGGCTAACTTCTAGCATTGAGATTCAACCAAAAGACTTTAACCACAGAGACACAGAGACGCTGAGAAGAAAGGGTTCTTGAAGCGGAGTCAGGACTACGAAATTCAGCTTATTTCCCGTTTTTGTTCTTCCTCTGTGCCTCCGTGTCTCTGTGGTTAAAAAGCGAGCTACATCGCCTGTCGGTAAAGTTCCGAGATAGGCCGATCGCGTTTCAGGCCGAATTTCTGTGGATTTTCGGCGACGATCCCGGCAGCAAAAAACTTGACGATCTGATCGCGTTCCGGCGCGGTCTTGATCGAATTCCAGACATCGACTCGCTTTTCCGGAAGAGTTGCCTTCCAGACACCCGCGTCCTGCGTCGATTTGCCGAACGCGGCGGCGGCATAGATCACGTCTCCATCAAACACGCCGAATACCATTTGCTTCATGTAAACCGCCGAAGCCTTTGCCGCACACACCTGCAGCGGATCTGACAGCGATTCGGTCGGACAGACGCCATTATATTTCTGCGAGGTAACAAATTCCATGCTCATTTGCCACAGCCCTTCATTGCTGCCCTGTTTCACTGGGTTAAACTTGCTGCGGCTCATCGCCAGCATGTACCCGAGAGGAGCATCCAAACCATTCTCGCGGACATAGGCAACGTTTATCGCGTCGCGGTACCTGGCGGCCCGATCAAAATAGCCGTCTTGCGCATATTCCAGCGACTTTTTCTGCACTTCCTTCAAAAATTGCGGGTTCGAAACGTTGTATGCATAATTACCCGAAAATTGCTTTACAAGCCGGTTCGACATCTCCTGGATCTCAATGATGGAAACCGCTTTGCCCTTCGGCCCTGCCGGCATCTGAGGTTGCTGCGGCACGACTTCCTTCTTCTCTTCGGGCTTTTCGACCTTCCGGGTTTCAAAAGCAAGCTGCACGTCCGCGGATTGCGGTATCTTGTTGCCGTCATCGTCAACCAATACGATTCCCAGGTTATGGTCCAGGCCGTCGGCCAGATAGGGATGGTCCTTCGGGTCGAGCGTGGCGGTATAAGGAGCGTCGGGCGTGCTTTCAAACTCTTCTCCGTCGATGGTGAAGATCGCTTTTGCCACACACGATGAATTTTCGGTCTCGACCTCGATCTCGGTCGGTGCAAATATTACGTCGCCGGCTTCGGGTTTTACGATCACCGCTTTTGCGTCGCACGATGACGATCCGCTGCGGTAATAGATAACGCCCGCGGCGACCACGACCACCACGGCCACCAAAACCGCTCCGCCCGCCACCATCAGCATCGTGTTCGATCCCGAAGCCGCAGCCGGGGCCGCTGACGATGACGAGGCCAAACCGGGCAATTGGTGCACAGCCGCATCGATTGGCGGCAGATCGACCGATCCGTCAGCACCTGCGCTCGGTGCCGCTTCAACCTCTTCGTCCTCCGGTTCTTCCGCCAAATCAAACAATATCTCGCTCGATCCGCCCAGCACGATCCGGTCGCCTGTCTTGAGATACGTTTCGCCCGTCACCTTCGTTCCATTGACGGTGGTGCCGTTGCTGCTGCCGAGGTCGATCAGGCAAAATTCATTGCCGCGGGCCTCTATCTCAGCGTGATATCGTGAAACGTTCGAGTCGTCCGGAAATGAAACGTTGTTGTCCGTCGTCCGGCCCAGCGTCGTTACGGCTTCGCCCGACGAAAACTCGCCGCCATTAAATTTTAGCCTTACATCCGGCATCGTCGACAATCATCTGCAANNCAAAAAAGTTCCCGCTTCATAATAAGTTTCCAAAGAGTCAGATCACTTTGCCCGCCAAATTTGCGGACGAACTCTGCTCAGATTAGACGGCGGACAGCAGTGATTTTGCGGCTAGAAATTGTTGGAGCCGCCGGGCCCTTTGAGGAATAAGAAATAGATAACGGCCAAAAAAAACGCAACGAAGGCTAAAATAGCGATCAGTCCCAGCACAATCATCGGAGGCCTGACACCACCGCTTTTCTTCGGCGGTTCCGGCGCCGTTGCGAACCCCGGATCTTCGGAGATGAACAGCTCCGAAAGGTCCGGCTGCGGTTCGATAGCCGGGGCCGCGACGGCAGGAGCGGAATGGCCTGTGGCCGAAGGTTCGGATGCCTCAGCGGTCTGCCTTGAAGACAGTTCGTCGGGTGTCTGAGCTTCGCCTTGATCGTCTGCCCCTGTCTGGATGTCTTTTACAAATCCCTGCGGCAAATAGCCGCTTGTCTTCTGGAAAACAGGTTTTGGCATCTCCCA
>DLHV01000045.1:0-2847 GCA_002483395.1 Chloracidobacterium sp. UBA7659 | reverse complement strand
ACGGATTAGGAGCGGTCGTATGCTCGTCTGCCAAAGGCCGTTCTAAAGGCTGTTCACTCGCCGCCGCAATTCCGGCGGCCGCTTCGCCAGTGCTTTTTTCTTCGTCGCTCATAGAATTTTTCACTCCATTGACGCCCTTTTTTTATCAACTGCGCCGCTAATAGGAAAAAACGCCTATTGCAATTTAGAATCTGGGAAAAGCCTATTGCCCTTTGTCAAAAAAAGCAACTAAATTATTTGGTACGTTCGGTACTATTTCTGCAGATCAAGCACATCCGACCGCGTTATTATGCCAGTGATACGCTTAAAGTCTTCGATCAGCACCGCCGGGTGTTTTCGGAGCTTGGACTTTATCTCAGTAAAATTCGAATCCATTTCGAGAACCGGGAAGCTGTCGTCCATTACGTCACTGACCTTCGAATTAAGCAGATCGCGGTTTGCGATCAATTTTGCGAGGATATGGCTTTCGCGCAAGGACCCAACCGAGCGGTTGTCTTCCAGAACCGGGAGCTGAGTCACGCCGGTTTCGTTCATTTTGGCGATCGCCGCGCTGACCAATTCGTCCGGCGTAACAAAAATAAGCTCGCCTGGCGCACCGGAGTTTTTCGTTTCCGCGATCAAACCGGCGGTGATACGCTGCGGTTCGAGAAGCAGTTTTTCCTTCATCCACTCGTCAGAATGGAATTTGCTCAGATAATGTTCGCCTGTGTCGCAGACAATAAAGACGACCACGCCGCTCTCGTCCAGGTCTTTTGCGACCTTCAAGGCAGCGGCAAATATCGTCCCGGTCGAGCCTCCGCAAAAAATACCTTCACGGCGCCCGAGTTGGCGCGCAAGATCGAACGATTCGCGGTCGGTAATATTTATGATCTCGTCTATCGTGTTCAGATCGGCATTTCCGACCGGCAGGTTCTGTCCGATTCCTTCGACCAGGTACGGCGTCGCCTCAGGCACGTGCCCCGATTCCTTATATGTCTTAAAGATAGAGCCATAGGGGTCTGCGCCGATGACTTTAATGTTCGGGTTCATCTCCTTCAAATAGCGTCCCGTTCCGCTGATCGTTCCGCCGGTGCCTATACTGGCGACGAAATGCGTTATCTCGCCTTCGGTATCTTCCCAGATCTCCGGCCCCGTCGTCCGGTAGTGGGCCGCCGGATTCTCCGGGTGATTGTATTGATCCGGATAAAATGAATTCGGTGTTTCTTCCGAGATGCGCTTGGCGGTGGCAACGTAATGGTCGGGCGTGCCGGGCTTTGCCGCCGCCGGACAGATTACTATATCGGCTCCCAAACCCTTGAGGTACCTAACCTTTTCAACCGAGGCCTTTTCCGTCAAAACAAAGACGCAACGATATCCACGCACCGCCGCAACAAGCGCGAGTCCGATGCCGGTGTTGCCGGAGGTCGCCTCGATTATCGTCCCGCCCTTTTTCAAAACGCCTTCCTTTTCGGCCCAATCGATCATCGAAACGCCGATGCGGTCCTTTACCGAATAACCCGGATTGAGGCTCTCCATCTTCGCAAAAACCTGCGCCTTTATCTTATTCTGCTTTGTAAGGTTGTTTACCTTCACAAGCGGCGTTTTCCCGACCAGTCCAATAATATCGCCGTAAAATTTCATTTTTTTATTTGAAGACACTATAAAATGAAGTGCTTATACCGACATAATCTTAAACCTATCTTAATTCTTCGGCAAAACTGAAACGAGATAATTGCAGGCGCCGTATAACAAAGCGATAAAATTCCGTTTGCGAACGATTTATGAAATTTTTACTTGCCATTATCTTTCTTACACTAACGGCTTTTCAATCTTTCGCCCAGACATCTGTAGTTGTTCCACAGCCGGCACCGGATGTCCGCGAACTCCGCGTCGATTCATTCAACAAGGTTTGGAACACGGTTAACGAAAAGCACTATGACCCGACGTTTGGCGGCGTCGACTGGAAGAAAGTGCGTGAGATCTACGAGCCAAAAGCGATGGCTGCCGTCCCCGACAAGGAGTTTCACGACGTTCTCCGCCAGATGCTCGGCGAGCTCAAGCTGTCGCACTTTGGCATACTTCCGCCCGCCGCCGAGATGGCCGCCGCACAGACGGGCCGGGGCGTTGTCGGTGTTGACATTACGATGCTAGACGGCGAACCGGTCATTAGCCGCGTCGATAAAGATTCGCCGGCGGACAAGGCGGGATTAAAACCGGGCTTTTCGGTCGACAAGATCGACCGCAAACCGTGGAGCGAATACACAAAGCCCCTAGAAGCCTCGCTCACCGCCCGCAAGGTGAACGAGGGGTTAAGGAAGGTCTATTTTGAGCGTACGCTCGAGGCTGTTATAAACGGAAAATCCGGCACAACGCTGAATATCGAAGTGTTGAATGCGACGGATCGGCGGGAGCGGTTCAATATCGTCCGCATTCCGTTCACCGGTGAAATGTCACAGGCTCTCGGCAATTTTCCGCCACAGGAAGTTATGTTCGAATCGGAACGGCTGCGCGATAATATCGGCTACATCCGCTTTAATATGTGGACGATCGCGCAAATGCCAAAGCTGCGAAAGGCGATTCGCGATTTTGCGGCCGCCAGAGCGATCATTATCGACCTTCGCGGCAATCCGGGCGGCGTTGGCGGAATGGCGTCGGGCACCGCCGGNNTTGATGACAACGCGAAACGGAGCGATGCAGTTTACTGTCTATCCGCAGGAAAACCCGTTCGGGGGAAAAGTCGTTATCATGACAGATCACGGTTCGGGCTCGACAAGCGAGGTCTTCGCTTCCGGCATGCAGGAGATCGGCCGGGCGGCGATCGTCGGAACAACATCTGCCGGGGCAGTGCTTCCCTCAGTTTTCGAAAAA
>DLHV01000133.1 GCA_002483395.1 Chloracidobacterium sp. UBA7659 | reverse complement strand
AACGACGGCCTGCAGAACCAGAGTGTTCTTTATAAATCGACCTCGATCAACGATCCCGGCACGGTTTTCTTCGATCCCAACAAACTCAAGGCTGACGGCACGGCGGCGCTGAGCGGCTCGGATTTCACGGATGACGGCAAGCTGTGGGCATACGGTGTAGCTGAGGCGGGATCGGACCGCACGGAGTGGCACGTTATGGACACGGCGACCGGCAAGTTGCTTCCGGACACGCTGGCTCCAAACCGTCAGAGTGTCAACGCCTGGCTGAAGGATAATTCCGGCTTCTATTACACAAGCTATCCGCCGGTAGAAAAGGGCCAAGAACTCAAGGGCAATACGTTTTTTCAAAAGCTGTATTTTCACAAGCTCGGCACACCTCAGTCGGATGACTATGTTGTCTATGAGCGGCCCGACAACAAAGAATATTTTAGCGGAGCCGAGATCTCAGAAGACGGCAATTGGCTGATCATCACCGTCGGCAAGGGCACCGAGCGGATGAACATGGTTTATTTCAAAAATCTGACCATGGAAAAGGCCCCGATCATTCCGCTTATCGAAAATCTCGATAATAGTTGGAATTTTCTGGGCAATGACGGCCCGGTTTTTTACTTTGTCACCGATAAGAGCGCATCGCGCGGCAAGATCGTAAAGGTCGATGTCCTGGCCCGCGAACATATATGGAACGACGTCATACCTGAGTTGCCTGATACTCTTAACGGCGTTCAGTTCGTCAACAATCAATTCGTGCTTAACTATTTGAGCAATGCTCACACCAAGATCAAGATCTTTGAGACAAGCGGAAAATTTGTTCGTGAAGTCGCTCTTCCTGGTATCGGCTCGGCCGGCGGCTTTGGCGGCAAACGCAAGGACACGGAAACTTTTTACAGTTATTCGAGCTTTAATGCTCCGCCGACGATCTACCGCTATGATATGAAGACCGGCAAGAGCACGCTTTTCCGCCAGGCCAAGGTGAAATTCGACCCGTCGCTCTACGAGGTCAAACAGGTCTTTTATCCAAGCAAGGACGGCACGCAGGTACCGATGTTCCTGACGTATAAAAAAGGCACTAAGCTTGACGGCACGAATCCAACGATCCTGTATGGCTACGGCGGTTTTAACATTCCGTCAACACCCGGATTTTCAATCGCCCGCGTCGCCTGGCTTGAAATGGGCGGCATTTACGCTGTTGCGTGTATTCGCGGGGGCAGCGAGTACGGCAAAGACTGGTGGAAAGGCGGCTCGCGGCTTAATAAGCAAAATGTTTTTGACGATTTTGCATGGGCGGGTAAGTGGCTGATCGCAAACAAATATACTTCAACACCGAAACTGGCGATTCAAGGCGGTTCGAATGGCGGACTGCTCGTCGGTGCCGTGCTCAACCAGAATCCTGGATTGTTCGGTGCGGCGCTTCCGGCGGTCGGCGTGATGGACATGCTACGCTTTGACAAGTTCACGATCGGCTGGGCGTGGAAGTCCGACTATGGCGACCCGGCCAATGCGGCGGATTTCAAAGCGATGTATGCCTATTCGCCGTACCACAACGCCAAGCCGGGCACAAAATACCCGCCGACGCTTGTCACTACGGCTGATCACGACGATCGTGTATTCCCTGCTCACAGTTTCAAATACACGGCTGCGATGCAGAATGCCCAAGCGGGCGATGCACCGGTGCTGATCCGGATTCAGGTCCGCGGCGGCCACGGCGCCGGACTGCCGACCGCTTTGCAGATAGAACAGCAAGCCGATATTTACGGCTTTCTTGTGAAAAACCTGGGCGTGAAATTGTAACGCCGGTAACGAGTGATATCCACCCATCAACGAGATCACCATTTATGCCAGCCGGTGCCTGCTCCGTTGCTTTGGTTGGGTTTGACGCCACGACCGAGGATTTTGCCTTTCGGCCCCGGAGCTGTCCAAACGCCTTTCAGATCGGGCGCAAGGGTTGCATCTTTTGCGATCGCCTTGCTGAATTCCTTCTCCGCGAGAACATCTACTTCCGACACAGCCCTGCCCGCGGCCATTTTCGTTCCGCCGCGGGCCACCGCTGCGGCACCCGTGACCGCAAGGCCGATCTCGGCTATCTCACCGGCCGTCTTTGCCACGTTGAGCACGGCCACGGCCTTTCCGGCGCCGGAGTTGGTATCGTCAATGTATTCCGCCAACAGGTGTGCGGCATTGCGCGTCACGATAGCGGCCGCGATAAGATACGTACGTGAAACCGTCACGTTGTTGCCGCCGACATTTGCCTCCCTCGCTCTTATCACCAGCCTGCGCGGGTAATCCCAGATCGAGCTATCTGGAAAGTTCGCCCCCCCGAGGGCATCAGAAATGGTCGTAACACCCGGGAAGGCCCGCCGGCGGATGCTGGACAGGATACCATGCTGCATGACGCCGGCATCGATCTCCCTCCAGAGCCGGTCCATCTCACGGCGCAGTTCCTGCTGAACATAACCGTGGTTCACGTCGCGGGAATAGCCTGCTCCAAACGTTTTTGTTTTTAGGAGCGCTTCATGGGTCAGTTGCCCGTTTGGCGTAGGGATCGTGACAAAATCGTCGCCGTCGGAGCCGACTGAAAGCCACACGCTAAACACTCGTGGGTCGATGACAAAAGCACTCACCTGCGGCTGTCCGATCCGCAGCCAGACGCCGCTTCCCGCGAGCGTTTTTTTGATCTTTTGCAGATACGCCGCCTCGTCGGGGTTGTCGGTCTCGGGGGTAAACGCGTCAGGTGCAAGGAGCGTCGTGAAATCGACACGTATACTATAGTCCGCCGGGTGCACGTGAATCATCATTTCCCAGGCCTTGTCGGCCTGCCGCTCGATCATCTCGTCGCGCATTATCACGTTCCCGCTCTGCGCCCTGATCGATTTTTTCCTCAGATCTTCATATTCCTTCTTGACCACGGGGTTCACGACCGCCGCGTCCATTACCCTCTGCGCCTGCTCAAGCTGAGCCGGCGTCAGTATCTTAAGAACGAACGGAAGTGATTTGCTCAAGAGAGCCTTTGCATCCGCCGCATTCAGTGCGGCAGCCTTTTGACGATGTTCCCTGGTATAACCCATTTTTGAAGCCTCCTTATAAGTAGATCTGAATACACTCGCACTGCCCCATCTTTGAAGCATTGACCGGCCGCGCTAAAGTCGACGCGGCGGCTGGTCATAGGTCGAGACGGTCCAGCGGGATTTCGAATGGCGGGCCTGGGCCATAGTGAGCCCATCAAAATTCAGGTGTTCGAATAGCCTGTCAAGCCAGGGTTGAGCGTTCTGTGTACCGAATTTCGAGCCTTTGCCCATAATATCGTCCAGATCTCCGGGCCTGGAGAGACCGCCATAACAAACATCGGCGTTCCTTCCCTCTTTAAACAAGGCGGGCACGGAATCTTGATGAGGGAAATGTTTCATTGCAATAGCCGCTAGACAGTTTGGCAAACGTCCTGAAATGCCTACATGAGGCAATCCGAGCAAATGACCGATCTCATGGGCGATGGTCCACTGCATATAGTTGTTTGTTGCTCCGCTCATATCGGTGCCGCTGATCGGTCTCTGATTCATAGCCTTAGAGCTCAGTAGATACGAATGTGACCTGAAAGCTTCGTTTTTTGCCAGATTTACAACGTCGACCTGCCCGTGGGCGCCCGCAGCAAAGGGACGAGTGTTGAATTCGAACTGACACTGTATGTTGGGACGGTATTTGTATTCGCCGTGGCCTATCCAGTAATAGTCAAAGTCGAGATACCAAAATTCGGGCGGAGGTATCAACCAGAACTTGCCGTCCCACATTCCTGCTTGTCTTCTTGCCTCTTGGAGAAAATTCGTCCATTCCCCACCTTTCCATTCCCTGATCAGCATGCGGTCGCCGTCTGCATCAGGATGAGCGCCCAAGGGCGTACCGGGAGGCCTTCCAAGTGCAGTATTTATAGGGCGCAATATCTCATCGGGCAGTTGTTCGGGATTCAGTTGGTTGTAATAAATGCTTAGCGTAATACGGAGTTTGCAGTTTCGTATCGCACTTTTCGCTATTTCGAGTTCGGAATCGAACGCGGTGTCGCGGGATGACTCGGGTGAGCCTGTAACGGTCTCGAAATACCTCTGATCATCGTTCTTTAATTTCTTCGATAGCCTAGCCATATATATCTTTTCCGTCCGGTAGAATCGTTGCTAAAATCTGGAGTCAATGATCGCCTCCGTGCTTGTATCGTGCATCGGCTACCCCGGTCGTCTGCGCACGGGTTGCGTTTCGACAAAAAGGGTTCCGATTTACATCAGTGCGCATTTCAGACGCGGTTCAAATCGGACAAGGCCCGCTGCGATCCCGTCGTCATCGAAATTGCGCATCAGCAGCGCGTCAGTCGCGAATCCACTAAGCAGCGTGATAGCCATCCGGACACCGTTGCCCAATACGCGCCGATTTTCATAGCTTGCCGGATGGATCACGCCGTCGTAGGGATTTAGAAGTCGATTGCGGTTTGCCCGCTGGAATGCCCGGATGCAGCTTTTGGTCCGCTCATCGCAGTTGCCGGTTATTTCCGGGACCTGTGCAATGGAGACGCCGAGTTGCATGCTCGCAACCTGGGGACTGTATGCGATCAATCGAAAAAGCGTCTGAACCAGCATTACATCGTCGGATCGATTCTCTCCGCCGAGCCCAACCCGATAATGGACATTGACCGTGTCATACGTGCTAATATTGCTTCCATTTATGTATGTTACCTTGTCTTTCTTTGCCATATAGCCTCCATCTCATGTAAATAAAAATGATCGTCCATCTACGTCATCTCTGAACGATGGTTATCCACGCCTATGAAAGGGCGATGCTCGTTATGTGCTCGGCCCCGACCCTCCCGAAAGTCACGCTGAGTTTCAAACCTCCTTCGAGCGCGGCAGCTGCGAAAACGACACCGCAAAAAGAGGCCCGGCCCTCAAATCCGAGGAACGTGGGAACCGGCCCGCCAAATACTCTCTGGACGGCGGTTGCCAGTTCCGAACCTTTGAAATAAGGTAGGAGCCACTTGTTGAAACGAATATCGGAAAAACGTTCGAGGGCCAATCTAAAGGCACCCTTTGGATTTCTGACGTTCGCTGGATTCAGGCCGAGCGCAGGGACGATCTCTTTCGCCAACTTTCCTGTTATCCCCGTATTTGTCTCTTTACTTTCCCTTTCCAGGACGGAGAAAAGCCGGTCATTATCGTCCATGTCTTGAAGCCATGGGGCATGGAGCGACCGAACGAGCTCGAACGAACCATTCGATCCGATGCCGGTGATGAGACCTCGGACGAAGTCCACCGGATATTTGAAGGGCCTGCCCTTCCAACGGGCGATCACGGGCGGTTCTGTCGACCACGGCACTTCGATGGTCTTTAATTCAAAGTGCTTGTCCACGCTACGCAAAACCGGATTTATAACGTCGAATATTACTTTCGGATTGTGTGTAAGCAACGTTTTGTTATTCCTGAACTCGAGAAACAGCGTCTTGTCCGGTATGACAGGCGAATGATTAGCGGAAACGACCGAGAACATCGCGTCCGGAGCGGTCTGGGTTGCTCCGAGCAGCGCCATGGAGCCGTAAGAGGTGAATAACTCGACGGTCGTTTCAGACACCGGGAAACGGTTTCCCCAAACATCCGGCATCGAGACAATTTTTCCGCGAACCACCAAGTTGAATGGAATAGAAGTTTGGCCAGGTTGAGACATACTTATTGCGTCCTTCTTCTCCGATCTATCTTTATAACCGTTTACCGGTGTGGTAAAATTCCTCACGCATCCATGACCCCAAACTAGATTTCTTTTGCGGCCAAAATCCTTAGAATTTTCGTAAAGAAATCTTAAAAAGTTATTAAGACGCCGTATGTCATTGGAAGAAAAAGGCTTTGAGTTTGGCGAGTTTGTGCTCAACGCGCGCGAAAGGATGCTTTTACGGTCGGGCAAGCCGATCGCTCTCACTCCTAAGACCTTCCTGCTCCTCAAGACACTTGTCGAAGATCACGGCCGATTGGTTACAAAATCGGAGTTGATGCAAACTGTCTGGCAGGATAGCTTCGTCGAAGAAAGTAACCTTACCGTTTCCATCAACGCACTCCGCAAAGCGCTGGGCGACATCAGAAGCCGCCCGCATTACATTGAGACAGTCCCGAAAAACGGCTACAGATTTATCGCCGAGGTAAGTGAACCTACCTCGCAGGACGGGAATGAGACGCAGATCGCCGGAACTTCGCCGGAAAGAAGAACATCCCTCACCCCGGAGATCTATTATGTCGCGGCGGGTCTCCTTTTAGTTATTGGGATCCTCGGCACGGTCACGTGGTTCGCAAGGGACCGGATACTTGGCACCCCGACCGCGCCGATCCTTTCGGCTCCGTTCAGGTCGTCGAAATTCTCAACGTCAGGCACCGTAACCAAGGCCGCCATATCGCCTGACGGGAAATACGCCGCATTCACCGATTCATCGGGAGGCAACCAAGGCCTTTGGCTTCGCCAGATCGACAGCGGCGAGAACATCCAGATCGTTCCGCCAGCCAAGGTCTATTACTTCGGGATCGCGTTCGCGAACGGTGGAGATTCGATCTATTTTGTCCGAAAGCCCACCGACGGTCACGGTCTGCCCGCAATCTATCGCGTCGCCACATTCGGCGGTATCCCGGTCAAGATTCTCGATGGAGCGCTCAACTGGATCAGTCTTTCGCCGGACGATAAGCAGATCTCTTTTATCCGCTGCAATTACACACCCGACGATTATTGCTCGCTGTTCATCGCCGACGCCGACGGCACGAACGAGCGCAAGCTGTCTTCCAAGCCTGCCGCGGTCCTCGTCGAAAACAACCGGTTCGCTCCCAACGGCCGGTCGATCGCAGTAACCTATGGAGAGCTTCTCTCAGGCACGCCGTCGTGCCGCATCGCATTGGTCGATATCGCGACGGGTGCCGAGACTGAGATCGGTGCGCGGAAGTTCTTCAATATCAAGAGCCTCCAGTGGCTGCCATCCGGCGATGCACTTCTGTTCACTGTTCGCGACTACGACGACGGGCGGATATCTATATGGAAAACTCCGATCGAAGGCGGTGAGCCGGAAATTCTTTCAAAGGATGCCGCAACCTACGAGGATCTCAGTCTGGACAAAAAGGGCGAGCGAATGATCGCGACACAGGTCGAAAACGATTTCCAGATCTATGTCGGAGCCGAAGGCGAGCTGAGGCCGCTCACATCCGCCCACGACCTGTCCGTGGGACCGGAGGGCAGGATCGTTTATTCGACCTTCGACGGTAATATCTGGACCATCAGCGCCAACGGCAGCGAACGCCGCCAGCTTACAACCGGACCGTCGGGAGATCTCTTTCCGCATTTCTCACCTGACGGAAGGCATATCTTTTTCAAATCATACCGTTCCGGCGACGCCCATGTGTGGAAGATGCTTTCGGACGGCAGCGGCCCCGCTCGTATTTCGCAAAAAACCGGAGGCACTCCCTGCGGAGCCACGCTCGACGGGAAATGGCTTTATTACACGATAGGACGAACTCTGTATAAAGTTCCAACCACCGGCGGCGATGAAACTCCCGTCTCCAGCTCAAGAATGCTTCGCCCGACGTGCTCGCCGGACGGAAACCTTGTGGCCTACTTTTTTCTCGACAACGGTTTCAAGATCGCGGTCATGAACACGTCCGACGGCACGATCGAAAAGGTACTGAATTACGGTGATCAAAAGCTTCTGCCGCAGCCCATCGCATGGTCGCCAGACGGCCGGACACTCAATTTTGTTATCAATGCGAATGGCAAGAATACTCTTTGGCGGCAATCTCTGGATGAGAATACACCACGTATAATAACCGACCTCGGCGGCGACGAGATCCGCGGCCTTGCGATCATGCCCGACGGGAAGACCTTCGCCATCATCCGTGGAAAATGGATCAACGACGCTGTCCTGATCACAGGTTTGAAATAGCTCGCGGATGTTCTCGCTCCGGCAATCCACACCAACCTGGAGCTTCACTATATTCCGCCCTGCTTCGACCCTTTTTTCCTAAAAGCCAGCTTCGCTTCTGGCGCGCCTAGTCCGGCGGGTTGACATGGAGAGGACAGAAATCTTTGGGCTCGGTTCCAGATCTAAACGATTTGGCTTCGCGCCGCGGGCACGCTCTTCCGGCAGGCCAAGGTGAAATTCGACCCTCCGGATTCAAGTCTGCGGCCACGGGGCTGGACTGCGGATGTTTGACCAAATGAGCGGCGCAAGTTTGAATACCTTCCTGCTCGCGCCGCTTCCGAATTTCATTCATCGATAAGGTAAGGATGCCTGAACGGCTTTTGCCCGGATTCGACTTAGCCGGTTCTAAGAAAATCGATCTCGTACTCGCTGTCACCGCTCTTTTTTCTACCCCGCGTCCGCATTACCCGACAATGAAACAGGCGTTGCATGATCGCCCGCTCGTGCCTTCCGTTGTAGATGGTCTCCGCTCCGACCGCGACCTCCGGGAAAATATGCCAACTTCCAGGCCCGCTGGGATGATGGTACTCGTGAAGAACGTCTTCAAGCCGTTTGGACTCCGGGTCGCGCGCCCCAACGATGTCAAAGTGAAGCGGACTGCGGACGCTGCGGGTCTTATNNTTATGTCCGTCGATTTCCAACTCGAATTCGCCATTGCCGAACTGAAATCGGTTAAGGTAAAGCCTTCCGGGACGACCCTTTAGCTCAAGAAAATACCGGGTTCCGACTGTGCTATGTGAAAAACTCATATTCCTCCTCCTACTTTCCTTTTCCTGCTTTGAAGTCCAACGGTACGGAACACTGTTTTCAGTAGGTGTCGCTCATCGCTCGGGCCGCATCGGGTTTTGTCCGATCGTCCGCTAAGTGACCTCATCACCAACTGCGTTTAGTCAGGAACTCCCCGACGCGGTGGACTCGTTCGAAATCGACCTTAAATTGGTTATTGGCGCCAAAGAGTCTCAACAGGGTCAGATCGCACTTGAAAAACAGATAGATCGTGTTTGTTTCAGTGCTCCCACCGTTTTTCCATTCGGCTCCGATAGAACACGATCCGAACGCCGCGGCGACGTCGTAAACAATTTGGCTCGACCGAAGTCTATCCAGATTTCTAAGAAGCGTACTCGACCCTTGTTTCTTCGGATCCGGGAAAAGTGTGAGCGGACTTCGTTCCGGTGATCGCATGTCCATGCCGCCGGCGCTCAAATGCCCTAGCGGATTATCAAAGTCACCGAAGGCAAACGCTTCGAGGTACAGTCTCCCGGGCATGCTAGCTATTTCAAAGAAAGGATCTTCACGCAACCAAGCGCTTCGTATTACTTTACCGCTCATCTGATACCTCCGAATCCCTTAAATCCATAAATCCATTGATTCCCGACTCCGGTCGAACGATCGTCGTCTAATTTTGACGGCACGCGTATGGTCCGAGTTCAGTTCTCGCCCAGGATCGTATTCAATCCATCTTGATGATACTTTCCGCTAGCGGCAATTCTCATCAAATCTCGCGTGCATATCCCGGCACATCGTCGGGCCACCCCGACTGGATCTTCTTCATGGCCTCTACCCACGGGTCCGTTTCTCGACACCCGCTGGCGGTGCAGGTAACCGTATTTCCTCTGGGTATTATGCCCTCATAGGCCAGCCACTTATACACATCGACGTCGCCCGTGTAGGCGATGACCGTCACGCCGAGGATCTTGGCCACCTGCCTCATCAATTCCTGATTGTTTCCACACTCGCATGCGTTGATTATGAGAAATGCACCCGGCGCGAAGAATGGCCGGATCACTGAGAGGCCCCACAATCGGTTATCGCCCGTGCCAAATGTATTTTTTCCGATGTCGAAAACGTAACTGTTGCCGTGCGAAGCAATGACCATAACCTGTACCAGGCCCCGGCGTTTTACGCAATTCTGGATGGTACGCTGCATCAGGTCGCCCATGTCCTTGATCAGAATGTGGTCCTTGACGATCTTTGCCTCGGTCGCCAGCGCGCCGCCAGGATCGTCAGAGACTTTCGGATCTGAAATAAAATATAATTTAAGCTTTTTCATATGATATTTTGTTGAAGCAGTCTTCTGCGTGTAGTTGTAAGGCTGCAGATTTGTAAACATCCATCAAGCCGCCGCTTTCCTCCGTCTGGCCCGAATAAAGCCGACGACTACCAACAAAAGGCCGACAGCAGCCAGTAGACCNNTATTAGTTGTCGTCTCATGAACGACTGTCTGGATTCGCATTCTTCCTGAGTCGTCAGTCCTATTGTTGCTTGCTTGTAGCATTCAGTCGTCGGCGGGCCGCATTTTGCACGTGCTTCCCGGATCACATTTTCATCTCTTGCAGCTTTCTCGCAAGTTGACGAAGCGTAATCGGAGGTTAAGGTCGTAAAACATATGACCATTCCTATCAGGAACGCCAATCCGCCGATCAAAAATAAGATGACTCCCGCAATTCTCATCGTTCTGTTCTCCTCAAGCTCGCTTCAAGTGCTGCCATGCCGTTTTCTTTGCAGACCGTTTTCTGCCTTTTTGAAAATAATCTAGGATCGCTGACTCATGGAATAGTAAAGCCCGTCAGCGGATTTCCGTAAAACTGGTCAGTCTTCGCCGCCGCAGAGTTCCATTTGTCCAATGTTCCCATCACCTTCACCGGCACCGCGATCTTATAGTTGGTTAGGAATATCTGGTTCGAGAACGAGTTAGGAGCGACCCAGCCCCGCGAGTCGATTGTGAATTTTGCCTCGCGGACCTGCGTGCCGTGGTGGAAGACTTTGACCGTGTATTCGCCGGGCTTATCGCGAGTGAAAACCGCGTTCGGATACTGTTGGCGTACACCCGGAGCTCCGTTCTCGACAATGAAATTTTTCCAGTCGAAGTGCCAAAGACGGTACTTGCACAGCTCGACCTTCATAAAACAGCCGTCGCCGAAGGTCCGGTCGTTGTGTATGCTTCCGCCGTCGTCCGTCGTCGCCACTTCCTGTGCGCCGTGATACAGACGTGCTTCGAAATCTTTTGCGTCCAGGTCGCCTTTGAACCACATGAAGACCATCGGCTTCGGGTCAAAGTCGAAGTACGTTGAGTATTCGAAACCGACGTATCCGACGGGCAGTGTCCAATCGTTATCGACGTAGAAAAGCATCTGGTTCTTGCGTCTCGCGTCGCCCGGGTCGAGCGGTATTTTGTTGACCTTGAACTTCCCCTGAAAGACCACTTCGCTGTTTTTTGTATTTACGACCTTCACGCTGTACGTACCGGTCGAAACCACTGCCTTTGTCTGGAACAGTTCGCCGGAATATGGGCTGGATATCTGGACGGTCCTGTCTGCGCTCTCAACGCCGACATCCAGTGGCTCGGTGAACCACGGCGTTCCGTCCGGGTTGAACCATTCGGCGTTGTACCGAACGCGCGTGCTGTTGTCGAAAAATATGTCAAAGCGCACCTGCGCCACCCAGCTTGTGTAATAGTCCTGGTTGGGGACCTTCCAATAACGGTTATCGGATTGGATCCTGATCTCGACCGTGTCGATCAGGAACCTTGGTGTCCCCGTCGGCGCTACTCGGCGCAAGAGATATCCGGATTGACCGGCCGTACGCGTCGGCGCGGTCGAGGTTGAATCGGAACGCACCTCTGTCGTTGGTTCAACCTTTCCGGCGTCGGGTTTCGGTTGCTCGACTTTCGGAATTCTCGGAATTTTTATCGTGAACTGCGCGGCCGAGGGGCTTGGTAATGCCAGAAACGCCGCTAGCGTCAATGAAAATGCGCCTGTAATACCTGTAAATAATTGTTTTTTCACCTCGTTTTCTCCTGTCTGACGAACTTTGTCTTATTCCATCTAAATTCGGCTAATTTTATACTTTCATCCGTGCCAACGNNCGTCTTCGCCGTCAATTAGTTCAATAGTTGTTCCGACTCGTGGAAGTTTGAAGTAGCCGTCATCAGAAAACCGACTGACAGGAAAAATCTGCTCGCTCACATCCGTCCATTTGCCTCGGTTGTAGGTCAGAAAAATAACCCATCCACTGCAACCCGGTCCGCACCCAACCTCCGAGACTGCGATCACATATGAACCGTCAGTTTTCTTGAATAAGGTTATTTCTGCCCAACCTTCCCATTGATTTGATCCAAGCTTCAGGTATCCATTCTTAGTGTCTTCGATCTTAATCAAAGATCGTCGATATTTAGTGCTTTTTGATTCTGAATAGCTCCCCTTACTTTCCAAGAAAAAGAAAGGGTCATCAAAATCTGAACCTTCCAAGCCATTTACGTCGACTTTGCTATTCGGCAGTGCCAAATAAAAATCAGTCACGGTTTTTGGTTGTGATTGCGCTGAGGCAAAAACCGAAAAGACAAATAAAAATAAGATTGCACAGATATTTTTCATATTTCCTGCCATTTCGTCCTTCATAAAGCTGGTAACTCGCACCATGGCCGCCGCCGTCTGCATTAACCGCTTGTAACGACTGTGGAAATTCATTCGCGGCCCGCGATAATGCGTGTTCATCTGATCCAGAAAGCGACATGCGGAAATCTGCGGGCGATCTCTATTGTATAGTCGGGGCCGCTGCCAATTGCCGACCATAGTTCGGAGTGCAAATGGGTTATAGTCATCCATTTGCCTTCCAACTTTATATTCCGATTCTCGTATTTCGCCGGATGAATAATTCCATCGACGTTTAGGATCGAGTGCGAGTAGTAGTACTGATATGCGAGTATCGCGTCGTTGGTTTTTCGGCTAATTTGCCCGGTCGGCTCGAGAGTGAGCTTCTCATATAGATCCGATTCGAATTTGCCTATTGGTGCCCCCCGCAATTCCACGAGATACCGGAACATCGCCTGGATCACCATCACATCACCCGGATTGTTTGCGCCGCCTATCCCGACGGTGCCAAACACGTTCAGGCCCCACTTCGTATATCCGTTCATCGTAATTCGGTCTCTCCTTGGCATTTTTCCTCCTGGTTATAATCGGTTCTATATTTCGTTTCAGATACCGAGATATTGTGCTAAAATCCATCCATACCGTTTTCGTGACTCCGACATTAGATTTCTTTTGCCGAAAAAATCCTTAGATTTCGCGTAAAGAAATCTTAGAAAAATATTAGAGGCTGTATGTCATTGGAAACGCAGAGCTTCGAGTTTGGTGAATTCCTCCTTGATACGCGGGAAAAGGTATTGCTGCGGAATCAAAAACCTCTTGCAATCACACCAAAAGCTTTCCTGCTGCTTCAGACCCTCGTCGAGAATCACGGACACATAATAGCGAAAGAACAATTAATGGAGTCAGTGTGGGCAAATAGCTTTGTCGAAGAAAGCAATCTAACGTTCACGATCAATGCCGTGCGAAAAGCGTTGGCGGACAATCGTCGGCATCCGCGTTACATCGAAACCGTTCCAAAGCGTGGGTATCGATTTATTGCACCGGTTGTTCAATCTGCAACAGGTAGTTCGTCCAACGGCTCCTCCGCGTCAGCGTTAGCACCCCCATTGATGAAAGACAAATCGGTTGCNNAGTATTTGTCCTCGGTGTGCTTGCGACCTGGATCTGGTACGCGACGAGCAGCAATCTTGAACCCGATGCGCCTATATTGTCGGCGCCGTTTAGCTCCGAAAAACTTTCGACCGATGGAAAAGCCGGCTATGCCGTCATTTCATCCGACGGTAAGAACGTGGTCTACCTGAAAAGGAGCGGTGACAGAGACGGCGTTTGGCTAAGGAACCNNAGGACGTGTATGGCGGTATTGCCCTTTCCCCTGACGACAGCATTCTTTATTTCAGCCGCCGTCCGTATAACGCTGACGGACAGGTCGACATCTACCGTGTCCCGATCTTCGGCGGAATTCCGGCCAAGATAGTTACCGAAACACAAGGTTGGATAAGCGTTTCGCCGGACGGCACAAAACTTTCATTTGTCCGATGTTATTACCGGGACGATGAATATTGCTCATTGTGGATGACCGATTCGGCAGACGGGAAAAACGAAAGAAAACTCATCTCGCGGCCGCGACCGATCAGGATCGGGGCTAATCAATTCTCGCCGGACGGGGGGTCGGTCGCATTCGCTTTCGGACAATCGGAAAACGCCGCAAATGAATTCAGCCTGGCTCAAATCGACATTGAAAGCCGAACAGAAAAGGCGTTAACCACCGAAGCGTTTTTCAACATAAAACATCTGGCCTGGCTGCCAAATAAAGCAGGTTTGCTTTTCACTGCGTCTAAAATTCCGAACAGGCATTTTCGCATCTGGAAACTCACAGCCGCGGACGGAGTCGTTCAACCACTTACAAAAGACTCGGAAACTTATTCAGGAATGAGTTTGAACTACGAAGCAAGTGTTTTGGTTTCCACACAGGTGAAACAAAACTTTCAATTGTTCATTTCCGATATTCAAAATCCGATCCTGAGTCGCAGTCTTACCGAAGCGTCAACCGTCACTTTTGCGCCGGACGGAAAGATCATATTTTCGTCCCCAATATCGGGAAACGACGAGATTTGGAGTATTAACTCAGACAGTAGCGGTCAGAAGCAATTAACGAATAATGTGGCGGACGAATCGGCTCCGGTGGTCTCCTCAGACGCTAGATCGATATTCTTTGCTTCGAATCGTACTGGCGAAGTTCATGTTTGGAAAATGAATGCGGATGGAAGCGGCCAAGTGCAAATCACACAAAAGGAAGGCGGCTTCCCCTTATCTGTTTCGCCGGACGGACAATGGTTGTATTACATATCGGGAATGCGAAGAACTCTCATGCGCGTGGCGGTTCAAAGCCTCGAAGAACAGGTGGTACTTAAACAGGAACGCTATCGCTTTGCCATTTCGCCGGACGGACTAAAAGTCGCTTTCTCGGATATTCAAGACGGGCAAAGACGTCTTACAATCGCGTCGCTTCCAAGCGGCGAAGTGATCAAGACTTTTCCCTTCGCTGATCGCGAAGCAAGGATGGCCGAGGCCACTTGGTCCAATTCAGGCCAGGAAATTATTTATATTCTGGCCGATAGCGAATTCGAAAACAACGTCCTATGGCGTCAGCCGCTCGGCGGTGGTGAACCGCGCAAAATGGCCGAAATCGGTGACGATGAAGTTTGGGATTTGGCGCTTTCCCCCGACAACAAGAGCTTGGCCGTCGTTCAAGGCCGGTGGGAGCACGATTCCGTCCTTATAAGGGGACTTAAGTAAACACCCCATCATTTGCGATCCGGTGGATTGACATGGAGAGGACAGAAATCCTTCGGCTCGGCGCCGGAGCGGAATGACTTTGCCTCGCGTCGCGGGCAGTTGGATGTTGCCCGCATCTCTGTTACGGGACATACAACCACCGTGATGAAGCCGATGCCGTCAGGCGGTTTTGGCTTGTTTCGTGAGGACGTATTCCTGCCATTTGCGGGTCCTTCCTGGGTTTCCTGCCAGGTTCCTGTTATCGGCGTCGGATTTGGGCTTGGATTTGGCTCGGCCGTCGGGTCGCCGGTTTCGAAACCTTCCTCATCGACCGGCAGTATTGCTTTGTTCGGAGTGGTCCCAACGATAAAGAGCTCGATTCGGCGAAATTCGGCCGGTACATCAGTAACAAAAACCTCGGTTGTGGGCGGAGGTTCATCGGTTTCCCATGCAGCGGCGTTCGGGTCATCGCTGTTAACTTTTGGCGTCGGTGTCGGCGTAGGAGTGGGCGAGCCCGACGTGGTTTCAAGGTCGTCGAGTATTCGGATCAGCGAACCGTTGCGGATGTCGATCTCGGCTTTTCTGATACCGGCAGGCATTTGCCAATCGCCATTCCATTCCGGGTGGAGCTTTAGAGCGGCCTGCATAAAGTCGGCCCAGATCGGCATCGCCGAATCGCCGCCCTTCATTCCCAGATCGTCACCGTTATCGAAGCCGACGTAAACGACACAGACGATCTCCGGCGTGAAGCCCGCAAACCAGCCGTCGCGGGAAGTTCCGGTCTTGCCAGCAAACGCAGTTTTGCCGGGAACATTTCTGAATCCCCAGGCCTGCGCCTGAGCGGCCGTTCCGCGATTTATGACATCCTTCATTATGTCGTCGGCGATATATGCGACATCGGGGCGAAGGACATTTTTCCGATCCGGAGTCGGAGCCGATATCGTTTTGCCCTCTCCGGACGTTATCTTTGTAATAGGCATCGGCAATACACGATCGCCGACGTTCGCAAACATCGTGTATGCAGTGGCGACCTGCAGCGGTGTGGCTTCCGCGGTGCCGAGAGCCATCGACGGATAGGCCTTCTCGACCTTCGGGAAGCCGGCTTTGTTTGCAAAATTCATCACCTTGCCGATGTTCAACTGCATGCCGAGATCAACGGTGATCACGTTTTTGCTCTTAACGAGCGCGTCGCGCAGCGTTGTTTCCTTGTTAGTGAACGTGTCACCGAAATTGTTCGGTGAATAGCTGTCCTGTCCAAATGTAAATATTTTTTTCTCGTCCTTGAACACGGTCGCCGCGGTAAAGACCCGCGAGTTGTCATAGGGCGAATTCAAAGCCGCCGCGTACACGAAGGGTTTAAACACGGACCCCGGCTGACGCATCGCCATCGTTGCCCGGTTGAACTGGTTTTCCAGGTAGTTTCGGCCGCCGACCATCGCGACGATCTCGCCCGTCTTGGGGCGAATAGCGACAAGTGCAGCATTCAGGCTTCCCTTTGGCTTTTTTGGAAAATATTTGTCCAGTTTATCAAGACGCTCGATGACAGTTTCGTAGGCAAGTTTTTGCAAGTCCGGATCGATGGATGTATAAACGCGAAGATGTTGGAGTGCTTCGGGATCGCTGACTATGTTCGGCAGTTCCTCGATCGCGTACTGCGAAAAATAGGGCATTCCCTGCAGATCTTTTGCGTGGGAAATTTCTTTGAGTTCAATTGGAACTGAATACGTCTGCGAATAAAGCTGCTCCGAAATTTCGCCGGCTTCGAGCATCGATTGCAGGACCTGGTTGCGCCGTTCTCTTACTTTCTCGGGATGTTTGTATGGATTATAACGATTCGGACTGCGGATGATTCCGGCAATAAAAGCCGCTTCGGGTAAATTGAGCTGCGTGACGTCCTTGCCGAAGTATGCACTCGACGCCTCGCCTACTCCGTAGATCGAAACGCCGGATTGCTGTCCAAGATATATTTGATTGGCGTAGAGCGTGAATATTTCCTGCTTTGTGAGGCGGGTTTCGAGGATCACGGACATGTACGCCTCCGTTACCTTTCGCTCCAGCGTAGGCTCATTTGTCAAAAGCAGATTTTTTACGAGCTGCTGCGTAATGGACGAGCCGCCCTGATTTGAAAGCGGCGTGTTGTCTTCGCCCTCGTAGCGCCGCCAAAGGGCGCGTGCAATTCCTCGTAAATTTACGCCGTAATGCTCAAAAAACGCGCGGTCCTCCGTTACCGTAATGGCTTTGACAAGATGCGGCGGAAGATCGTTGAAGGTTACCGTTTTTCTGCGTCCGTCGCCTTCCGCGGCGATAGTGCTAAGCTGCTTCGGTTCCAGTCGAGCGTTCGGGACTTCACCGCCCGAGCCCGTATCTACTATCTTTGCGACGGATTTCCCATCCTTGGCGAATACCACCGAAAGAGAGGGAAATACCTTATTTCCGTCGATCACACCGGTTACTCCCGGCTCGATACCGATGCCTTTCTCATCAACACTGAAACGGCTTCGCGAAAGGTCGGCCTTGTTGTTCTTATCAATGTAGCCCGCTGATTTCAGGTAATCGACAAGTTCTTGCCGGGACATATTTTCGCTCACTCGCAGCGTTTTCGGGGCCGAGTAAATACCAGCCGATGGAGTGAATACTTCCCCGCTCAACAATCGCCGGTCGATCCGGTCGGAAAAATCGAACCAGTAATACGTTAGCGTCAAAAACGTCCCGAGCACGAGAAGAAGAACAAGCGATATCGTCCACGGATTAATAAACCAGCGGACAATTCTTCTTAGACGCGACGGTGGTGGAGCTTTATATGCTGATATCCTTTTGGCCTTCACCCAGCCCTTCGGCGGCGACTTCGATCGGGAACTCTTTTTCGGTAAATTATCCTGCATTTAACGGTTGGAAATACTGCGACTTAGTGAGATTATCGTCTCAAGCGAAGGCCGGTTTATATTTTATATAGTTTTGAATGATAATGTCGAACAAATTATAGGTAATGGCCATTGGCATCTTATCCGATCTTGCCCGTTTGACCCGCCGCAGACTGATCTTGGCTGCGATGATCGTCGCTATCATGATCCTGATCGGTGCCGCCGGATTCAGGTATTTTGAACAGTTTACATGGCTCGATAGCATTTACACGTCCACACAGACGGTAACGACCGTCGGTTACGGAGATCTCGCCCCGAAATCGGCTGCCGGGCGGCTTTTCTCGATCGTATTAATGTTAACGGGTGTCGGCACGGTTCTTTACGCTCTTACGGTATTGGCCCAGTCGGTCGTTCAATCCGAGATCGGAGAGCTGCTTAACCAACGACGCAAAAAAAAGGAAATGGAAAAATTAGAAGGGCATTTTATCGTATGCGGCGCCGGACGAGTGGGCCGTCGGATAATTCGCAATCTCCGGCACCAGAAGCTGCCGCATGTGATAATTNNATAATAGAAAGAAATGAAGCGAGATTGAGTGAGATCGAACCGAACGGGTCGCATTTCATTATCGGCGACGCGACATCTGAAGAAAATCTTGTCGAAGCAGGTGTTAGAAAGGCCCGCGGTCTTGCAACGTGTCTTGCGGACGATGCCGCCAATGTTTACGTTGTTCTGACAGCCCGAGGCCTGAACCCGGATCTGCATATCGTCGCCCGGGCAGTCGAGGAACAAGCCGAGCCAACCTTGATCCGTGCCGGGGCTAGCCGCGTCGTTGCACCAACGATTATAGGCAGCCAATCGATGGCAAGGGCACTGCTCAAACCCGCAATCGCGGATTTTATGGATTCGATAGTCGCTGAAACGCTTGACCTTGTATTCGAAGAAATAGCGATCCATGCAAGCTCACCATACGCCGGTAAATATCTCAGGGATACCAATCTATTGGGTGAACTCAGCGTCATTGTTGTAGCCATTCGTAGAAAAGGCG
>DLHV01000009.1:5874-7685 GCA_002483395.1 Chloracidobacterium sp. UBA7659 | reverse complement strand
TTCCACCAAGAATAAACCCAAGTCCGCTGAATGGGTTTATGTTTTGATTAAAATTATTGAGCATTCTGCCATAGACCCGCCAGTTATCATTGATGTTGTAATCGATGCGAACGGTGTCATTGCGCTCTTTGGTGTCATTCGAAATTTGTTCTTCAAAGTTGAAGTTTTCTCCCGGTAACTGCGTGTGATTCGGCAACGGATATAAACTAAGAAGTCTAAGACCTGTAGCATATTGGCTAGCTAGAGGAATTCTTCCTAAAACACCACCAGCATTAAAACAACCACCTGGATTGGCTTGGTTGTTGGCGCTGGTACACGGCAACCCTGTGGTGTAATCCCGAATCGTGTTAAATAACACGCCGTTGCTATTGAGTGACTGTGAAAAATCTCCCGCTCTTTCAAGTGCCGTTGGAACACGCACCCGATTGATGTTGTTGGGGGTAATTCGCGGCGTCCATTCCTGATTCACGAAAAAGAACAATTTTTTCTTATCTCGATTAAAGAATCCGGGAATATAAATCGGTCCGCCGATTGTGTAACCGGTATCTTCTTGATCGGAAATCGGTCGCGGGTTGTTGTTGGCAGGTCTGCTTCGGTTATTTTCAAAAGTATTGGCATTAAGCCCCGTATGACGGCGATAGTAGTAAAACGAACCGTGAAAATCTTGTTCGCCATATCTGGTAACCGCAATGATCTGCGCGCCGGAAGAGCGTCCATATTCAGCTTGCGAAGAAGACGTCACAAGTTTGAATTCGCCGACCGAATCAAGTGGAATTCTTGAGAGTTGTGCATTGTTACCTGTATCAACGCTGGTGATGCCGTCAATTTGAACATTGTTTGAATTTGTCCTGACCCCATTCACACTTATGCCGCTACTATTTTCGCTGTTGCCATCCCCGGCACCGTTAGCAACCACGCCCGGCGCTAAGGTAGCAAGGTTGATGTAACTTCGCGTTTTGACGCCGAGATTTCGAATCTGCTCGCCTTGTATGCCAAATGACCTTTCGCCGCTATCAGCTTGCACGAGTGTAGCTTCGCTTGTCACATTGACCGTTTCCGTAGGTGCTCCTACTTCCAAACTTAAGTTTCCAAGTGTCAGTCGATCATTTGAAACAAGTGTGACGCCTTTACGCTCCTGTTTCTTAAAGCCGCTAGCTTCAACGGTAACGGTATATGTTCCGGGTGGAACTACCGAAAAGACAAAACGGCCTTCACCATCGGTAGTAGCAGTTAGAGCATAGCTCCTCCCTTCCTCAGTCACTTTTACTGTTGCATTTGCAATAGCGGCATCCTGCGGGTCAACAACAGTTCCGGTAATCGAACCGCTCGTGGTTTGGGCCAAGATTGTCCCCGCGCTAAGCACGAAGAGCAAAACGAACATCGTTATTATTCTAATTCGCATAAAGTTCATGGTTACTCCTGAATCGACTTAAAATTCGTAATTCTTTCTGTTTCGGCTTGCGCCGACAATATTCGATCTGATAAAACCCGCCTAACAAATCACGAGAGAAATACACGCGAACCGCTCGCTGCCGCATCATCGGGTTTCCGCAATAAAGACTAAAGAGAACGTTGCGAGTCAGATAAGGTAATCACAATTCAGTCTCTGCGTCCGTGTAACTGTTCAATACTCGCTTGGCCAAAGTTTTTGGCCGTGTTGTGAGAGGGTAGGCTGCGACTCGAAATTCCCCGGAGGTTGCTTTCGCTTGCACAAACGACTGAGTCCGGAACCGACATGATTTTTGCCCGATGAATTCAATTTTGCGAGTTTAGCAAATCGTTTTGGCAAATCGTTTTGGCAAATCGTTTTG
>DLHV01000009.1:0-5862 GCA_002483395.1 Chloracidobacterium sp. UBA7659 | reverse complement strand
ATTCAATGAATTTTATTAATGTTTACCGGGATTTCGCTTAAGTGCTTGAAAAACAAGCCTCTGCGAAGTAATTATTTGCTCTTGCATTGATGTTTTTCGTATGAGAGACTCTCTTCGTGCCAAAAAAAAGAGACAAATTTTCGAGTTTGGACAGTAAAGCTGAACCGAATGGCCGCGGGATCAGTTTGAAGCAGCTTGCTCAGCATGTCGGACTGTCACCCGGGACCATCTCGGTCGTCCTGAANNATTCCACAGGAAACGAAGGACAGAATTCACCAGGCCGCCAAGCAATTCAATTACCGCCCTAATTATTTTGCCCGCTCCTTGCGTGCAAATCAGAGTTTTACGGTCGGGGTAATGGTTTCAGAGCTGACCGGCGGCTATTGCGCGATCGTTCTTAACGGAATTGAATCGGCTTTGACAAAGCAAGGGTATTTCTATTTAGCGACCAGTCATTTTCATCGGGAGGATTTACTTGAGCATAACCCGCAAATGCTTATCGAAAGGCAAGTGGATGGAATTATTGCGGTTGACACCCAGATCCGGTTTGAAACTGCTCTGCCGGTTGTTACAGTCGCCGGTCACGAGGAGATCGACGGCGTTACGAACGTAGTTTTGAACCATCAAACCGCAGCCGAACTGGGAGTCGGTCATCTTCTCGATCTCGGGCATCGGCAGATCGCTTTTATCAAAGGCCAGGAATTTAGTACGGACACCGCTGTGCGTTGGGAAACAATCTACGAGGCAGCTCAGAAACGTGGGATTGTGGTTGGAAATGAACTGGTGGCGCAGCTTGAAGGCGATATTGGAACACCCGAGCTCGGCTACATCGCGGCAAAGAAGATTCTTGCCCTCGGGGTACCATTTACAGCCCTTTTTGCTTTTAATGATATTTCTGCAATAGGTGCAATTCGTGCATTGCAGGAAGTTGGATTGCGCGTTCCGGAAGACGTTTCAGTGCTGGGCTTCGACGATATTTACGCTGCCGAGTTTCACAACCCGGCACTGACTACGATTCGCCAACCGCTCTTTGAAATGGGCAGTTTAGCCGGGCAGACCCTCTTAAAGAGAATTGCAGATTCACAAAATGCCGATCAAATCCTCCAAACTTTAACCGTCGAACCAAAACTCATCGTTCGCCAATCTACCGTTCCCGTCAATAAGGGACGGTCGGCGAGATATTAATCATTCCGATTGGGATCACCGTCATTTCCGGGTAAACCTTCCCGCATCTGCGAAGATCGCCGTCGAAAAATCACAGGTGGACCAAAGCGAAAAGGCAAGCCGGAAATGCTTACCTTTAACTCTTGTAAACTATTCAATTATTATACTTAAACTGGAGCCGGTGAACGGATTTGAACCGCCGACCTGATGATTACAAATCAACTGCTCTACCAACTGAGCTACACCGGCNNCGGCAATGGACCCGCCGGAGCCGGCCGCAAACGATGATACTAACAAAACAGGTTGTTCGATTGCAAGCAAAAGGTGGATAACCTGTTAAGAAAACAGTAGTTCTTTCAACATTGATTCAAGCTCCGGACCGGTGACGCCAAGAAACGACGGCGACGCTCAATCGCCCTTGGCGTTTAACAATAAAAAAACTTGTTGACGTTTTTATTATTTAATCGGTACAATTGTAAATGCCCATAAGGGTATCTTTGCCATCATTATTCAAGAACTCTTTCAATTCTAAGAGAGCCTTCCTATCAAAGAATATTAGATCAGAACAAAAGGAGAAAATTGTGAATTTTCAAGTCTTTTTCAAGCGAAGTGTCACGATAGTTTTCGGAACCTTGTGCGTTTTGACCTCAATCGCCGTAGCTCAACGCACACAGCCGACACCGGTCAAGGTGCTCGTCGAAGCCGCGAAACCGATGACGGTGGCGGCGCGGAACAACCTCTATTGCGCAGGCTATGTTCAGTCTTCTCCGATCGATACCGCTAATAAGGTTGTCGGTGCCGTCGAAGAACAGGAGCAGTTTGTTTACGCCGAAAACGATGTGGTCTATGTAAACATGGGCTCGAATAAAGGCGTTAGCGTCGGCGATGTAATGGCCGTTGTCAGGCCGCGCGGAAGGGTTGAAACGCGTTGGACAAAGAAAGACGATCTTGGATTCTATGTTCAGGAAGTCGGCGCTCTCGAAGTGATCCGTGTCAAAAATGAAGTTTCCGTCGCACGCGTGAAAACATCTTGCGACAGTCTTTTGCTCGGCGATCTTGTCCAGCCCATGCAGCAGCGGACAAGCCCGATGCATCAGGCACGCGGACCGCTTGATCTTTATGGCGATCCCTCTGGCAAAGCTACAGGCCGGGTTTTCATGGCCCGTGACAATCAGGAAGCTATTTCCAGAGACCAGATCGTTTATGTCGATCTTGGTGCCGACGATAATGTTAAGGTCGGCGATCGGTTGACCGTGTTTCGCCCGCTTGGCGAAGGACATCTTTTCATTTCGGATGAAGACGAATCGGTCAGTGCACGCGACGAAGGTTACCAGAGCCGCAATTATCGGGGAGGAAAATTCTCAAACCAGGCGGCCCGCAAATCCGGCGATCAAGCCCGGGGACGAGTTGTGACGACCGAAAAAGCTAAGGAAGATCGCCCGGCTGGCTTGCGAAAGGTTGTCGGCGAAATGGTCATCCTTAACGTCAAAGAAAAAACTGCCACGGCGGTGATCACAAGGACGGCTCAGGAGATCCATACCGGCGATTGGGTTGAAGTGCAGTAAATTTAGTAGACAACCAGAAAGCGGTTTCTGATGGCAGACGGTAAGAGGCGGGACGTGGTATATACACGGCCTGCCTCTATCATTTTGAATCTTGCGTTTTCGCCTGCCATTTGCCTAGACGACAGCAGGGGGTTTAAACTTGTAAGTTATGGTTGAAATCGAAGATTTTCCTATTGGCTTGGCTGAAGGTGACGTTGTCGAGCCGATGATGCAGATCCCATCGGAACTGCCGGCACTTCCGCTTCGCGACATCGTTATTTACCCTTTCATGATCGTGCCGCTGTTCGTATCGCGGGACAAGTCGATAAAGGCTGTCGAAGAGGCCCTNNAGGACAATCGAATGATCGTTCTTGTTTCGCAAAAAGATGTAAACAAGGAAGATCCGGGCCAGAATGACCTTTACGAAGTCGGCACTGTGGCGATAATAATGCGAATGCTCAAGCTGCCCGATGGCCGTATCCGCATCCTCATCCAGGGCCTTTCGCGAACTGTCGTCAATTCGGTCGATTCGAGCGGTGACTATGTAAAAGTAAACATTACGCCGATCTCCGAACCGCTGGCTCCCGAGGGCTCTCTCGAAGTCGAGGCGTTAGTGCGTAATGTGCGCGGTTCCATGGAGCGCTCGGCGAGCCTCGGCAAAAATATCTCGCCGGAAGTTCTTGCGATAATTGCGAATCTTGATGACTCCGGCCGCCTGGCGGACCTGTCTGCTTCGAATCTTGAACTAAAGGTCGAAGACGCTCAGAGTGTTTTGGATATTTCCGAGCCGGTAAAGCGTCTCCGCCGTGTCAACGATCTGTTGAACAAAGAGATCGACGTGCTTACCGTCCAGCAGGAAATAAATTCGCAGGCACGAGCTGACATCGACCGTTCGCAGCGTGAATATTTTCTACGCCAGCAGCTAAAGGCGATCCAGGGCGAATTAGGCGACGGCAACGAACTTTACGAAGAGATCGAGGCATACCGCAAGAAGATCCTAGACGTTAAGATGCCGGAAAATGCGGAAGAGGAAGCTCTTCGCCAGCTCAAAAAGCTTGAGCGCATGCACCCCGATACGGCCGAAACGGCAACGCTGCGGAACTGGCTCGACATCATGACCGAGCTGCCGTGGTCGAACGCATCGAAAGACAACCTCAACCTGAAAAAGGCTGAAAGGATCCTCAATGAAGATCATTACGGTCTTGAGCGTGTAAAGGAAAGGATCATCGAGGCATTGGCCGTCCGCAAGCTGATGGAAAAGCCGAAAGGCTCGATTCTGTGTCTTGTCGGCCCTCCGGGAGTAGGCAAAACGTCGCTTGGGCGATCGGTCGCACGGGCATTGGGACGTAAATTTATGCGGCTCAGCCTTGGCGGATTGCATGACGAAGCCGAGATCCGCGGGCATCGCCGCACATACGTCGGTGCAATGCCCGGACGCATCATGCAGGCGATACAGCAGGCCGGTACTAATAATCCGTTGATCATGCTTGACGAGATCGATAAGGTTGGTGCCGATTTTCGCGGTGACCCCAGCTCGGCGCTTTTGGAAGTGCTCGATCCGGAGCAAAACTCATCTTTTCGCGATAATTATCTCGGTGTAACGTTTGACCTGTCGAATGCGATGTTCATGACTACGGCAAACGTGCTTGATACTATTCAGCCGGCTTTGCGTGACCGGATGGAGATCATTTTCCTTTCTGGCTACACGGAAGAAGAAAAATACGAGATAGCAAAACGCCATTTGGTGCCAAAACAGATCGAAGAAAATGGCCTTGAAAAAGATGATGTTAAATTCGACCGTAAGGCTCTTAACAAGATCATCAGCGAATATACACAGGAAGCCGGGCTGAGGCATCTTGAGCGCGAGATCGGCAAGGTCGCACGAAAAATCGCTCGGAAGAAGGCCGAGTTGGAAGAAGCATTCGAGGCAGTAAAAGTGACGGCAGATAACGTGAAAGATTACCTGCGCAATCCGAAGATCTTTACGGAAGGTGCGTTGAAAAAAGACCAGATCGGCACGGTAACCGGTTTGGCCTGGACGGCGGTCGGCGGCGATATCCTGTTTATCGAAGCGCTCAAAACCAAAGGGAAAGGTAAGCTTATGCTCACCGGGCAGCTCGGCGACGTGATGCAGGAATCGGCCCAGGCCGCGTTCTCTTATGCAAAGGCGCGTTCGGCCGAACTGGGAATTGCGGACGATGTTCTCGAGAATTTTGACATCCATATTCACCTGCCCGAAGGTGCGATACCGAAGGACGGACCGAGTGCCGGAATTACGATGGCAACTGCCCTGGTATCCGTGCTTGCTCAGCGGCCGGTCAGGAAAGACGTGGCGATGACGGGCGAGATCACATTAAGGGGCAACGTGCTCCCGGTCGGCGGAGTCAAAGAAAAACTTCTCGCGGCGAGGCGGGCAAAGTTGAAAACCGTCATTCTTCCTGCTCCGAACCGTAGAGATCTGGAAGATCTTCCTCAGGAAGTTTTGGAGGATTTGAACTTTGTATTCGTTGAGACGGTGAGCCAGGTCTTTGCCGAGGCATTGCTCGAAGCAAAACCGTCGGCGAAATCGGCTAAAAGCTAAGTCTTGCAGTATGCACGGTTTACGTTGAATTCGCCAAAACATTGACCATTATTGGGCGATGTGATAACTTAAAGGGTGATTTGCGCTTGCTTTCTAATTGCGAATAAATCATCAAAGGAACTTTTTAGATTCGGGAGCGTTAAAACTTCTGAAGGATATTCATTTAGGCCGTTCGAGAATTCGCCCTAACCCTGAGGATAGTATTGTAAGGAGTATAGACGAAGTTTAATGTTAACAACCATTTACCGGTCCGTATATACATCAGCTTTTATAATCTTAGCGCTTTGCTCGATCTCATTCGGACAGATTACAACTACGACTTCGAGCAGCGAGAACGTGACACCTGCGGTCCAGCAGGCACGCGACGCTGTCAGAAAAGTTCTTGACGACGCCGGCAAATCCTTTAAAGAGGGTATGACGGCACTGAAAGAGAACCGCAGATCGGATACCGGCGCCGCTTTCGACAAATCGGTCGAAGTTTTTTTATTTTCCACTCTTAACATTCAGCGCGACCAGAAACTGCAGAGCTGTTACAGCCAGTTAATCGAAACGGTTTACCGGCTTGAGTTTCCA
>DLHV01000080.1 GCA_002483395.1 Chloracidobacterium sp. UBA7659 | reverse complement strand
CCCGAAGGTGTTGGTGTAGGCGTAGGCGTCGGTGTGGGAGTCGGCGTCGGAGTAGGCGTAGGTGTTGGCGTAGGTGTCGGGGTTGGAGTTGGAGTTGGCGTAGGAGTCGCTGCCTGCGAAATTGCGTTTGTTGTGTACGTCTGGTCTCCGGCTTCATCGCCGGAGTCATCTGCATGCAGGCCGGCTGCGTAGAACGTCACAGGACCTACGCTGGCTGCGGGCGCTGTCCAGTTGAATGTCCAGGTGGCTCCACCCGTTTGACCGCTGAATGTTCCGGCGTTGGTTTGGTTCATATACTGCTTCGTGGCGGAGTTTATGACCGTCGTGTTTCCGGTGGTTGCCGCCAGCGTGCCTGCCTTTGTGTTTGTGCCGTCGAGAGCCGTTAGTTGGAAACCCCACGCGCGCCGGGTTGTGTCGGTGGTGGTGTGCGTGACGATTATTTGAACTGTCTGGCCGGGCGTATATGACGCAGGGGCGGTGATCTGAACATTTCCCGGACCGCTGTTTTGATCGTGGCAAGAAGTGCACGTACTCTCACCCGGAGCCCCGGTCCGGCCCGAAGGTGAGCCGTTAGCTCTCGCTATAGTCGGCGTTGTGGTGTGATTGTTCGTAACTAAAACCAAACTAAATCCGGTGATAAAAAGTATTAGGATCGCTAACTTAAGATTTCGTATTTTTGTAACCATTTTCCCTCCCTTTTGATAGTTCTGTACGGCTGGTTAGTACAGCGTGGTGAAGAAGTTTGTTGTGATGCAAATGCATGCGGTAAAAGAGCTAAACGTTGTAAAAGGGGGTACTTATTTATCCGCAATTTTCATTCCGAACGCATTTCTTTATTTTCCACAGAATAACGGTATTTTTCCGGTTTAGGCGTAGCTCATTTAAGGGGGTTATTTCGCGCTTCGCGCGAAATTGTCCGCGCGGTGGGACTTCGATTCCCTTGCGAACTGCGTTTCGAAACCTTCAGCGGTTCTCAACTTAATGAATATGTATCAGCAGCTGTTGATGTCCCTTTATAAATTTCGCCCGGCGCGGTAGAATCGATGCATCGAATATGGAATTAACTGTGGCAATGACCGGGGCGTCCGGCACTATTTATGCTCAACGCACGCTGCAGTTATTGGCGGAAAGCGGGGCGGTCGAGACGATCAACCTTGTCGTGTCAACGACCGCAGTGACCGTCGCACAGGTTGAGACAGGGGTTAATTTACGCGAGCCGAGTGCGGCGGTTTTTAACGCGTGGTTGGGTTTGCCGGACGATTCACAGCTAATTCGCTACTGGCGACTCGATAATTTTGCGGCGAAGCCTTCGTCGGGTTCGAACAAACAGGCCGGGATGATTATTGTTCCGTGTTCGATGGGAACACTAGGTGCGATCGCATCTGGAGCCGGGACAAATTTGATTCACCGGGCGGCGGACGTTTGCCTGAAAGAACGCCGCAAGCTCGTACTCGTTCCGCGCGAAACGCCGTACAACGCTATCCATCTCGAAAACATGCTCAAGCTAACCCATGCCGGTGCCAGCCTTCTGCCCGCGAGCCCAGGATTTTATCATCGGCCGAAGGATATAAGAGAATTGGTCGATCATTTATGTTTTCGCATTCTCGATCAGTTCGATATTCCGCATTCGAGCAAGTCGCGATGGACAGGCGAAGAGGTCGCCGATGAATAAATGTATATGAAACTTTTTGTAACGTTCTTGTTATTCGGTTTAGGCTTTTCGACGGCCCTCAGTCAGGAGCGTTATGTAAAACCGGTTGATGAAGCAGCTAAAGACGCCTCTTTTCTCACATTCCGCACCAAGCTTATCGCGGCCGCTGAAAAGCGGGATGTTAAATACATTCTCGGCATTATCGACCCGCAGATAAAGCTGGGCTTTTGGCGGAGACGACGGTATCGCCAATTTCAAAAAGANNAAAACTCGGAATTCTGGGAAGAGTTTCTCGCGGTCATCAAGAATGGCGGAGCGTTTGACGGTAAAGGGAAGAATAAATATTCATCTTTTGTTGCCCCATATACATTCAGTTCCTGGCCCGACGATATTGATGGTTTCGAATACGTTGCTATTTTCGGCAGCGATGTAAACTTACGCGAGACGCCATCCGAGAACGCGAAAATAGTCGATAAGCTCTCGTACAATGTCGTCAGCCCGAACAACGAGGAATCGGTCAAAATAAAGAACGGCCCGGGCGAGGACGACTGGGTTTACACCTGGATGAAGGTTAAAACCCTCGGCGGAAAGTCAGGGTTCGTAAAAGCCCAGTATGTGCGAAGCCACATCGACTACCGTGCGAGTTTCGAGAAGCAACGCGGCGTTTGGAAAATGACATTTTTTATCGCGGGTGATTAGGTGTTTATTCAGTTGCCGCTAACTTGTGATACTTGATCGTTTAATACGGGCGGAAACGCGACCGTTAGGGAGCGTGCATGTTGTGCTGAGGCCCGATGCACGCTCGTTCACACTCGCGTTTCCGCCCGTAGCAGACAATCACTACGATCTTATGTCGGATACGATCGAGCGGTTTTCAAATCGCGTAGAAAATTACGTAAAGTATCGTCCTGGCTATCCGCCCGAGGTATTACAGTTGTTTTGCGACGAGATGGACCTGCGCCAGGATTCTATTATCGCGGACGCAGGTTCGGGCCCGGGAATTTCGGCGAAGCTATTCCTTGAGAACGGCAACGAGGTTTTCGGCATCGAGCCGAACGATGCGATGCGGTCCGCGGCCGAGGAGCTTCTGGCCGGTTTTCCGAAATTTCGCAGCCGGAATGGTACTGCCGAGGATACGGGCCTGCCGGACCATTCGATCAATATCGTTGTCGCAGCTCAGGCTTTTCATTGGTTCGATCCTGAAAAAACGGGTGCCGAATTCAAGCGGATTCTTAAAGACGGCGGCTTTGTCGCGTTAATCTGGAACGAACGGCAGCTCAACACGACACCGTTCCTGCGCGAATATGAACAATTTCTCTTAAAGTTCGCAAATGACTACACAAAAGTGCGTCATGAAAATATCAATGAAGAAAAGCTGTTTGATTTTTTCGGGCGTGAATTTCGGCGGGCGACTTTTCTGAACGCCCAGATCTTCGATTTCGATGGCCTGCGCGGCCGTGTGCTGTCGTCTTCCTACATGCCGTCGGAATCCGATCAAAGCTATCAACCGATGATCGAAGAGCTTCGGGCGCTGTTTGCGAAACACGCCGAAAACGGTAAAATAAAAGTTTCCTACGATACGAACGTTTTCTTCACCCAACTTTGATTTATGTCAGTAAATACCGGAGCAAAACCTCAAATGAAGACCATCACCGTCGCCCACTCACCGGATTCGGACGACGCATTTATGTTTTACGGCCTCGCAACAAACAAACTGGAAACAGACGGTTTGAAGTTCGAGCACACTCTCAAAGACATTCAGTCGCTTAACGAGGACGCCAAGCATGGTGTTTATGACGTCACTGCGGTTTCGTTTCACGCATACGCATATGTCGCCGACAAATATGCGTTGCTTCCGCATGGTGCGAGCATCGGCGATAAGTACGGGCCGATCCTCGTCACAAGGGAGCCGCGCAAGCCGGAAGAAATCCCGGAAATGAAGATCGCGATCCCGGGCGAGCTGACGAGCGCGTTTTTGGCTCTGAAGCTGTACAACCCGAACTTCGAGCACGTTGTCGTGCCTTTTGACGAGATCATCGACGCCGTCCAGAAAGGCATCGTCGACGCCGGCTTGCTCATCCACGAAGGGCAGTTGTTTTACAAGCAGCTTGGGCTCGACAAGGTGCTCGATCTCGGCGAATGGTGGCATGAAAAAACCGGGTTGCCGCTGCCGATGGGCGGAAATGCGATCCGCCGCGATCTTGGCGAAGACCTGATGAAACAGGTTTCGCACCACCTGCACCGGAGCATCGTTTATTCGATGGAAAACCGCGAAGACGCGCTTGCATACGCAATGCAGTTTGCCCGCGACATGGCCCCGGAACTGGCCGACCGGTTTGTCGCAATGTGGGTAAACGACCTCACGCTCGACTACGGCGCACGCGGCAAACTGGCGGTCCGCACGCTTCTCGACGAAGGCCATAAGGCTGGCATCATCCCGCATCCGGTTCAAATCGATTTTGTCGATTGACGGTACAAATAAACTTTATTTAAAACCGGGAGCGTCAGCGTCCGGTTTTTTTACGCCATCATTATGACTAAGATCATTTTTCATCGCTGATCCCGGGCAAGAGTCGAAAACAGGGACAAGCTGATGCGCGTGTTTTACGAGCGGGAAGACGTATCAGATCAGGCTCCGCAGCAGGCCGACTAAGCCGCCGGCCAGGACGACCCAGAGAACGTCAAACTTGAAGCGGAAAAGAGCGATGAAGGCGGCGATGCTAAGGAAGGCAGCGAACCAACTGACACTGCCGGTGAAGCCGACGGGGAATATAACGGCGGAGCCGAACACGAGTGCAAGATTGAGGATGACGCCAACGACCGCCGCCGTAACGCCCGACAGTGCTCCGCCCAACATCTTATTGCCGCGAAGCTTTTCGATATACGGTGCTCCGAGGAAGATAAAGAGGAACGATGGCAGAAATGTCGTATATGTCGCGATCAGAGCGCCGATGACGCCGCTGGTGAGCGGTGACATCCCATCGACCGGATTGTTCCATCCGGCCATAAATCCGACAAACTGCAAGACCATTATCAGCGGGCCGGGTGTCGTTTCAGCTAACGCCAGGCCATCGACGGCCTGCGCCGGCGTGATCCAGTTGTAAGGCGCCGTCGTGACGGCCTGAGTGACGTAGGCGAGAACTGCGTACGCTCCGCCAAAAGTCACAAGCGCGGAAACGGTGAAAAATCTGTATTCCTGCGCGTGGAGGCCGCCGAACCCTTGCCACCCGATCAACGCCGCGAAAGGCAGCAGCCACAGCACGGTCCCGACAGCAAGCGTTTTCAGAAAACGCGCCCTGTCAGGTAACGTGTGTTCAAGCTGAATGGCGTCGTCCTTGATCACCAGATCAAGCGGCGCGGCCGCATTAACGTCTTTTTTCTCTTTTGGCTTTTCAGACGGCGGAGTAAACAATATAGGCGTGAGGCGAATGCCGACAAGCCCGATGAAAGCGGCCGCCAATACGATCAGAGGAAACGGCACATGCAGAAAATAGATCGCGACAAAGGCGAGAGCGGCGATGGCGTAATGAACCTCGCGTTTTAGCGCGCGTTTGCCTATTTTGAAAAGGGCTTCGACGACTATGGCGACAACTACGGGCTTAAATCCATCAAGCACGCCGCTGACCGCCGGAATGTGTCCATAAGCCGCATAAACGTAGGAAAGACCGAGCAGAATAAAGATCGAGGGAATCACAAAAAACGCGCCCGCGACGATGCCTCCCCAAGTGCGGTGCATCAGCCAGCCGATGTAAACCGCAAGCTGCTGCGCTTCGGGGCCGGGAAGCAACATGCAATAATTGAGTGCATGCAAAAATCTTTCTTCGCCAAGCCAGCGGCGCTTATCGACAAGCTCCTTGTGCATCAACGCGATCTGTCCAGCGGGGCCGCCGAAGGAGATAAAACCGAGTTTTAGCCAAAAGCGAAAGGCTTCACGAAATGAAACATGCCTCGCTGCTTTCTCCACAAATATATGACTCCTGTCGAGTCCCTTCAAAACGTAAGGTCGTATGTCATCTTAAACCGCAAACTGTACGAGGGCAATTCAAGACCTGCTCCCGTAGTCTGGTTGTAAATGATATAGAAATCGCTGTTTGGCCGAAAAATATATCGAAACCGAACATTCAGCGCCGAAAGACGGGCGGCGGAGTTTGTCTGCAAAAGGGCCGAGGTCAGCATCTTGCGGGAAAAATTGTAGTTAACGCGTCCGGTAAAGAGGTTTGTCGTGAAATTGCCTTCCGGCAGTCGCACATTGTTGTAACTATCGGAAAAAGCAAAAAGAAAATGAGCGTTCGGCCGGTACGTGATTCCGGCGGAGACCTCTTCCAGCTTACCTGTGTAAAAGCCGCCCCACTGGTATTCGGCCTGATAGCCGAGTTTTTTGCTTCGATCCGATTCAAACTCGACCTTCGGACGATTGAAATGGTAGGTGCCCACGGGAATGACAATGTCCGGGCTGATCTCGAACGATTCCGTCAATACGTCAGTCAGGTCCTCGATCGGACGAAGGAAAAAAACCGATGAATCCTTAAATTCGGTTTCCCAGGAGACTTCGTTTTGCCGAGACGAAAGCCTGCCGCTCCGGTCGAAGTAATGTTCCGTTTGCACTTCAAATTCCATTTGGCGGACGAAAGGCAGAAACTTGGGGCGCGGTGTATACGCGGCCTGGGCAAAGTATTGACGGATGCCTTCGCGTTCTATAAAACCGACATCGGGGTTGAAATTATCGCCGACGTCTTCATACACGGTGATAAAACGGAACAAATCGTTTTCAAATTCCTGCTCGATACGGGCGGAATGAACGCTCGAGCGGACGCCGGGTGTTTCGGTTCGGGCGTAAAATCCCTTGATCTTATAATGCTCGGTCAGGTTAAACTCGCCATCGACGCCGTAAGCGCGGTTGTAGCGGCTTCCGCCAAAGGATGTGGAGCCTTGCCGGTTAACGAAGATCGCCCCGATCGATGACCGCTCGAAGATGTCTTTTTTCACGCGGGCAACCGTATATTGCTGACGCGGAACAAAAAACTCCGTGTCCCGTGATCCCGCCGGCCGCGTTTGCACCTGCAAAAAACCGACATTGTAGCTGCCGATCTTTCCGGTTATTTTGGCGCCATAATCGATCGGCTGCGGTTGGCCCGATTCCGTCACACCTATGCGCCGGGTGAAGAACAGCTGGTTTGAACCTTGCCGGCCGAATAGAAAAACGCCGGAGTTTTCGAGAAAGAAATCACGCTTCTCCGGGAAAAAGACGGAAAATCGCGTGAGATTCACAACCTGGTTATCGACCTCGGCCTGGCCGAAATCGGGATTGGCGGTGAATTCGGCGGTCAGCGAGGGCGTAATGCCGATCTTTGCGACCTCGATACCGAATTTGCCGTCCACGCCGGCACCGGTTCCAGGTGTACCGACACGCGGCACGCCCTCTTGCCAGCCGCCAGATACGTACGGCTTGATCTCGACCAGACGCCGCCGTTTTATTTCGCCGACGCCGACGAGTTCACCGGCCTGGGAAATGCGTTCAAGGCCGAAGGTGCGCTGCCAGCTCGTCCACAGAACTTCTTCGTTTTTTCGACGAATAATACGTGCGACATTAAAACCCCAGGCGTCGAGCGATTGCGTAAAACGCAGGGTGGTCAGCGGTATCGCGATCTCGACCGTCCAACCTTTGTTGTCGCGTTTACCCTCGGAAACCCATGCGGCGTCCCAGGAGAGATTTACGTCGCCGCCTTCATCCGTGATCAAGGCGTCCTGCTGTGTGCCAAGCGGATTGATGGCGAATCGAAACGCGTTTCGGCGGTCGTGAAAAGTGTCAAGAATGATCTCAACCTTATCGTCATTCGCAAAAGAAGAATCGCGAACCAGCTCGCGAGCATTTATTTTGGACGGCTCGGAATCGAACGCGCGAACGGCAAAATAGATATTTTTGTCGTCAAAAAGAACGCGGATCTCCGTCTTTTCGCTCGCTGGTTCACCTTCTTTCGGTTCCTGCTGATAAAAGTCGGAGATGACACTGGCAGTTGTCCAGGCCGGTTCGTTCAAATCGCCATCGATTTTAATCTGCTCGTCAGTGCGCTGCGCTCGTAAGCGATGTTCGGCCCGTGTTTTTCCAGTAGAGTCCGAGTCTTTGGTTTGCCCGGAAATAGGGGCGGAAAAACATAGTGAGCAAATAAATAGCAAAAGCCAGCGATTCATAAGTTGGTCGGGCTGAGTACCGACTGTTTGGTGCGACAAACCAATCTACGCGAATTTGCCGATGCTTTCAATATCTTATTTTGACTCCGCCATTTATTACCCGTCCTTCGGTATGCGTGTAAAGCTCGGCAAACGTCGGATTTTGGTGAGGCGGGAATACGACAAGACCGTAACGGCTTTGTCGAACGTCGGTCAGGTTTTCGGCATTGATAAAAAAGCCGAACTTGCCGAATGTTTTCTCGCCGAAAAGGCCGACTTCACCTAACGAACGCGTTTTCGAACGGTCGTCCAGCGTCTGCCTGCTTCCATAATAGAACTCGACGCCTAATTTGAAATTGCCGGGCTTCTCGAAAACCACAGAGGAATTGACCTTGTGCTTTGGCAGCAAGGTTAAGAAGCGATCACCGGTAAGGTAACCGGCTTTTGCGTAAGTGAATGTGTAGCCAATAAATAGCTTCGCGATCCCGTAGCCAAGCCTTCCGTTTGTCTCGAAACCTTTGCTGATTACCGGTGAAGCGGCATTATTGAAACGGTAAATGTTATTAATGTCAGGTCGCAGAATGATCGGGTCGGTGATCTCGGTGTAAAAAAACATTTGATTTACCGAATAGCTAAACTTCTCGCCGATGCTATTGCGGTAATTTATATCGAATGTTCCGCCTTTGCTTCGTTCGGCTTTGAGAGTGTTTCCGACAGGGAAAACATCGCGGAACAAAAGCGTCTCGGCTTCCTCTGTAAACATCGTCGGTGTTTTGTAACCAAGCCCGAATCCAACACGTGTCGTCAAGTGATCGCTGAACTTGTAAAGCACCGAAACACGCGGAAGTGCGAACGTGCCGTAATTCGTTGCGTGATCAAGACGAAAACCAGTGTCGAGTGAAAATTTATTGGTGAGATCAACGGTGTCTTGAATAAACGTGCCAATGGTCGTGTGTGACTCGTTTCGCGGCGCGAAAGTTGTGGTTTGTGTTTTCTCTCGAAACTGATCGTGAACGGCACTACCGCCGAATACGAAAGCATGTTTTCCGAATAACCGCGAATAAGATATGTCCGTAAACGAATTAAATTGACGGCCTTTGAACGCGTAATTCTGCGTTGTCAGTTCGCGATTAAAGAACGCGAGGCTTTGCTTAACCAAAAGACGGCCGCCATCCTCGAAATCATGATTCAGATTAAATATTGTGACATTTCGATATGATTTGTTTTGTTCGAAGTATTGATGAAAGCCGTCGGCTCGGCTTTTCAATACAAATGTATCGCCGCCTTTACGGTTTTGATACGAAGTTGAGTTGCCAACTGTTAAAGTAGTTTTCTTGTCGATGTAGAAAAGCAGCTTCGGGCTGAAGGCAAAAGCCTTTGTCTTCGGAAGTTCGGTGAAATCGTCGTTGTCAACATCGTATGCTTTCTGGTAATTTGCCGAGCCGAGCATTGTATAGCCAAAACGCTTGAATTTTCTCGAGTTGAAGATTGAGAAATCAGTGCCGAGTGCCGATGTTTGGTTGAAAATGAGTGTCGTTACCGGCTTTTCTTCGGGATTCTTACTTACGAAATTAACGACACCGGCAATTGCATCGCCTCCAAAGAGTGTTGCCGCCGGGCCTTTAATAACTTCCACCTGTTTGAGATCGAGCGGCGGAATCTCAAGAACGCTCAAACTTCCCGAAAAACCGCCGAATGCTGGAAAACCGTCTTTTAATATTTGTGTGTATCGACCATCCAATCCCTGAATACGAACGCTCTGCGTGTTTGAAGTCGCCGAAGTTTGCTGAACCTGAATTCCCGTGCTCTCGCTCAAGACCATTGAGACATTAGCCGGAGCCATACTTATCTTTTCGTCGATCTCTTCTTCGTCGATAGCCTCGACGCGCGACGGCTCGGCCTCGATCTCGCGGCCCGTACGAGTGGAAGTAATTGTGACCTCGCCCATCTCGTTGTTAAGCGTGAGAAAAACAGTTCGCTCGGTTATATCGGTAAGCGGAAAGATTAGTTTGAGTTCCGCCGATTCGTATCCGGGCGAGAAAATCTCGATTGTTTGTTCACCATCTTGAATATTCTTTATCTCCGCTTTTCCGTTNNTCTTTGACGGTCACGGTTGTCTCGGCGACGCTGGCTTTTGTGTCTTTGTTTTTGACGATGATCTTTACGGTGTTTCCGGTTTGTGCAAACACAGTTTGTGCCGTCAAAATGACGGCTAAAAATATTATTGCTCTGTACATAATCTACTAAAGTCTAACTAAATATCCAACGATTCCCGCCTTGCCGCCCAATTGCGGCATAGACGGAAAAAAGGCGCAGTTGTGTTGTTTAGTCAGGCTTTTGGCGGTTGCCAAATGGAGTTTGAATGAGATGCGGCGTGAGGACTTGTATATTCTGCGGGAGAGCTTTCGGCAGCCGATTGTTCAATTTGCGTCGTTATCGCAAGAAAAAATGCATGATTGGAGACTGGATGACTGCAACACGAGCAGATACAGAACGGAGAACATTCGTCACGCTGAGCTTCGGTCGTCGCGCCGCCGTCAACGCATGATATTCGCGTATCCTTCTGCACGCTTTCCAAAGTGTTCGGAAAAATNNACGACAACGTAAACAATGAAAATAAAACAAAATGCTCTCACGGATTTGTATGCTCAAATCATTTTCGCGTGATTGAAGTAATGTCGCAAGCTGTCGGGAACGCGAACTCTAAATTTATCACTCAAGTATCAACGTAGTGTTGTAATTATTATTTCAGAGCCTCGACGCGGCGGTTTACTTCTTCCCAATTCACATTTGCCATAAATGCATCGACATACTTCGCGGCGGCGGCGCCGTAATCCATCTGGTAAGCGTGCTCGTACATGTCGAGCACGAGCAGCGGCACGGTAAACGGAGCGTTGCTGGTGTGGTCGGCCGACCAGTAGTTGTGCAACTCTTTGGTATGCAGGTTAAAGGCGAGGATCGTCCAGCCGGAGCCGCCCGAGAGTGCGTTGCCGGTGCGTTTGAACTCGGCTTCCCACGTCTCGTAGCTGCCGAACCATTGCTCGATCAGCTTTTTGGCGTTGCCGTCGGCCTTGCCGTTACCGCCAAGATTGGCGAAGTATTTCTCGTGCAAGACCATCGAGCCGGTGCGGATAAGCTCCTGGCGTTTGAGGTCGCCGTAGATGTACGCGGGCAGATCTTTTTCTTTGGCCAGAGCGACGAGCCGCTGCTCGACTACATTTAGCGCCTTGACCGCGCCTGTGTAGTTATTCTCGTGGTGCGAACGGATGAGCTTTTCGGAAATACCGGCAAGCTTTGTTGGGTCGAACGGGAGCGGCTTTGGTACATGTTTTCCGGCAAACGCCATCGGCAGGCTCTCGGTTTGAGCAACTCCCGCGCTATTAAACGCCAACACGCCCGCACCCGCTGCAAGCGCATCGCGAAGCGCATCTCTACGCGATATAGTGTTCATAATTTCCTCCGCGAGGATTATAGAGCAGTTGTTTTGATCATGCACGGGAGGCAGAAACACGACCGGTAGTGAGTGTGCTGCTTTCGGCTGGAACTGGTTTCATCGCCTGCGACACCTTCTGCCTGAATTGCTCGCACTGTACGGCACTGCTATGAGAAAAATGATGCGAAACGTCTGTAAACTTTCAACCGTCTTCGCGCATCTATCCCTTTAGGTTCTTATTGCATACGTAAAATGATGAAAAAACTTCTGTCTATCGCGTTGGTCGTTATCTGTCTGTCAGTTGTATCAGCGGCACAAACCACTTCCAATATCATTAAAACGGATCTAAGCCAAGCGGAGATCGACCGGATCGTGAAGAAATTTACGGAAAATGAGTTCTTGTTCCGGCAAGCTCTAAATGTTTATGCGTTCAATCGCTACGCGACGATGCAGACGGTCGGGATGGGCGGGCAGATAACCGGAACCTTCAAACGCGATTCCTATCTGACCTTCAATGAGGCCGGCGAGCGTTTCGAAAAAATACTTTTCGCCCCGATTTCGACGGTAACGGAAGTCGAGATCTCGGTCGAAGATATCGATAACCTCGGCGGTATAAACCCCTTTGCGATAGAACCGAAGTTTGCCAGCCAATATGCCTTCACCTATCTCGGGAAGGAGAAGATCGACGAGCTGAACCTGTATGTCTTTGACGTTTCGCCAAAAGTGATGCCCGATCCGAAAAAGGGCGAAGGTAAGTTCTTTCAGGGACGGATCTGGGTGGACGACGAAGACCTGATGATCGTCAAATCGAATGGCAAGGCCGTTCCGGAAGGCAAACAGAGATTTCCGATAATCGACACGATTCGCGAAAACGTGGACGGCAAATACTGGTTCCCGTCATATTCAAGCTCGGACGACGAACTCGTGTTTCCCAAAGGACANNCGCGTCAGGTATAAGGACTACAAACTTGGCCGCACTGATGTCAGGATCGTCGGCGAAGAGGACGTTCCGCCTGAAAAGCCGGCACCTACGCCGACCCCAGCGGTGAAGAAACCGCTCTGATCGAATCTTTAAATGCAGAGGCCCGCGCGTTAGCAAGGGCGTA
>DLHV01000258.1 GCA_002483395.1 Chloracidobacterium sp. UBA7659 | reverse complement strand
ATAATCGGGTTTAGAGCGAGCGGAATTAGTTGGGTGTTTTGGAATGAAGTTCTCGCAGCGGGTTCTTGATGGTGAGTTTAATATCGACGGGGATGACGCGTTTGAAGGCAAAACCGAATTTCCGGAATTTTCCGAAAACAAACGCTCGTCCTGAAACCGTCCATTCTGTTTTGGAGTTGCTGATCTCTTTCCAGGCGGCATTCAATAAGCGACCGGTGGGTAAAAACAGCGTGGCGGGCTTTGGCAACGTGGTCTTCTCGTTCCTTCTGAAAGAAAAAGGTTCTTGATAATCTTCGATGTCGACCGGTAAATCATTGACCCGAAAATCGCGAAACGTGATGAAATGAACTTCACCGCTCCTTTCGACCGCGTTCAGTTCGGCCGATACTGAGAGTGTAATGCCTGTCAACGAAACATCGACGATATCGGGCTCGCCGACCAGAACCGAAGCTTCTGGTTTTCCCGTCGTATCGAACGAACCGGACGCATTGGTAACCGTTATTTTTTCACGATAAACCTTGTATCCGCGTATCTCCGAAGGTAATCCCTGCGCGGAAACAGTCGCGGTAGCACAGAGGAATACCAATATACAGATCAGTAAAGCGGAAATTGTGTCGCGCTCAAAAAAACACACTTTAGGTTGGACGACCGTAATGTCTGGGCAATCATTTCGGACGCTCTAGGAAAGATCAACTTGATGATGCCTGCGATTTCTTTTGCGGTTTAGGAGTTTCAACTCCGCCGGCTTTCTCAAGATCGAGCTTGATAGCGTCGAGAATTCCGTTAATAAATTGCGTCGCCTCAAAAGTTGAAAATCTTCGGGCAATTTCGAGAGCTTCGTTTATTACGACGGTGTGTGGTGTGTCCTCAAACAAAAACTCATATACCGCCAGCCTAAGCACATTGCGGTCGACGATCGCCATCCTTTCGATGCGCCAATGCTCGGCCCGCGTCCTGATCTTGTCGTCAATTGCTTGCAGATTTAAAAGGGCACCTGCTACAAGATTATTCGCAAATTCGCGGGTTTTTTCGTCGATGCTTGTTTCGCCAAGCTCGTTCCAATAATCCTGGGTCAGGACCGCGCTGTCGACATTGATCACGTCAGCAGCAAACATCATTTGCAGCGCGGATTCGCGTGCTTTCCGGCGGGTTCCAGAATTCTTACCTGATTTTTCAAACGACATGCGGAAAAGCCTTTTCTTTACTACCCAATTCTTCGTTCCGATCCCCAATTTCGCTATACAGATTGACGATCTCTACTGCGGACATCGCTGCTTCGTAGCCTTTGTTGCCCGATTTCACACCCGACCGGTTAATAGCTTGTTCAAGCGTATTCGCCGTAACAACGCCAAATAAAACCGGCACACCTGTCTGCATTGAGACATTACCGATACCTTTAGCTGCCTCACCGGCAACATAATCAAAATGCGGAGTTTCGCCGCGGATCACGACACCGATCGCGATCACCGCATCAAACTTACCACTTTGTGCGACTTTCATCGCAGTCAGCGGCAGTTCAAAAGAACCCGGAACCATGAAGATCTCAATAGAACTTTCGTTCGCACCAAGACTTTGCAGAGCATCGAGTGCTCCGTCAACCAGCTTTGACGTCAAAAAATCGTTCCAGCGGCTCGCCACGATCGCAAAGCGAAAACCCTCTGCTGTAAGTCGCCCACGATGTACTTTTGGTTGCAAAATAAATCTCCAGCTTAAACAAACATTAACATTCCAAGTATAGAGAACGTCGATTCAAAATGACAAGCAAAAAAATCCTTTACAAATAGCTCCTTGATGACCATTTTCCGTTCGAACTATCCGTCCCGTGCCGCTAAAAATCAAAATACAAAGCGATGTTAGTAGTCCGTTCAATATCTTTTTCGACAGGAAACAGCTTGCCGGCTTCGTCGGAAGTCATTTTGAGACCGAGGATTTCCAGCGCTCGCGACATCACTGGATCACGAAGGGCCGCAAGATCAGCACCGGTTGGCAGGATCAATTCATCCGGGATAACCCCTGTGTGTTCCAGGCTTTTGCCATCTGACATGATCACGTCGGCATTGGTAACACTTACGCCATAGCTGACAACGGTGGCTGAACCTGCATCCATACCGTGACCGCGGGATTGCATTACGGCACCTGCCGAAACATCCCCGATAATTACACCCCGCTTTTCCAACTGCATCAGGCGGGCAAAAATCTCCGCCGCGGAACCGGAGCTGCTGTCGATGAGAACTACGACCCGTCCTTTGAAGACGTTAGCGCCTTGCGATTTCGCCATCTGCGGCTTCATTTCTTTTCGGCCTTTCAGATCCGCGATTTTCTTATCTTCGTCGAAAAAGAAACCGGCTAGTCGCTCTAGTGCCACAACGTAGCCGCCGGGATTTCCTCGCAAGTCGATAATAAGTCCGCTACTGCCTTTGAACTGAGCTGCATATCTCTCCGCTTCGTTTGGATCAAAAACGAAGTCGGGCATCTTCCAAACTGTCAGACCGCCAACATTCCTGAAATAATGTTTACTGCCGTTTCGAAGTTTTGCCCCTTCGCGCAAAGCCTCGTTTATATCGATATTGTCATTCAAATTAATGGTGGTTTTAAGTTGAGTGACCTTAGACTCTACTGCTAGTTCCTGTCTGTCCCCGTTCGGTTTTTTGATTGAAAGCGAGATTTTCGTTTGCGGATTGAGCTGCTGGTAGAAATAGATCATTTTCCACATCTGGGATCTCGAGGGCGGAAAGTTATTCATCGTCAGCACCTCGTCTCCAACCGCAAGGCCCTTAGCAGCGGCGTCGCTCTTTTCCCTTACCTGGGTGACGAGGCATTTGTCGCCGAACATCCGCATTCGCCAG
>DLHV01000159.1:27983-46457 GCA_002483395.1 Chloracidobacterium sp. UBA7659 | reverse complement strand
CTGCCCGTAGGCTCCAATCCAAACGCGTCCTTTCTTTCTTTTTTTCTTTCGTCGATCGTCAAAATGCGTATAATTGCAGGTGAATTATGCGGCGGCTTTCTCTACTTGTTGTAATTGTCCTTTCGATGCTCGCAAACGCTTCGGCTCAGTCCGGGCGGACTAAGGGTTATTCGGAAAGCTCCATCAAAAACGAGAAGCCGAAATCCGCAGCGGCTGTCCCGGAACAGACGGTTAGTACCGACCCCGCGGAACTGGAGATCATTCGCATCGAAACCGACCTCGTTGTTATTCCGGTCCGCGTCAGCGACAAGGGCGGAAGGCCCATCGCAAATATCACAAAGGACGAATTCAAGATCTTTGAAAACGGCGTCGAAAAGGAGGTAGCTTATTTTTCGGATGTTGAGCAGCCGTTCACGGTCGCACTGGTGCTCGACATGAGCTATTCGAGCGTTTTCAAACTGCTCGATATACAGGAAGCGGCGAAGAAGTTTGTCGCTCAGCTACGGCCGGGTGACAAGGTGATGGTCATTTCGTTTGCGGAGAAACCGGTTGTCCTTTGCGAGGCGACGAGCGAGCGGAAAATACTGAACATCGCCATCGAAGGCTCGCGGATAGCTTCAGGGACGAGCCTTTACACGACGCTCGATATGGTGCTCAACCAAAAGCTGAAGCCGATCTCCGGCCGCAAGGCGGTCGTGCTGCTTAGCGACGGCGTGGACACGACCAGCGTCCTTGAAACTGCCGCCAGCGTCGGCAAGGACATAACCGAATCCGATGTGCTGATTTATCCGATCAGATACAACACTTACGACGATGTTCAAAAGAGCCGGCGGACGACGGCACCAGTGCAGTACGACGACAACGACAAGCCGTACACGGTCGATTCGCGGCCCGGCAAAGGCGAGCGTGAAGAGGACTACGCGACGGCAAAAGAGTTTCTAAAAACGGCGGCTGAAAAAACCGGCGGGCATTTATACAACGTAACGTCGACGACAAACCTAGATCATGCCTTTGCAAACATCGCGAATGAACTTCGCAAAACCTATAGTTTGGGGTATTATCCTAACAGCGACCGGGAAAGCGGTGTATCCTTCAATATTAAAGTTCGCGTTTATCGCCCTGATTTGAACGTACGCGCACGGGACAGTTATTCAAGACGCTAATAGCTAGAATTGGGCCGCCGCTTTTTCCCAACGGTTATCATAATTTGCCCCAGGAGAGATATAAATGAAAAAACCACACTTTTTTCTAATTTGCTTTTTGGCCGTCGCGATGTTTGCCGTCTCGGCCACCAATACGAGTGCCCAGGAAACGATGACGAATGACGAGGTGATAAGCCTTTCAAAGGCGGGCCTTAACCCGTCGTTGATCGTCGGAAAGATCCGCACTTCGAAAACGAACTTCGATCTGTCAACCGATTCGCTGATCAAACTTAAACAGGCCGGCGTTTCGGACGATATCGTCGCGGCCATGCTCGAAGCCAAGAGCGGTAAAACGGTCAGCGCGGCGACAAGCGCGAATTCGACGGGAGCCGCAAGCGTTGGAGCTCTCGGCGACCCGAACGATCCGATGGCGAAGCACAATTACGGCATTTATCTCTATGAAGAGAAAGACGGCGTCAGGAAAATGACCCCGCTTAAGGCAAACGTTTCGGCGCAAAATCGCACCGGCGGAATGTTTACCTCATCGTTGACCTATGGCATCGGAAAAGTAAAGATTAAGAGCAACCTGCCGGGACGCAATGCGGATTTGCAGTTGAAGGCCACAATGCCGACCTTTTATTTTTATCTCGATATTACGAGCGGCGGGCTTAATACGGCCAGCGGCGTCCCGTCGGACCCGAAGGAATTCACGCTCGTTCGTTTCAACCAACGGAGCGATAATCGCGAAGTTACCATCGGAAAGGCAAACGCCTTCGGTGCGAAGGGTGGATTGTCGGACGAATACGTCGTTCAGTTCAAGACTGAGGAACTGGGCAACGGCATCTTTAAGATCACTCCGGCCGCCGAGCTTAAGAAGGGCGAGTACGGCTTTTATCTCGTAAACTCCGGCAATTCGAACACGAGCGCCGGCGTCGGCTCCAAATTCTTCGACTTTGGCGTGAATATGACGCCTTAAGCTGTTTCCGGCCTTGAACATGTTTCTTCGAAAAAGCATCGCTCACAAAAGCGGTGCTTTTTTCGTTCGGCGGATGTATATTCGGAGGATGCCGGAAGGCGTTCCGCCAGCATTTTCTGCTCGTCCGTGAGGTCGCTCCACGAAGTCATACTATGAAAATGACATTTCGGGCACCGGTTATCAATCTGTAAACTTTTCATCGTGTTTTTGCGTTTAAGGTATTTCAGTTTAATATCTTACGGTCGGAATAATCTCAAACACAATCACTTTTAAGATGAAAACTAAATCGCTTCTGCACGCTGCGTTTTTCTGCCTCCTTTCCGGCTTGTCCGCTTTCGCTCAAACCGAACCTAAATTCGATTTTTACGCCCGAGGCGAATACCGGCCAAATGTCCCACGTCCGCAGGCAAGCCTTCGCTTTGACGTTGGCGACCATCACACCACCTACGCCCAGTTGGAAAAGGTCGTCGACGACATCGCTAAAGCGGCTCCCGACCGGGTAAAAGTCTACGATATCGGCGAGACTAACGAGCATCGAATGCAGCATGTGGTGGCGATCTCGTCGCCGGAGAATATTGCCCGCATCGATGAGATCCGTGCAAATATTGCTCGGCTGACCGACCCGCGAAAAACCTCGGCCGCTGAGGCGGCGACGATCGCACAGAACAATCCGGCGATCGCCTGGATGGCCTACACGATCCACGGCAACGAATCTTCGTCGTTCGAAGCAATGATGCAGGTCATCTACCAGCTTGCGGCCTCGAGCGAACCCGCGACCCTTGAAATTCTTAAGAACACCGTCGTTCTCGTCGTAACCGGCGAGAATCCTGACGGCCACGAGCGGTTCGCTACCTGGTACAACTCGGTCGCTGTCGGCAGCCCCGACCGAAGCGCTATCGAGCACCGCGAGCCGTGGGCGATTTATGGACGTCTGAGCCACTACCGGTTCAATCTGAACCGCGACACGCTGGCCATGACGCAAAAGGAAACGCGGAACATGGCGACGGCATACAACATGTGGAACGCGCAACTCGCCGTCGATCACCACGGCCAGCCATCGCAGTATTTTTTCCCGCCGACCTCGCTTCCGACCAATCCGAACCTGCCGCAGCCGATNNATTCGAAGGCTTTCGACGCCAACAAATGGGATTATTACGTCCGCGATGTATTCGACGCGTTTTATCCCGGATATTGGGACATGTACCCGTCTTTGAACGGGGCGATCGGGATGACCTACGAAACCGATGGCGGCGGCTTCAAAGGACTGAAATGGACGCGGGACGACGGCACGATCGTTACGTTTCGTTCGTCGATAGCCAAGCACTACGTCGCCTCGATGACGACGCTTTTGGCAACCGCGCAGAACAAAGTGGAACGATTAAAGGATTTCTATGATTTCCGTGCCAAGGGAATGGCCGATCACGCCCGCGCGAAGATGAAAAGGGTTGTAATTGTACCCGACACCGACCGAGTAAAATCGGCCGAAATGATCGAACTGCTGCGCCGCTCGAATGTCGAGGTTAAGGTGGCTGGCTCTTCGTTCATATCCGCGACGGCCCATACATACATGGAAAAGAATGCCCCGGCTATTTCGCGCACCTTCCCGGCCGGCTCGTATATCATCGACCTCAATCAGCCGCAGCGGATCTTTATCAAGGCGATCCTCGAACAGGACACGCCGCAGGATAAAGCGTTTGTCGATGACAACATGGCCCGCTTCAATCGAAACCAGATGCGCGGCAAGGGCCAGGCGAAGGAAGATTACGGCTTTTATGACATTACCGCGTGGTCTCTCCCGTTGGCTTATGGCGTGAATGCGTACTGGACGGAGGATTCCGGCAGCGTCGCCGGTACGATGGTTACCGATGACTATATAAAAAATGCAAAAACCGGCTCGGTATCGGGCCGCGCAGAAATATCGTACATCATTCCTTACGAAACGGATTCGGCAGGGGCAATGGTCATGAAGCTTTTGCAGCAAGGTGCGAAGGTCGCGGTGGCGACCCGGCCTCTGAACGCGGGCGGACGTAATTGGGTCGCGGGAACTTTCGTGATCCGTGTTTCGCGAAATGCCGATACGATCCATGACACGGTTGCGAAGCTGGCACGCGAAATGGGCGTTAATGTGACGGCGATCAATACGGGATTTTCTGAAGAAGGCGACACGAGCGTTGGCGGCCAGGCGGTCATTTCGCTGCAGGCTCCAAAGATCGCGATCGCGGCGGACGAGGGCGTCGATCAGGAATCGTACGGCTCGATTTGGTGGACGCTTGACCAAAGCGGCATCACATTTACGCCGATGACGGTCAACGCGATCAAAGGTGGCGGCCTCAAAAACTACAACGTTCTTATCCTGCCTGACGGATCGGTCAGCCGCTATTTCAGCTTATTCGGCACTGGCGGCGTTTCCGCCTTGAAGGAGTTTGCGTCGAATGGCGGAACGATAGTTACCGTTCGCGGTGCGTCGGTGTTCGCCGCATTGAAGGACGTTGGGCTGACATCGGCTAAGCTTGTCGGCAGCGATGATGACGAGCAAAAGGCCAAGGGAGGCACCGATAAAAAGGACGCCGAACCAACGCCTTCGCCGACACCAGCCAAAGGCGACAAAAAACCAGCGGAGCCGGAACCTAATCCGGGAATGGAACTGAAGTCGGACCGAGCCGACGGCATCGCACCCAGCCTGCCGCCGATCGCGTCGCCATCCGCGAACGCCAACAAGGTCCCCGAAGCACTTCCCGGCTCTATAATGCGAGCAACCGTTGATCGAACAACGTACCTGACCTACGGTCTCGAACAGAATGAGCTGCCGGTGATCCTGGGAAGCGGATACTTTTTCCGCTATTCTAAAGAAGGCTCGAACGCACTGGTGTTCGATGCGAAACCCAAAAAGCCGTTGACCATCTCCGGTTTTGTCTGGGAAGGAAATACGGAAGAGTTGTTAAAAGGTACGGCTTACATTATAGACGAACCGATCGGCGGCGGTCACGTAATCCTCTTTGCCGAAGACCCTTTCTTCCGCGGACTGTTCCGTTCGACAACGCGGCCTTTCTATAATTCGATACTATTCAATGGAGTATTTTAACAATTGAGAATTTAGAATTGAAAATGTAAGAATTGCGCATTAATTATAGGTTGCTACTCGAACAGATTAGATTCTCCATTTTCCATTCTCAATTCTCCATTTATTATTTATGTTCACAGTAAAAGCAGGTTATAGCGATGACATCGAGGTGCGTTCAAGCATCGACAAGGTGCGCGAGTTTTTCACGGATATGAACAATTTTGCCGATCTGATGCCGGGCATTGCCAGTATTCATACGGATGCAAAAGGCGTTGCCCATTGGAAGATCGAGGCCGAGATCCCTTACGTTGGGGCGATGATCCAGAAATTTGCCGTCGAATTAACGGAGAACAATGCGGAGCGTGTCGAGTGGTTTCCGGTTGCGGTCGAGACACAGAATTTTCTTCGATATTCGGCAGATTTCCTGGAAAAAGCAAAGAACATCACACTCGTCCATTTTTCGCAGATGGTCGAGCTTCGACGCAAATCCGCCCGCGACCTGCATATGCTGGCCGGCCTCGCCGGGGAAAGCATCATCAGCAGCGAAATGACAAAGAAGATCACGGAAATGATCCGGGTCTTTATCAACCGGGCAAAAGAAAGATTGGAAAAATAAACAAACTAGCTCTTCAGATGGTAGGGAATGTTTGTAACGATGATACGTTCCTTGAATAAAAGCGCGCCTTTAAGCAACAGCGAGCTTTGATTGTGAAGGAGATGCTGCCACCATTTTGCCGGAACGAATTCAGGAAGAACGACAGTAACCAGATCATTTCCGTTTTTATGACTGATCCGATTTATGTATCGGAGTAGCGGACGCGTTAATTCGCGGTAAGGTGACGAAATAATTTCAAGCCTTACTCCGTAGTTTAACTGGTCCCAACGCTCGCGAAGTTTAAACGTGGCTTCTTCGTCAAAGTCAACGTAGACAGCCGTAACATTGTCTGGCGATATCGATTTGGCGTAGCGTAATGCTCCGATAACGCCGCGATGAATGCCTGAGATCGGAACGATAACGGTATGGTGAATAGGTTCGAGCGTGTCGTCTATAGCTTCGAGAGAAAGTTGGCGCGCCACACCCAGGTAATGCCGGTGTATCGCAAGAAACATTATTACCAATAACGGGATCATCACAACCACAAGCCATGCTCCGTGCATGAATTTCGTCGCGACGAAAACAGTCAATACGACCGCAGTCGCTACCGCACCGACAAGATTAATAGCGAGAGATTTTTTCCAATGCTGACGCTCGGTTACCTCGTCGCTAACGAATCGAGGGGCGTTGCTTTGCTCGATTGCCAAATGGATGTCAGGCAAAGCAGTGTCGCTTTCGACTTGGCTTTGGTGTATAGCGTCGTCGAAGATCTCGCCGCGACGGACCTTGAGCCAATGTCTAACCATTCCGGCCTGCGAAAGCGTAAACGACAGAAAAACTCCGACCGCGTATAAAGGGATCAAGCGACTTGTATCGCCCGCAAAGCCGACAATCAGGAGCGACGAAAACAACGCAAGAATTAGAATGCCATTGGAAAACACGAGTTTATCTCCTCGGTTGCCAAACTGTTTCGGAATAAACCGGTCACGTGCCAGCAAGCTCGAAAGACGCGGAAAATCGGCAAATGCCGTGTTTGCCGCAAGTATAAGAATAGCGGCAGTCGCTGCTTGAATCACATAATAAAACCACGCCATCGGCCCGCCAAAGATGTAACGTGCAAACTGCGAGATCACGGTTTCGTCTTCGTGAGGATGAACACCGAAAAGATACGCCAGCGTGCTTGTACCGAGAAACATAATGCCGAGCAGAACCGCCATCGTCATGAGCGTTCGAGCGGCATTGCGTGACTCGGGCTGCTTGAATGCCTGCACTCCGTNNATTCGAGAACGCACCGAGTATAAGGAATACAGTAAGTGCTTGCGGTACGTAACCCTCGGCGAGCTTGATGTTTTCGCCCGGCGTGGCGACGCTACCACCGAAAACAAAGTAATACACGAGTCCATACCCGATCATGAAAAGGAACGAAAACAGGAATATGTATGTAGGCAAGGCGAAAAGCGAGCCTGATTCACGCACGCCTCGTAAATTGGCAACTGCGATCAGAACAATAAAACCGACACCGATCAAAATTTTGTAGTCGGTGATCCATGCGAAAGATGTTCCCTGGGCGGCCGATGTGATCGCCGCAACGCCCGCCGCTACCGAAACCGAAACCGTTAGAACATAATCGATCAGCAAGGAGGCTGCGGCCACGAGGCCAGGTGTTGTTCCAAGATTTTCTTTGGCGACTATATACGCACCACCTCCGGTTGGATACGCATGAATCGTCTGACGGTAGCTAAGCGTTACAATCGCCAGAAGCACCGCAATTCCTATCGAAATAGGGATTACATATCGGAAAGCACCGAATTGACCCGCGGCGACCGCGACGGCAAGCACCAGAAGGATTTCCTCGGTTGCGTATGCAGTGGATGAAAGCGCATCGGATGAAAAAACGGCGAGTGCTACTTTCTTGGTAAGGCGCTCATGAATAGCCTGTTCGGTTCGCAATGCCCTGCCGACAAGCAGACGTTTTAATCTGGCAAAAGTATTCATATAAACCAAAACCCTTTTTGTTTGCTCCTTGCCCCAGCCCTCACCGGCAAGATTCGCAAAAAAATCCAATAATGACACCGATAAAGATCAAATCGCTCACTTTTTAACTTCTTAATCAAAGTTGTAGCTGAACTCGAAAAGGTGATTTCCTTTTGCGGCATCGGCATTGCCAATTGAATAACCCAAATACGCAGTAGCTTTCGGATGTGGTTTGTAGATAACACCAGGCGTGAAATATCCACTCGCGTGTCTGCCGGTTATCCAATCCGCAGCTATTGAAAATTTGCTGTTCACTGTCTGCTCAAATCCGAATTGGCCGCCGCTGCGTACCGCGTCCGATGCGAACACGTTTTTACTCGCGACATAGCCGCCAGCAGTCAGCCGCGTCTTATCGATCGTTTTACTCACGGCCAGATACGAATAGGTTCCTAAGTTATATGAGCGATTTCTGACCGGAATATAAAGATTTGTTCCGGCAATCAATGCCGTATCTTTCTTTTTGTTTTGGTAAAATTTCCATTTCACCGTCGGAACAAGCGTGGTTGGGTCGGCTCCGGGCTGAATGTTGCCGGTGACGTTTAGTCCGACTTCAACATTTCCGCCGACTCCGACGACGATACGGGGAACAAAACTGGAAAACTTTCGAAACGCATTCTGATCATTGGTTTTGAAAGAAGCATCCAATTCGAAATAAACGTTGCCCCTGTCCAAAACATCGGTTGTCGGCACATTAAATATTGTCTGCTGTGCGCTAACCAAAACGACCGATCCGAACAGAATTACCGCAAAAATAAATTGCCTTTTCATTTCTTTCTTTCGATCTCGCCAAAAAAGATCGATCCTAAAAGGCAACGATCAATGGACTCGTTACCATCCGCGAATACTTAATCAACGGCCACAATTAGTGAAATCTGCCTAGAAAATTCATATATCAAAAGAAAAAACGCACCCCATCATCGCGGCGCGTGTTATCTAACCCAATGCTATCTGTAAAGTTATAAAAAAGTTATAAAGATTTGCTGGAGCCGAGTCTTTTTCGCTCATCGTCACAATCGAAATAGTGACAAGCTGCTAAAAGCAGAAAAAACGCTACGACGAGCATAAGCGTAATCAGAGAATCGGTGTTCCATCCCTCGATCATGGAAACCGGCCATATTACCAACGCCGCAGTTCCGAGAATTATGCCGAGAGCAACAGCGCATGAAGCGAGAGTCAATGGAACCGACGATGTTTGTTTTTTGTGCGAGAGAGCATATTCTAGTCGGCCGAATTCTGTTGTCATATTTCCACCCACGATAAAGCTCCTCAGTTAGGAGCGTACGTCTTCAATCGTAGGTGGAAAGTTATAAAAGCGGTGTAAAAAGAATATTAAAAACTTATAAAGTCAGGGCGACGGCAGGAAACGGTAACCGATCCATGGTTCGGTCAATAGATAGTGCGGTGCGGAGGGGTTTGGTTCTATCTTTTTACGGAGGGAGCCAACGAGAACGCGAAGAGCTTCGGGCTGCTCGGTGTAATAATTCCCCCAAATCTTCTGTAGCAAAACGGTGTGTGTTAGCACGCGGTCATGATTTCTTACGAGGCAGACAAGCAACTCGAATTCCTTTGGCGTCAATCGCACCTCGACTCCACAAACTTTTGCCCGGTGTGCTTCGATATCTATTCGAAAATCACCGATCTCGAGAGCATTATCTTCACGCTCAGGGCGTCGGCGAAGTGCCGAGCGGACACGTGCCAATAGCTCGCCACTGCCGAAAGGCTTTGTAATGTAATCATCCGCACCGGCGTCGAGAGCTTCAACAATTGTCTCTTCGTCGTTTCGCACGGAGAGCACAATAATAGGTATGCCCGAAATTTCACGGATTCGTTTGCATAACTCCATGCCGCCCAACTTCGGCATTTGCAAATCAGTTATGAGAAGATCGGGCGACCATTCCCGGAATATTGCTAACGCAGATTCACCTTCTGTCGCCGTGCGTGTGGAATATTGTGGCGCCGACAAGACGTGACGCAGCACTCGAACGATCTGCGTTTCGTCGTCCACGATCAAAATTTTATGCGCCTCACTCATTGCTAACTTCGATAGGTAATTCGAAAACGAAATTGCTGCCACGCTCGGCGTCCTCGATCCAGATTCTACCACCGTGTGCCTCAATGATTCCGTTTACTATCGCCAACCCCATGCCGAAGCCTTTAGACGCTTTGTCGTTACGATAGAACTTGTGGAATACGTTCTCGCGCTCGCTTAAAGGAATTCCTATCCCCTCGTCATCGACGGAAAAGCGAACAGTGGCGTCCACTCGATCTGATCGGATTGTGATCTCGCTGCCAACATCTGAATACTTTACGGCGTTGTCGATAAGGTTATACAAGACTTCGGCGATAGCTTTTGGTCCGACTTTCAGTGTCGGCAGATTCGGCTTAACTTTTACTTTTACGTGATGATTCCTCGTAATACCGGAGGCTCTTTGAAGTGCGTTCGCAATTATCTCATCGACGGTGACGGGCGTTCGACGCCAATTAACATCACCCGCTTCTATTCTTGCAAGCTCGACCATGGACTCAACGAAGGTATTGAGCCGATCTGTCTCTTCATCAATTACTTCCAGCAAGTCGCCGTGTCTTTCTGGGTTAAGAGTGCGATGAATCGCATCCTTGCCATGCTCTTCAAGCAACATCGTAGTCGCCGCTTTTATCGATGTCAGCGGTGTGCGGATGTCATGCGTGACTGCGTCAAGCAGGGACGACTTAAGTTTCTCGCTTCGTTTTAACGCTTCGGCTTGACTCGCCTGCTCGAACGCACCTTGCAATTCTTTGTACAAATTTTCGGCAATTTCGGCTCTGTTTTTGGCCGTTGCCGACAGTTGGCCGACCGTTACCGCAACACTCAAGAACACGAAAAGGGCAATCCAGTTTTGTGGTTCGGCAATCGTAAGAGTGTAGAACGGCGGGAGAAAGAAAAAATTGAATGAGAACGCTGCCATTAGCGATGTGAACAAAGCCGGAAGGCTCCCGAAAAGGCGAGCGATAAAAAGGACGACAAGCAAAAATATTAGGGCAATTGTTGTCGAGTTTATATGTTCCCGGAACGGAATGAGAAGAACGGTTGCACCCGCTACACCTACTGTCGCAATTACATAGCGTAGAAATTGGTGGGATTTTCGACCGGCGTCCGAGTGGCCTTTATTCATGAGATGCGCAGAAGGAATGGTAGCATTTGGATTTTGGATTGGCAAGATTCGTTAGTTTTAACGGCGGCCTTTCCCCGTCCGGTNNTTCGCTCAACGCGGGCCAGACAACAAAATTTCTTAAATGTTGAGAACCTAAGTGACTGCTCCGCCAGATCGTTTTCGATCCATGCTCCTCTTAAAGCACCTTCCACTCCTTATCGCTGGTGCTGAGGTTTTTCCACTCGGACTTTTGGGTATCGCGATAGAGCCTTATGCGAAATGTTCGGGCACCCCGCTCCTTGCCACCGATGTCGTTCGTCCGGTGCGTATAGACCGCAATGATATTGAATGAAACCGAGTTCGGCGTGTGCCACTCGATGTTCGGTTCAGGCGACATTCCGATCGATTCGACCTTGCCCTCGACAAGGTTATACCAGTAATCGCGCATAAATGCCGATACGCCGAACTTGCCGATCAACGTTTGCACGTCGGCTGGTGTGATATCGGGAATTCCGTCGTAGCTGTTCGATGTCGTGAACGTTCGCCAAAAAACGTAACGCCCACCCATTACGTCGTACGATGCGTAACCCTTCACGAGCAAAAATATGGCAGTGTTGTCGGTTTTGAGCTTTGCGGTAAAGTTGCGGTTCCAAACGTATTTCTTATACGTCGAGCTCCATTCGATCTTACCCGGCTTGCCGAGCGTAACCGAAACCGTTCGCACACCGGTCAATTGCTTTTTTAACGCGGCGTCCGATGGTTGGGCCCTGAGATTTCCCGCAAAAAGCCCGCTCAATATGCAGCAAGCTATCGGCAATAGGACGAATCTCCTCATATTTCGCATCGTATCCTCCTGAATAAAACGAATTTGGTTCGTCAAAAATATACCCGCGAGCGAACCATTTTTCAAAAACGGTGCGTTATTATTTTTGTCACCCAAAATCGCTAGACGTATCCGCACAGGTCATTAACGCCCGTGTTCCCGCCGCACAGAATCAGCACGACATTGCTGTCCGCTTCGAATTTGTCCTTCAACCACAACGCCGCGGCCAAGGTACACGAAGCCGCCGGTTCAGTGATAACTTTCAGGCGTTCCAGAATGAACACCATTGCCTCTACCGCATCGGCGTCGGTCACGACCGTCACGCTCTCGAGATATTTTTGAGCTAATTTCAAAGTTGTGTCCGACACCGAGGGAGCTCCGAGCGTCTTCGCTATCGACGTGATAGCGGCCAATGTAACAGGCTGCCCGGCCGCCAAAGCTTGCGCCATCGCGTCCGCCCCGGCCGTCTCAACTCCCCAGAGCTTAGCGCTGGGATTTACACCTTTTACCGCAGTCGCCACGCCGCCAGCCAAACCGCCGCCGCCGATGCTCACGATGACATCGGTCACATCAGGCAGGTCGTCCATTATCTCCAGCCCGACGGTTCCCTGCCCGGCCATCACCAGCGGATCGTCAAACGGGTGGACGAAGACCATGCCTTCCGATTCGTAGTGCTTGATCTTAGCAAAGGCTTCCGTGATGGTCGGCTGTAAATCGACCTTCGCACCGTATCCACGGGTCGCTTCGACGTAGACTTTGGGCGTGGATTCGGGCATCAGGATGACGGCCTTCATGCCGAGCTCGCTCGCTGCATAAGCGACCGCCTGGGCGTGATTCCCGCCGCTGACGGCGACCACGCCCCCCGAGCGTTCTTCGTCCGAAAGGCTGAGTATCTTGTTAAAAGCCCCACGCACTTTGAATGCCCCGGTNNTACTTGACGAACACATTCGTTTCGAGATATTTGCTTAACGACTCGCTGCGCTCCAACGGCGTCCGCTTAACATAAGGCAAGATTCGCTCTCGAGCCTCTCTGATCGAAGAAATATCCATAAATGTTTGCTGTGCTGGTTTCATCCGCCCGACTTAAGTCCTTCGCTTACAGTGATTTTCTTCCCCGCTGTGTCACTCCCATCAGTTTTGCCGGCCACGTTCCGAAATTCTCGATCTCCACGANNCGCGTTTCCAGCGGATCTGTGCGGCCTCGATGAGAGTTCCATCGCCCTTGCCGGTTCTCGGATCGATGTAGAGTTCGATCACACCGAACGGATAATCTACAGAGCGGTATCCGCCGCGGAGCTCTGCAAATTGTATCCAGCGTTCGAAGACGGCGAATATCCGCTTTTTGCCGCCGACATCGCTGACGCGCACGCCGGTTATCGTCCGGCCGAGGCGTCCGCCAACCGAAAAACGGCCGAAGTCATTTTTCGAAAGTTCTTTGAGCAGCGCATCCTGGCCGCCTTCCTGCAAAATGCCGAGAGACCGCTGCGACTGCTCGTCAGAAGTCACGCCTGTAAGATTTAGCGTAAAAGTATTGGTTGTGGTGCGGATATTTCGACCGGTGCCATAGCTGACGATCGTACCCGTGAAAGTCTCCTTGACGTTCCCCTGAGCCATTACCGCGGATGTCGCCATTGCGTAAATCAAAACGCCAAACGTAATATAATAATCCAGCTTTTTCATCACCTTGTTCCTCCTTGATAAAAATTTGTTTGCTTATAATTATAGCACGACCGGCAACAGCACTTTCCACCCGGATCGCTTGCTTGATCGGCTGACAANNTGCCATGCTGGTTAGGATATGAAGCTATGGATCAACAAGAACTTATGACCGCGGCGGACGTTCACGCATTCGGGGTCGAAATAGTGTTCAAGCAGCTTGAAAAGGACGGTTGGGTGATCGAGTCGGCGGATGTGCTCGCCGACATCAGGACCGAGCCACAGATCGTCGCCGCAAAGGACGGCGAGCAGGCATTTTTCGTCGTCCGCACCGGGATGTTTCCCGGCCGGGGCCGCTTCGAAGAAGGTTCGGAAAGCTTCGAAAAGCTCATTCGGCACGCCATGTCGCACGGGGCTTCGTGCTATTTCGCCAGCGTCGGAATCGCGAATTCACAGGGTACGACGGACGACGAAATGTCCATTCCGGTCAAGGGCGTCGCCTATAATGTTCAATTCGACGGCCTGATAAAAATGGCTCTGCCGGAGCACGCCCGTGCGGAATAGAATTCTATGAACAAAACCCGGCTTGAAGCCTTCAGCGACGCGGTGATCGCGATCATCCTCACGATCATGGTTCTCGAACTAAAGATACCTCACGGAGCAGACTTTGCTGCTCTAAGGCCACTTTTGCCGGTGTTCCTCTCTTACGTCCTGAGCTTTATCTACCTTGGCATTTACTGGAACAATCATCATCACATGCTGCAGGCCACCCGAAAGGTCAACGGCAAGGTGCTCTGGGCGAATTTGCATCTCCTGTTCTGGTTGTCCCTAATTCCGTTCGTCACCGGCTGGATGGGCGAAAATCACTTCGCACCAATGCCGACTGCTGTCTACGGCGTCGTTCTACTGTGCGCCGCTGTTTCGTATACGATCCTGCAAACGCAAATCGTACATCACGACAAGGACGAAAATGCACTTCTTGCGGAAGCCGTCGGAAACGATTTTAAGGGAAAGCTGTCGATAATGCTCTACGTCGCCGCAGTCCCTCTGGCCTTTGTTCACCAAGGGATCTCGAATGCATTATATATCGCAGTCGCTGTTATTTGGCTTGTACCGGACCGCCGGATCGAGCGGAAGATCAACGCCTGAAGACCAGCGCAAGGAAACGGCCAGTCGCTTCTCTTCAAAAAACCAGCCGTTCCCTTTTTACTCCACACCAAAAGGTATGGAATTTTGTTGTGTTTTCTATCAAAAACAAACAATAAGGTCGGCTTTCCGAAGAAATCGCATCGCTTTCTGTCATTGGCCTAAACAATTCGACAACGTGATCTCATCTTTTCGAATCGAGCTTTGGTCGACGTGCGGAGCCTTTTCGACCGGTGTATCGGAAATTTGTTGTGGACTGTAGATTGAGATATGATTAAGGCCGTAACAAAAAGGGTATCAATCCCATCATGACGGGTGGGTTTCATGCCTCGAACGACAAATCGTTATCGAGTGAGGGAGAATCTATAATGGCAGACGAAAATAAATGCGGGCACGCGATGTGCGATTGCCTCGTTTTAGGAGATTCGAAATTCTGCAGCGATCACTGCAGAGACGCGGTAGACCAGGACATTGTAGAGATTGCCTGCGATTGCGGGCATCAGGGCTGCTCCTAATTTTTATGATTTAAGCGACATAAATAGGCCGGGCCCAAAATGAACCCGGCCGTTTGTCGTTTAAGACGGGCTCTATGCTACTTTCTAAACCGAGCTTCTGCTTCCCATAACCAGGCGAACCAAAAGCAGCAAGATAATGGCTCCAAGTATGGACATTATCCAGCCGGCCGCGTAGTTTTCACCTGCCCACAAACTTCGAGCAATGAAGCCGCCAATGAATGACCCTGCGATTCCGAGAACGGCAGTCAAAAGCCAACCAAGCGGTCCGTCGGGAAATGCTTCTTTACCCGGCAAAAGCAATCTCGCAAGAATACCGACAATCAATCCACCAATAAGCTGACCGATCATAACTCCCTCCTTTGAACCTAAAATTAGTTTTTGCGAATAGTCTAGTTCTACACCTAACGGAAAACGAATACAAGCGCAGACTCGTTCCAGGTAACACTTCTGGAAGACAAGTCGTCGATAAGAGCTAAAAACACGGCTATCCGCCAGATGGACTTTTTCAATATCTAAACCTTTTCCTCGAGTTTGTGACGCTTGATCATTCCATAAAGCCGTGGCCGGTAAAGACCCAACAGGTTCGCGGCGGCCTGTTTATTGCCACGCGTACGCTTTAAAGCTGCAAGTACGACACCGCTTTCGATACTGTTAAAGACGTCGTTCTGCTCGACATCGTCAATGGGTTCCGTAAGGCTTTCCACGATGTACTTACCGACCTCTTCAAAAAGCGCATCCCCGGACAATTTGCCGCTGCTCAAGCCGTTTTCGACCGGCTTCGCCGCCTGCACGTCTTCGCCAGACGCGTGAACTTCCGGCATCTCGGTCAAGGGCGGATTAGATGGATCACGTTTAATGTCCATTGCCTCAATAGTGTCCGTCCGGCTCAGAAGGATCGCGCGTTCGATGACATGCTGCAATTCGCGTACATTTCCGCGCCAGTTATAGTTGAGCATTTGATCGTACGCCGACTGGGAAAACTTGATATCTTCCCGCTTATACTTTTCGGAATAGACCTGTAGAAAGTGCTCCGCAAGCATCGGCACATCCTCCATCCTATCGCGCAGCGGCGGGATCTTGATCTCGATCGTATTTATTCTATAATAAAGATCTTCGCGCAGGTTTCCTTCTTGTATCGCCTCGAAGGGATCGCGGTTCGTCGAGCAGATCAAGCGAAAATCCACTTCTTGTGGCCGGTCGCTGCCGACCCTGTAATATACCTTCTCCTGAAGCACCCGAAGTAATTTCGGCTGAAGGTCGATTGGCATCTCGCCGATTTCATCTAACAGAATACTGCCGCCGTTCGCCTGTCCGATAAACCCCACCTTATCGCTGTTCGCCCCTGTAAACGATCCTTTGATATGACCGAACAACTGCGATTCGATGAGATCTTTCGGCAATGCCGAACAGTTAACCTTTATGAAAGGCTTGCCGGATCGGTGGCTCTTGTAATGGATAGCGTTAGCGATAACCTCTTTACCGGTACCCGATTCGCCGAGTATAAAAATATTCGCATCCGACTCGGCAACATTTTCGATGATTTCATATATATTCTGCATCGAACGGGCTCCGCCGATAACGCCCTCGTAGGAAGTTCGGCTGGTCAAACGGCCACGCAACTCTTCAATTTCTCGGGCCTGCCGGGCATTGATCTGCGATTGCTGCTTCAACTCGACGGCGTTCTTGATCCCGACAAACAATTTTTCTGGATCAACCGGTTTTACGATGTAATCAAATGCTCCGACACGTGTCGATTCCAGAGCTTTCTCAACGGAATATTCACCTGTTACCACAATGATTTCTGTCGAGGGTGACATTTCCTTCGACTTTCGAACCATTTCAATCCCGCTTATATCGGGCAGGTTCAAATCTGTCAGAATTATGTCGTATTCATTGGCGCTTGCGAGCTCGAGGCCATTCGAGCCATTTTCAGCGGTGTCGACCTGGAAACCCTCGGAGGTCAAGTAAAACGTCAAGAGGTCGAGGGCGAGTTTGTCGTCGTCTATTACGAGGGCTCGATGTGCCATAGTCGGTGATTGAAAGCGCGTTTCACTCATTGTATCAAAATAAGACGTTTTTGACCGTACTTCCCTTAAAGTTTTGTGAAAAATCAACAAAAGCGCCCACTTGTTAAATACTTACACTAATTCAGTCGCTCTTTCTCGTATTTGTCGCAACAACATCTTGCAAAGCTTGTGCCAACACTAATTAATCTCCCGTAATTGTTGTATGGGTAGAATATCTATTATCACGGCGAAGGAATAACGGTCTTCGTACCGTACGTTTTTAAGACACATCATCCATCGCATTCGGTAGCTTGCATCTGCTTAGGGTTAGTATCGGCAGTTACTGAATTGTTAACTATTCGCGCCACAACCACTTACGCACATTGCTGAACGTTGGCACGCAAATTGATGAGGTTGAATGCGTTCAAAAGTGTTTAATTATCATCAAAGGGAGAAAAGGAGATGCTAGAGGCAATTGTTATAGTTTTGCTGGTACTTTGGTTGTTGGGAATGGTTTCCGGACAAAGCCTTGGCGGAATGTTATGGGTACTTTTGGTGGTCGCGGCAGTCCTGTTTGTCGTAAGGCTCTTGACCGGCAGACGTTCCGCATAATTTCGGTGCCCGGCTTTCAGCGTCGTAAATTTGAGCGTACCGATTTCTTTTTTGCTAAGATAAACCTCGTTACTTTATAAATGTATCGAGGTTTTTCTACGTCCGGACGCAAGTTAAAACCAATGTCGTGCCCGCGTTTCTTTGGCACCGCTGTATGAATGACAACAGACCTGATACCTATCGGCCTTCTAAAATGAGCTTTGCCGAGGAAAACCGAACGATTTTTGAGAACATCTTCGATTTCTTCGCGACGTTGGACTCCAAAGGCCGAGTTTTGTCTTTGTTTGGGCGTGTTTTTGACACGACAAACATGAATCCCGGACTTTTGACAGGCCAGCAATTTTCGCAAACCGTATTCTGGCAATCTTCGGAACACACTTCAAAGATCCTCGAAAAAGCAATAGAAACCGCGGTAAAGGGAGAGCATTCGAAGCTCATTTTGGATTTCCGCATAAGCGCCGATGAAAAAGTGGCGATGGAGGTTTTCGTTCAGCGACTTCATGCCAGGTACGGACAGGTTGAAATCTTTATCTGCGGTCAGTCGGTTTCAGAAAGAAAAGGTCAGGTTAAACATGATAAAACCGCTAGCGAACAGCTTTTGTTTGCGGCCGAAAATGCCGAGATCGGTTTGTGGTTTTGGGACTATCCCGAAGATCGGATCTACTCCACCCCTCGTTGTAACGAACTTTTCGAGCTGCCGGCTTATGAGACTTTTCGATACGAATCGTTTCGGGCAACTATACACCCGGACGACCGGAGTTTTGTAGATAATTTTCT
>DLHV01000159.1:14973-27945 GCA_002483395.1 Chloracidobacterium sp. UBA7659 | reverse complement strand
GAGGGAAAATCATTCCTCGACGATTCAGGCAAGCCGCAGCGAATGGTCGGCGTGGTCCAAAAGATAACCGAACAGAAGCTGGCTGCTGAAGAGTTGGCAAAGGTTCACGACCGCGAGAAAAAGGCCCGTGAAGAAGCCGTCGAAGCAAACCGGGCGAAAGACTTTTTCCTGGCATTCGTTTCTCACGAACTGCGTTCACCGCTCAACGCGATTCTTGGCTGGTCGAAGATACTTCTTTCAAAAAAAGTTGATGATGAAACCCAAAAGAATGCCCTCGAAACCATCGAGCGCAGCGCCCGCTTTCAAACAAAGCTCATTAACGATCTTGTCGACTCGGCGCGCGTCGCGTCGGGTAAGCTGAGGCTGGAATACCGGCCTATTAATCTTTACGAGATCGTCCGGAATTCCGTTCAGGCTCAAAAACCTATCGCAGAGGCACGGAACATCGTGTTCGAGTTCCGGTCGGATTCCGAGAATATTCCACTATTCGGTGACTCTAATCGATTACAGCAGGTCTTCGGCAATCTGATCTCGAACGCGATCAAGTTTACGCCCGAGAGCGGTCGGGTAACGATCGAAATTCAAACCGGCAGCGATTCGGTCGCTGTTCATGTCATCGATACCGGTCATGGGATCGAACCGGGAGCCTTGCCGAACATTTTCAGACAGTTCTCCCAAGGGGATGTCGATCAGGCGAAAAGTAATGTGGGGCTCGGGCTCGGGCTGTCGATCGTAAAGATACTGGTGACCAAACACGGCGGTTTTGTACAGGCGGAAAGTAAAGGTATGGGAAAAGGTTCGAGGTTCACCGTAACCCTGCCGCTTAGAGAAGGCCAACAGACAGTCAGCGGTGATCTGCCTGCGATCGATGTGACGAACCGGAGACTACTTCAAGGTGTGAAGATCCTCATCGTCGAGGATGATGTCGACTCACGGGAAGTGCTCCAATTGTTCATACAACAAAACGGAGCCGACGTGACGAGCTTTGAATCGGTTAAAGCGGCCATCGCAGCCATAATAGAACCCGATGCACAGCTTCCCGATGTCATTATTTCGGATCTCGGGATGCCGGACGAAGACGGCTATTCGCTCATCCGCCGCATTCGCAATCTTCCGCCGCAGTCGGGCGGAGCAATTCCCGCACTGGCTCTCAGCGCCTTTACTTCCATTGAGAGCAAGCAAAAGGCATTTGAGGCTGGTTTCGACAAATACTGCACTAAACCCTTCGAACCCGACCTTTTGATCAAGGATATTGCGGACCTCCTTGAGCAACCGAGGTCCGGTAAGGTTGGCCTCGAGACTTAATTTACTTCCATAAACAAAGCCTTGACTGACTATGCCTGGCGGATCCACTTCCAAACTTCCGGAATTGTCGCCCGCTTCCCGTACATCAGCATTCCGACGCGGTAAACCCTTGAGGCGAGCCAGATAAGCCCCGCGATCGCAACCGCGTTCACCACGATCGACAACGCGATCTGCCAGAACGGCGGTGTCTCGGCGAGAATTCTGACCGGCATCGTTATCGGTGCAAAGAAGGGAGCGATGGACACCCAGAAAGACAGGCTTGAATTCGGATCACGGATGACAGCAAAACTGAAATAGAACCCGACCAGCAATATCATGATTGGCGGGAATGCGAACTGGCCGCCTTCCTGCACGGTCGTCACCATGGAACCGATCAACGCGAAGATCGACGCATAAATAAAGTAGCCGAGTAGGAAAAATATCAGGAAATACGTGATCATCAGCGGTGTGATGGCTGGGATCGATGCGATTATCCGGCTGAAATCCGCTTGTAACGCAAGAAAACTCAGTAGAGCCGCCGCGGAAACGACCCAAATAGCGAGCTGCGTCAATCCGGCAAGCCCGACGCCAACGAGCTTGCCCATCATCAGTTCGAACGGCCGGGCCGATGAAAACAGGATCTCGGCGATACGCGTTTCTTTTTCCTCGACGACCGCCGCCATGATCGCCTGCCCATAGATCGCCAACGTAATATAGATCATCAGGCCGATAACAAAAGCCGCCGCCCATGTGCCCTCGCTGTCCTTTTCTTCCCCTTTTTCATTCAGCCCGCTCTTATCAAGATTCACATTGCCGCTTAATTCCTTCAGCTTTTCTTCGCTTATATTGGCGTCCGCAAGCCGTTGCGATCTGACCGCCTCGTTCAGTGCGTCTTCAAACGCGCTGCTGACAACAAAATCCCCGGCCTTACGGGAGCGAAACTCGAATACTGCGTCTTTTGCGGTGAAGTTTTCGGGAACTAATAGGTAAGCATCGATCTCGCCCGCGGCGATCTTCTGCGCCAGTTCGCGGCGGACCAGCTCGGGTGTTTTTTGCCGTGAGTCGAAGTCGACAAATCTGAACCCCGATGAGAAAACCTCAGTGTTCTGTCGCATCTTTTCTTCCTGCGAAGCGTTCAGGTCCTTTAGCGAATCCTTCATCGCTTTCTCGGCCTTTTCCATCATCTTCTCGACCGAAAGATTTTCCCTCAGCCTCGGAGCGACCTTTCCCGCCGGATCGACCACGACGATCCGGGTCGCCTCGCCTTTTAGCGAAAAAATGATCGCCGGAACGACGGCAAAACACGCCATTAGAAACGGCAGCAAAAGCGTACTGATAAGAAACGACCATTTGAGAACGACCTTTTTATACTCGTGTTTTACTACGGCCAGGAACTTACGCATAGCCTTAACTGATAACTGATAGTTGATAGTGGATAGTCATTTTGAGGCGTTAGCTTTACTTGTCTTTATTGATGAAGTGAGCATTCTTTGAATTTCTTCGCAGTCCTTCAATATTGAGTTAGCCAGTTTAGCTTCCAAAATTTCTCCGTCACGGAGAAGTCGAAGCCAATAATTTGTTTCTGACGCTTCTTTTAATGCGATCGAGAGTTTGTGAATAAAATCAGGCGTTGATTGAGCCTGATTGGCCTCCTCGATATTTGCTCCGACCGAAGTTCCCGATCGCAAAATTTGCTTAGAAATAACAAATTCCTTACTTTCTTTGACCAAATGACGATGCAGTTTCAGAATTCGAAGTGCAAAGTCATAAGATTTTGTTTTCAAAATACTCTCTTTCATGCTCTTTCATCTTTTTCACTGTCCACTATCAACTATCAGTTATCAACTTTCTTTGAATCCTCCTATTTGATCAATAAATATATCATTCAAGCTCGGTTCGATCTGCTCGAATTTGCTGATGACGGCACCATTTTCGAGCAGCTTCGCGAGCAGCATCTGTGCGCTAACGCCCTCGGCAAGCTGGATTTCTAACTCGTCCGAGTGCGTCGTCACCTTAGTCGCAAGCGACGCGTCCCGCAGCACAGCTTCACCGCCGACTGCTCTCAACGCCACGAGATTCTTGCCAAAACTTGCCTTAACTTCACGCAAGCTGCCCGAAACGACCTTTCGAGCTTTGTTGATCAGCAGGATATCGTTGCAAAGCCGCTCGGCGGTTTCCATCAGGTGCGTCGAGAAAATTACAGTCTTATCCTGCGTCTTGAATTCGGACAAGACTTCGATCATGAATTCGACGTTGATCGGGTCGAGACCAGAAAACGGCTCGTCGAGGATGAGCAGATCGGGATCGTGCAGCACGGTCGAAATGAACTGCACTTTCTGCTGCATTCCCTTTGAAAGGTCGGTCGTCTTTTTGTTCTTCCATTCAGCAAGATTCATGCGTTCGAGCCAAAAGTCGATCTTCTTGTCGGCATCGGCCGACGCCATACCCTTTAATGCGGCAAAGTACCGAAGCTGATCGACGATTTTCATCTTCTTGTACAGGCCGCGTTCTTCAGGTAGATAACCTAAGCGGTTTTGCATTTCTGAGGACATCCGCTGTCCAAAAAGTTCGATCGTTCCTTCGTCGGGACCGGTTATGCCAACGATCATTCGGATCGTCGTCGTCTTCCCGGCACCGTTCGGGCCGAGAAAACCAAAAACCCGTCCGGCACGCACATTAAAAGACAAGTCTTCAACAGCGGTAAAGTCGCCAAAGCGTTTTGTTACATTCTCGAGCCGCAATGTCGCTTCCGTCTCACTCATAAATTGCTATCAAAGACTAGCACATTCAGTCACGCGCGCTAAAGGTTCTTTGGGCATTGGAGGTACTTTGCAATAAACGGTACGTGTCAGGCGTTGCCGCCGAAGAGGGGGCGATTCGCCAGCGAAACTTTGAAGCCGTAGCCGAGCAAAAACAGGATCAGCCCCAGCGTTACGAACATCGGCGTTGCATACCACGCGGAAAAGTTGAGGGTGAAAAGAGTATTTAACATCCAAGTGTGGACCGTTAACATAACGATCGCTGCCACCAATCCCAGACGGCTAACGACCAGACTCATGATACCGACGCTAATTAACATAAAGGGCAGATCGACCAAGGAATGACTGAAAAACAAGCCGGTAATTGTCGCGATTATGATAAAGAGAGCGATACCTGCGTATAGCCTGCGCCGAAGCATCAAAAACAAAATGACTAGCAGACAAACAAACGCAAAACCGAAGACGATGCTGGTGCCCGAAAGGGTCAGGATCATTGAGATCGGACTCCGCAAGACGATCAGAGCATTAGGATTAATGTCAGTCTTGAAGTCATTGTAAAAAAAACGTTCGGCTAAAAGAGCCAGATAAATGAAGGTCACCTCCGCGACGGCGCACAGTGCGCCGAGTAAAACATCGCGCCCGACCAACGGGTCGCGCCAATCGCCCGCCAATAGTCGATTCCACGAGACGATCAATTCGGGCAGGTTGCGGCGGACGATCGGTTCGAGAGCGAGATAGAACAACCACGTCGCCGACGCAAAGTATAAGGCGATCCGCATTGAGTGCGAAAAGCGATCCAGTTCTGAGAAAAACGCCGGAACGCGATTCATACCCAAAAACCATCCGCCGAATGTTAAGACAAGAACGATCAGCGCGATCTTGAAAGCTCCCTTGCGGTCGCCGCTACCGGATCTGACATTTTTTCGCGCGAGAAAGATCGCTGTGATCAGAATACCNNGATAATAATTCCGGCGAACGCAAAGATCCCGATCCAATCGCGTGTCGTGATCGAGTCGAATCTGGTGACATCCGGTTTTGTCCACGGATAGATAAGTTGGAAATAGACGATCTTGCCTTGAAACGCCGCAGCTTCGACGCGAAGTGATATTTCCGGGTGGTCGGGCAGCGAGCCGTCCCAAGCCTTGCGCGTATCAGAGGCAACGGACGGCGTCCAATTTGGCGCGGTTTCCTTGAATTTGGACAGATCAAGTTCGGCGGCTGAAAATGCGGGCGTGAAATCCGCATTTGTTTGGGTGGTTGGGCTTTCGGTATACTGCGGCGACACTGCGCTGAATTCGACCAATCGTCCCCGCGTGTCGAGCGCAATTGTCTTCATTCCGCCCGTCGTCTGCGGCAAAACCGTCCAAAATCCGCTGCCCATCATTACAACATCGAAATAGCGCGGGCTTTGCTGTTCACCAAAGGCAAACATCAACGGCTGGCCGCTAGATATTTTCTCCCAATTCCCGGGCGACGGATTTTCGCGGACATATCTCTCATAGGTATCGTCGTAATAAAACCGATAACGTCTTTCGACCGGCTCATCGGTGTACCCAAACTTTGAAATGATCTCTCTCGTTCGTTCGGCAAGAACTTCGGACGATTTTGTAAACGGAATTCTATTCTGCGGCCCGACCTTCATCGACGCAAATAAACAGACTCCGATCATCACAACCGCTCCAATTACGCAAGCCAAGGCGACCGCAGGCCGTAACGCTCCTTTTTTAGGCGAAGCGGCTACCATCTCGGGCGATGGCGTTTCGCCAGCGTCAAGAGCGACCTGAAGCGGATTGCCGCCGGGCAGCGCCATCGCGACATGCAGGGCCGACGGCGGACGATCCTTCGGGTCTTTTTCCAGACATTGAAAGATCACGCTTTCGACAAGCGGGTCGATGCCCTTTACATGAACGGACGGATTTGTCGGCGTCTCGGACTGATGTTTTTTGATCAGTTCGGGAATCGTGTCGGCTGAAAACGCTTGCTTACCGGTAAATATCTCGTAAAGAACCAGCCCGAGCGCGTAGATATCGCTTTTGGCCGTAACGTCCTTGCCGCGGATTTGCTCGGGCGACATATACGCAGGCGTCCCGACACGCATGTTGTCGGCGGCGATGTCGGCTTCGAGTCCGGCGATGCCAAAATCGGTGATGCGTGCCTTGCCTTTGCCGTCAATGATGACGTTTGCCGGTTTGAAATCACGATGCAGAATCCCGGCGTTGTGGATCGCGGCGAGGCCGATGCAGAGTTCGCGAGAGATTTCGATCGCGCGTTCCGACGGCAAACGCCCGACGCGTCGAAGCAACGACGAGAGGTCGTCGCCGTCGATAAACTCCATCGAGAGAAAATGCCGGCCATCGATCTCGCCAATGTCGAAAACGCGGCAGACGTTCGGGTGCGAGACCTGACGTGCCGTGCGCACCTCGGCGTGAAAGCGTTCGAGCGCTTCGCTGTCCTCTCTGTAGTTGTCGGGCAGGAATTTGAGTGCGACCGTCTGCGAAAGCTTGATGTCCTCAGCCTTATAGACCTCACCCATCCCGCCTTTGCCGACGAGGCCTATGATGCGATAGCGGCTCGCGAGCAAGGTGCCCGCAACAAAGTCACCAACCCTCGCGTCACCGGTCGTGTTGCCTTTGATCGCGGTCTTGTTCTCGTCACCTTTGCTCCGGCCATCGCCCGAGCTTTCAATCTTGGTTGGGTCTTCCATTGGGTTTCTAAGATAGTAAACCCAATCCCATTTTTTTACACGGGGATTAGGCAAAAATCCGCTTTCATACATAACACAACCGCCTCTTTCAAAAACCCAAAGCGGCTTGCGCTACGCTCTTGTCGCTAATTTCCTAAGCTAGGCAACGTGACAACCTATCGGAACGACTAACTCAAGTTTTTGGGATGGATCTGGTCACGAGTTTTGCGGGCGAGAACCACAAATATCTTTAGTGATTGTTCGGGGCAGTTTGAATCAGCGTTCAGTCGGTGGTAAAACCTTTTCTGTCGGTACGCTTTGCCGATACATTACTAAATGGAAATATTTGTTTATCGAAAGGATGCGGAAAAGGTCGAAGAGGGCTTTACACGTGGCGAACTGCCGGAACTATTGGCGGACGAAACGAACGTTATTTGGGTCGATTTTCGCGGAGAAACCGATGAGGAACTCGCGTTCACAAAGGATGTTCTGCTCAATATCTTTAAATTCCATTACCTGACCGTGGAAGATTGCCTGGAAACGCGAAACCAACCGAAGATCGAGGCATTTCCCGATTATTTATACTTTATCGTCCACGGCGTGAAGCCCGAGGAGACAAATCCATCTAACTTCGTGACGAAGGAACTCGACGGCTACCTTGGCAGGAATTTCGTCGTCACGTTTCATCGCGAGCGTTTTCGCAGCATTAAGGAAGTGAAATCGCAGGTTCGAAGCAGCACGTTTGCTTGCCAACGCGGTGCCGCGTATCTGCTGCACCAGATACTCGATCATCTCGTCGATTACTATATGCCGCTCGTCGATGATTTTGACAACGAGATCGACGATCTTGAGGACCGCGTGCTGCAAATGAAGAAAGGCACGAACGTGATCCTCGAGGACATCATGGACCTGCGCCGCAGCGTTGCGAGGCTAAAGCGAATTTCGTCGCGGCAATTGGAAGTGCTCTACCGGATGTCGCATGGCGAGTTTCCTCAGATACCGGCGAATACCCTGCCGTTCTTCCGCGACGTCCACGATCATCTGCTGCGGATTTCCGACCTCGCGGAAAACTATCGCGATCTGGTCGGGGGCCTGTTCGATATACATTTCGCCGTGGTCGGCAACAAGACAAACGACGTGATGAAAACCCTCGCCGTTCTGTCCGCTATCATTCTGCCGCTGACGCTGATTGCCGGAATTTACGGAATGAACTTCGACAATATGCCGGAGCTGCGTTCGCCCTACGGTTATTGGATGACGCTCGGCGTAATGGCGTTGATAACGATATTACTGCTCTTCTATTTCTGGCGACGCGGCTGGATATTTCAGAATGACGAAGAGGTCTTGACCGAAAAGCTCGTAGAAGACCTGGAAAATCAAAAAGATAAGTAAGACGGCACGAAGCCGGCCCAAATTTCATTTTGCGGGACCCAATACCTCAAAAGCCTCACCTTTACTCGTTATAGCCTCCCAGCGGCCGTTTTTGAAGATCCAATCGACGTACCACCAGATTGTGTCCTCCTTAATTTGGACACCAACGGCCGGGTATCGGACAAACCTGCCCCAAAGCTTTTGACCGTCCTGCGACGGCTGAGTACCATCGGGACCGATAATTTCAAAAAAATAGACGTCGATCGGGGTGCCTTCGTGTTGGCTCCGCTCATAAAGCGTGTTATATCGACGGCCCTTAAATAAAACGTCAAACCTGGCTCCGGCCTTTGCGGTGACGACGTTTTTACCATCCGGTCGCGAATCGACCACTATGACGTCTGTAAATATATTCGGCCCGGGTATCGTCTTTTGGGCGACCACCGCTTTCCATACATCCGGCTTAAGCTCGTAGACGGCCGACAGCCGTTCGTTCTCCGTAAATGGCTGCTGTCCCGGTCCAAGCATCACGCGCTTACCTCCGGCGGAAACCTCCAGTTTTCCGGAATTGAGCAACACATAGTCCTTCTTCTCCACCGGGTCATGGCGAAGGACGAAGTCGGTCCCGCGTGTGCCAAGGGAAACGGACGGCGTCCTTACGTTAAAGATATGCCAGGTAGGATCCTCTTCCTGCTCGCGCCGCATCCGTTCGCCCTCGGTTTCTGGTGTCAGCCAGCGTATCGTTCCTTTTATGAGACTCGTGAAGGGACCCTCGCTTTCCGCGGACGTCCGTGGCCTTTCTGTGTCGGTCAGCCCCGGCATCTCCAGTATTGTGTCAGACCTCATATCTATTCGGTCCTCGGCACCGCTCGGCGTGTAAATAAAAACGGTCGCTGAGCTGTCCGGACCCGTGCGAACAAAGTCACATGGAAAAAGTGGAAACTCGCTCGTAATCGGCCCCTTCCATTTATTGAGCGCATACGAACGCATGTCTACCTTGCCCACCGGATTCCTTATTTTCCCTCGGGGTTTTGGCGGATTGCCGGGCGAGCAGACCGGGTCGATTGGGCCCGGGCGATTGGGCCTCTCAGGTTGCGCACCAACCGCCCCGGCTGCACCGGGGCAAGCGGCGGCAGACCCACTCACGAGTCCAAGCAATTTAAGAGCCTCGATAGCGACAGCAGATTCGAGAGCGGGCTCGCTGCCCGCCCATCTCACGAGTGCCTGTCGTTTCATGTCCCGCCGGCCGTTGATGATATTTGGCGTGGTGCCGCACGCATCCTCTATTGGGCCCACGCCGGCTCGCGCCGATGCGGCCCACTTGAGCTTTATGTCCGCCGTTTTTAGCGTGCCGCCCTGCTGATATGTGTACGGGCACCACATCGAACACTGCTCCTTACCGCCGACATTCGAACAGTCGACGGTACTTACGCGAGGGTTGCTGAGGGGAACACCCAGGATGCTGGACGGACAGCTTTGGGCCCAAACCGCGCCTGGCTGTAGCAGCAATAAGAAAAGAAAACCAAGATAGATGGAGAGAAACCGCAATGTGTAAAAGTCGCGGTTGGCGAAAAGATAAAACGGGCCGGAGGGCTTTTTCACGGCTAATGTCACCTCCTTATGGTGTGACCATTAGGTTTTTGCAAGGTCACAATTTGGCGACAATGTTAGCACAAAATTGTCTGGAAAGGGGAAGATATTTGTAAGATGGTTAGCTAACCTTATCGAGGAGTGTCTTAACCTGCAAGTCGCCAAAACCGTACACGCCAGCCCGTTTCTTAAACTCGATGAATATCTTCCCAAAATCGGTCTCACCACTTCGTGTGATCGATCTCAGGGTTTCAACCGGCAGCATGTCCTGTGTTACGGCAGCCTCGACGACCTCTTTCAGGTGCGGAAAACAAGGCGAGTCGGTTGCAGCTAGTACGGTGAGTTTTTCGTGATCTTTCCGCCGGTAAGCTTGCCAGAGAGCGGCTCCCAGAGCGATGTCGTCTCTACTAAACTCTGTTCGTAATTCGAAGCACGACCTGAGGTCGTCCGCCTCGAACTTTCCAAAACCATCCCATCGATCATTTTCTTCGAGGCCAATAGGCTCGACGCGATAGGCCCTCGCCCCAATCAGTTCAAGCAGCGACACACAAAACCACATATTCACGCTGCAAAACAGTTCATACTCGAACCACAAATCCGCTTCGTCTTCGGCAGTGAGTTCAGTCAGTTTGTTTAAGTCTGCCGCGGTCGTTTCATGATACTCGATCTCGTCGCCGCCGTATTCCGCGAGGATAAAGCGCGCGCGTTGCTGCCAAAATTCGTCGAGCGAATTTGCATCGATCGGGCCGGAGATTAGAGCTTCGCGGCAGATGATCAACTCGCCGCGAATATTTGTTTTACGAAATTCTCCCGCAAGCGAATCGCCCGGTAAAACGTGGTAAATCATAGCGACAAGTAAACTGCGTGACCGACCAAAAGGCAGATGCCAGCGTAAACTCCGGCGATTATGTCGTCAGCACAAATACCAAGCCCGCCGGGTAGATTTTCAAGAGAGTTAATCGGGTATGGCTTCCAAATGTCAAAAAGACGAAAAAGCAAAAAACCCGCGAGTATAAACGGCCAACTTAGGCCAAAAGGCACAAACGCAAAGGTGATCAATTGTCCGATGACCTCGTCAACAACCGCTTCGGACGGGTCGTCATTGCCGAGCAGCGGGATGGCACGGTTTGCCGACCACAAACCAACTACGCATAATGCGCTCAGTAGAACAGTCACGATGGCTTTGACATAAGCAGCCGTCACCGGCGTTTCTGCGAACGTGAAAATCCATCGATTAGCTGTCAAATAGATTACGACGCCGACCGCCGAACCATAAGTTCCGGGCGCGCCGGGTATGTAGCCGACGCCGAAGGTTGTTAGGGCAAGTGCGATATAGTCGACAAGGCTGCTAGGTTTTCGTTTTTCGATAGGTTGTTTCATTTATAAATTGCCTCCGGCTTCAGCCGGAGGGAGAGTTCTCGCCACCTTGATTCGGGCTTTAGCCCAGGTTTGGCTAAAGCCGATAGCATCTTCTATGAACCTCAATTGATATGAGACTAAAATTCGATTCCCTGTTGCGCAAAAATACCTGCGTGGAACGGATGTTTGATCTCTTTCATTTCGGTGACGAGATCGGCCGCTTCGATGAGTTCGGGCGGTGCGTTTCGTCCCGTCATAATGATGTGCAGATGCGGTTGGGATTCGCGGATTTGCCGCACTTCGTCCAGAACCCTTTTAATATCGAGAAACCTATAATCGAGCACGTAGACGATTTCGTCAAACACGAGCAGATCGTAGTCTCCGCTGCGCATTTTCTCGACACACAAGGCCCACGTTTCTTCGGAAGTCCTGATATCCTGGGCCATGTCTTTTGTGTCCCAGGTGAAGCCGTCGCCCATCGTGTGGACCTCGACGCCGAGCTGTTCGAGCGATTCATGCTCGCCGTATCGGTCGTTCTTCGACTTCATGAACTGGATCAGGCAGCACTTCATCCCTCGTCCGACAGCGCGGACCAAAACGCCGAGAGCGGCAGTGGTTTTGCCCTTGCCATCGCCAGTGTTTACCATCAGGAGGCCCTTGGTATTCTCACGATAATCATCGCGACGCCATTTGTATCGTTTTTCTTTCTTATCGGGCATGAAAGGAATTAGCCCGCAAAATGCGCGAAAGGATGCGAAAAATCATTGACTTCGAGACCCTCTATCGTTCGCGATTTTTGCGTATTTTAGCGGGCATATAATTACAGCAGGTCGGGCGCCTGCGTGATGTCGCCTGCCCAATCGCCGTTCGATCTTTCGACAGCATCCTTTAACGCTTCTACAAGCTCGCGCTCCTTCTCGTCCCAGTCACCAGCGATTCGGAGCCCGGCCGCGTTGCGGTGACCTCCGCCGCCGAATTTCTCGGCGACGCGCGCGACATTGATATCTCCTTTTGACCGAAGGCTTACCCGAAATTCGTTCGGGCCGACCTCCCGCATATAAACGGCCGCCAAAATGTCGCGGGCCGCCAAAGGAATGTTTACAAACCCATTGTTATCGCCATCGACCGCTTCGGCATCCGCACGCATTTGCAGCGTTTGACGGAGAGACGCGATCCTGCCCGATTCGTCGCGTTTAACCGTGTCAAGAACCTGACGCATCAACTCGATCCGTGACCAGGGATAATTGTTGTAAACGGCTTCAGATATTTCGGCAGGTTTTACACCGGCCTTGACCAGCTCGGACGCGACCTTTAACGTGCGGTCAGTGGTGTTCGAAAAATGGAATGAGCCGGTGTCTGTGACGAGCGCCATATAGACGCATTCGGCGATCTCGCGTGTGACGCGGCCACCGATAGCTTTACAGAGATTGTAGATCATCTCTCCGACGGCCGAAGCGGTCGAATCGATCCAGTTTATCGTGCCAAAATGCTCGCTTGTGGCGTGATGATCGATATTGACGGTAAACTCGCGTTCGAGGCCCGCGATACCGGGACGCTCCAGATCGGAGCACTCGATAACAAATATTGCGTCGTATTCACGGTCGACCTTCTCGATATCGCGGATCTCGTCCGCACCCGGAAGTGTCCGGTAGGCACTCGGCACCTCTCCGCGGACAATGACCTCCGCCGATTTGCCGAGGCTTCGCAAGAGCCAGCACAAACCGAGCGACGAACCGACTCCATCGCCATCCGGCTTTATGTGCGTCGTTATGCCGAACTTTTGCTTATTTTCAATTAACTCAACTACTTGACTTAACACTCTTTGAAAAGTGATGAGTGCTGAGTGCTGAGTGATGAGGTAAGGGGTTCTTACTCATCACTCATCACTCATCACTCACCACTTATTTCCGTCCTTTCCTCAAATTCACC
>DLHV01000159.1:0-14961 GCA_002483395.1 Chloracidobacterium sp. UBA7659 | reverse complement strand
GGGTATCACGGACGAAAAAAAGATGCGGGGCGTGTCGCAAACTTAGATTCATTGCCACCTGCTGCCTTACATAGACGGCGGCCCGCTGCAGCGTTATTAACGCTTTCGTGATCTCGTCCTCGCTGCCGTCAACAAGTACGTAAACTTTTGCGTCGCGAAGATCGTCAGAGACTTTTACATCTGTCACCGTAACCGCCTCGACTCTCGGGTCTTCAAGCTCAAAGCCGACAACTTCGGCGATCTCTTCTCGCAAGGCCTCAGCCATTTTCTCCGGACGACGCATAAATAAAATTGAGAACTGTGAATTGAAAATTGAAGTTGATATCATTCTCCATTTTCAATCTCAATTTTCCATTAACTAAAGCTCCGTGGCCGCGGTCCTCTCGATGATGAATGCCTCGATCTCGTCATCAACTTTAATATCGTTGAAATTGACCAGACTAATACCGCACTCAAATCCCTGCTTTACCTCGTTCGTGTCGTCTTTAAATCGCTTGAGGGCGGCGATCTCGCCTTCCCACGTAACAACGCCGTCGCGAATAAGCCTTGCTTTGGCTTGACGCCGGATGAGGCCATCGGTAACGCGGCAACCGGCGATAACGCCAACCTTCGAAACCTTAAACGTTTCCTGCACAAGCGCTTTGCCGAGAATAACCTCTTTCTCGATCGCGTCGAGCATGCCGATCATTGCCGCTTTGATCTCTTCTTCGACCTTGTAAATGATCGAATGGAGACGGATATCGACATCCTCATGCCGCGCAATATCCGCGACGCGGGCTTCGGGCCGCACGTTAAAGCCGATGATGACCACGGCGGTCGAGGCGTCACCAACCTGCGTGGCCGACGCAAGCAGCACATCCGATTCGGCGATAGCACCAACTCCGGCGCGAATAACGCGTACTTTCACCTTCTCGGTAGAAAGCTTCTCGAGCGTGCCCTTCAGAACTTCGACCGAACCCTGAACATCGGCTTTCAAAATAACGAGCAGTTCCTTGATCTCGGCCAAGCCCAGTGATTCGATACCGCGTTTTGTCGTCTTGAGCATTGCCGCCTGGCGGGCATGCATTTGGCGTTGACCCGCGATCGTTTGCGCCCGGTCGATGTCCGAAACGACCTGGAAAGCGTCGCCTGCCTGCGGAACGCCCTGCAAGCCCAGTATCTCAACCGGCGTTGCCGGCGGGGCTTCGGTGACGATCTCGCCACGATCCGAGAACATAGCCCGGACCTTGCCGTAAAACTGTCCGACGATGAACGGATCGCCGACACGCATCGTTCCCTGCTGGACCAACGCGGTGGCGACCGCTCCGCGGCCTTTGTCTAATTTGGCTTCAAGGACAACACCGGCGGCACGACGTGTCGGGCTTGCCTTTAGCTCAAGAATGTCTGCCTGAAGCAGAACGGTTTCGAGCAGCGTATCCAATCCCTCGCGCTTTTTAGCCGATACAGGAACCATTTCAACATCGCCACCCCAATCGACCGGCTGTAGGCCGAGTCCCGCGAGGCCTTGTTTTACCTTGTCGGGATTCGCGTCGGGTTTATCGATCTTGTTAATCGCAACAATGATCGGAACACCGGCGGCCTTTGAATGCTCGACAGCTTCGATCGTCTGCGGCATGACTCCATCGTCGGCGGCAACAACGAGAATAACAATGTCGGTCGCCTTCGCCCCGCGGGCACGCATCATGGTAAATGCTTCGTGGCCGGGCGTATCAAGGAATACAACGCGACGCTGTTCGTCCGGATTTTCCGGGCTTGCCACAAGAACGCTGTAGGCACCGATGTGCTGCGTGATACCGCCGGCCTCGCCTTCGGCGACGTGTGCCGAACGGATAGCATCCAAAAGCGACGTTTTACCGTGGTCGACGTGTCCCATNNTCTTCGTCATCGGCGTCGGCGGCGATCAGTTCTTCGAATTCCTGCTCAATAACCATTTCTTCAAATGGAACGAAGCTGATGTTGTAACCGAAATCCAGTCCAAGTTCGGCAGCCATTTTTTCACCGATCGGTTGATTGAGCGTCGCAAAAACACCGCGTTTGATAAGCAGCTGCACAATGTCACGCGGCGTGATGCCGAGAGCTTCCGCAAATTCCCGGATGGTCGCTCCCTCGGTCAAACGGACGGAAGTCAATTCACNNTCACGAATGGTCGCCCCTTCCGTCAAACGGACGGCGGTCAATTCACCTGCTTCCCGTTTCCCGACCTGATCGGCAACTCTTTCTTCGATTGTGCGAAGACGCGGCGCGTCCTGGTCGCGTTCGGCAAATCTCCCTTTAACGTCCTTACCTTTTCGGCCGCCCGAACGACCGGGACGGCGGCGGTTATCCGCCGGAGGCGTATAAGTCATTTGCGGTGCGGCGGTTTCGCCCGGTGTGCCACGGAGGTCGGTCCGACTTCCTCTTGCATCGCGGCCGGCTTCGGCAACAAGTTTTCCGGTCTTGGTCGGGACCTCGCTGACGACGCGTTCGCCCGGCTTGACGCCTTTTTCAAGGGCGTCGCGGGTCAATGTGAGCTGTTTTATCTGGGTGCCCGAAGGACGGAGTATTCGATTCGTGGTGGTTTTAACGGCGGGCGCTTCGGCCATTTCACCTGACACGGCGTCGTCATCCGACAACCCCAGAATCGGCGATATCGATTCATCAAAATCGTCCCCGTCTGCTCCCTCGAATTCACCCGTATCGACGGTTTCCCTTTTCGCGTCAACAGGCGGTGCCGCCTTCTTTCGCAGTTTGCGGACGCTTAGAGGCTTTTCGGTTGTTTGCGATTCTTCGGCGGGCAGATGCTCGGCAATCGGTTCCGAGATAAGCTCGACGGTTTGCGTCTCGCGAGGAGCATCTTCGGCGATTGTCGGCTGCTCGACCTCAACCGCCGGGGCTTCTTTCTTTGTCGCCTTAATAATCTTGATTGCCCGTTTTGGGGCGACTTCCGCCTTCGGAAAATAACGAAGCCGGATCTTTTCCGCGAGTTCAAAGCTTACGGAGTTGGATGGCACACTTACGTCTACACCTTCGCGGCGCAGTTCTTCCATGACGCGCTTGGCGTCCTGTTTTAGTTCGCGTGCCAGATCATAGATCCGTATTTTTTTACCAATGGGCATATTTAGTTGTTACTGCCGGATTGCGATCCAAGCTTTTTCAAATCCGCGGCCTTTTTCAACGAGGCGTCGCCAAATATATTCGATTATTCAGACGGCAATGAGGCTTGTTCAGCTTCGGAATCATCGGACGACTCGGACGCTGCCGCGCCTTCGTCAGGACCCATCTGCGTTTCGGCCGTTACTTCTTTTTTCGGCCGTTTCTTAGGCTTTTCGACGTGGGATTCGCTCGATTCCGCCACAGTAGTCTCTGCTGCGGGTTCTTCCGTTTCCGCCACAATTTCGTCCGCGTTCGCCGCGTCGGCAGTTTCAACGCTTTCAGACTCCTCGCCCGCATCTTCAGCCATACCTTCGTCGGCAGCGCTTTCTTCGAACGCTGGCTCCTCAGCGGCAGGTGTCTCTTCCGTCAACGCCGTTTCTTCGACCGCTGCTTCATCTTCCGGTCCGGCAACTTCCAAATTCCGTGCTTCGACGATCGCCTTCGCAGATGCTAGTATCGCTTCTGCCCGATCGAGGCTCACATCGAGCATATCCACAAGATCGTCGATCGATGTCGCCGCCAGCGTTTCTACGTCCGATATTCCCTTCTCACCCAAAGTTTCCGCCTGATTCGCCGTGACGCCTTGCAGCGCTGTGATAGGCACCGCCTCTCCCGACGCCATCATCTTGCCCATCTGCAAAGCAATTTCCTTCTTCAAAACGTCTTCGCTGACTATATCGATATCCCAGCCGACAAGCCGCGTCGCCAGCCGGACATTCTGTCCTTTTTTGCCGATGGCCAGGCTGAGCTGATCTTCGCCGACGATCACTTCCATTTTGCGTTTGTTGATGTCCGTAATGCGGACCTGTGAAACCTTTGCCGGCGAAAGCGCATTGGCGGCAAAAACCGACGGTTCGTCCGACCATTCGATAATATCGATCTTCTCGCCACGAAGTTCCTTGATGATCGACTGGACACGCGACCCCTTCATCCCGACGCAGGCTCCGACCGGATCGACATCCTTTTCGTTGGACATCACGGCGATCTTTGCACGGTCGCCCGGTTCGCGAACGGCCGATTTGATCACGACCGTATCGTCGTAGATCTCCGGCACTTCNNGCTTGATGAGTTCCGAAGACGCCCTTGAAACTCTAATCTGCTGTCCCTTTTGATCTTTTGAAACGTCAACAATGACGACACGAGTTCGCTCGCCCTGGTTCCAAATCTCGCCGCGCGATTGTTCGCGTTTGGGCAAGATCGCCTCGAGGTTGTTGCCGAGGTCGATTATCATGTCGCCGCGTTCGAAGCGTTTGACGGTCCCGTTGATCAGTTCTCCCTTACGGTCGACATATTCGTCGTAGACCTTTTCGCGAATCGCCTCGCGCACCTTTTGTACAAGTATCTGCTTTGCTGTTTGCGCCGCGATCCGGCCCATTTCTTCCTGCGGGAGCGGTATCTGGAGCATATCGCCTATTTCGATCTCGTCGCCGGCAAGTTCCTGGGCTTCTTCCAGCGAAAGTTCCGCGGAAGGATTTTCGACTTCTTCGACCACAACCTTTTGCAACGAGATCTCGATCATCCCTTCTTCGTTGTTCCATTCAACCTGAATGCTCTCGCCCGTCTTATCCTGTGCGCGGAATTGCTTGCGGGCAGCGGCCTTTACTGCGTCCTTCATAGCCTCGATGACCATGTCGCGATCAAGTCCCTGCTCCGTGCACAATGCTTCAATGCTCTGTCCGATCGATGATGTCATAAATTAACTATCCAATTTCGCAGCGATCAACGCTGTTTCTTAAATTCCTTCTCGAGGTCGACTCTTAAATTCGCTTTTGTTACCTCGCTGTGCGGAAACCTCACGCTTCCGCGGGTTTTGTCTTCAATAACGATCTCATCACCGTTCACCGCCGCTATCTGGCCGATAAAAACTTTCTGGCCATCCACCGGTTCTCCAAGTTTCACTTTTACACGCTGCCCGATAAACCGGGTGAAATCGGTAAGGTTATAAAGCTCGCGTTCCAACCCGGGCGAGGAAACTTCCAACAAATAAGCCGACGGAATGAAATCGTCGGCGTCGAGTACTGTTTCCATTCGCTTCGATACGATCGAACAATCCTCAAGCGTGACGCCATCGGGTTTATCGATATAAACCCTCACGGTCAGGTTTCGCTTAGTGCCTACGATTTCGGCATGGACAAATTCGACACCGCTTGCGGCCGCCGCCTCTGTGGCGATCCGTCGAATACCCTCTTCGATCGAACCGTTCTCCATGGTTTAAACCCAAAATAAAAAGTGGGTGCGAAACCCACTAGACTCGTCTTATGCATCGCACGAAACGATTATTATAGCTGAGAAGTTCAGGGACAAGCAAGTCCCTGCTTATATATTTCCCTTGATGCGCTCAAAAATGACCATCAAGTCGGCAAAGCGTTTTTCGATGGTCTTAAAATTGACACCCGACGGGGAGACCGCAAACTCTTCGAGCATGATGATCAATTCGCGGGAATCGGCAAGCAGCCTGTTAGCGTCCTTCGTCAGTTCTCGTACCGTATCCGGGCTATTCGAAAGTACGCGTTTTGCCTCGGCAGCACCCCAATGAGTTAACTTTACGACACGCGGTCTCGGGGTTTCGGCCACCCAGCTTTCTGTTGTCAAATGAAGGGAAATGTTGTCAATGTTCGAGAAGAAGCCCTCTTGTTTAAGCAGGTCGTTGAGATCCACTTCAACGTTGTCTTTACCGCCGGTCACCTCGTAGATCTTTGTCAGAATTTTATGGTAAACGTCCATAACTTTATCGGTCGAAATATTAGGTACGCGGATGTCCGGTCAGGCGGTTTTTCCGAACGCAAAACGCGCAGCCCCAATGATACCGGCATCCCCGCCAAGTGCTGCGCGAACGATTCTAGCACGTTCCGCGGGTTGTTGAAACGCTCTTTTCCTTATTTCAGCCCGAACGTGTTCGATAAACAATTCCCAGCCTTCGGCCACCCCGCCGCCGATGACTATCACTTCCGGATTTAATACGTTAATAAGGCCGGAAAGGGCGATGCCCAGATACATACCAGCTCGCCTAAAAACCTCGACACAAAGTAAATCATCGGCGATGCCGCACTCGAAGATGTTCGAGGCATTATAGTTTTCTATACATCGGAGCTTTGAGTCAGGAAATTCCTTGAGCAACTCCCCGGCCATTCGGACGATAGCGCTTGCCGACGAATACTGCTCGAGACAGCCATTGCTCCCGCAGCCGCATGCCACGCCCAATGGCTCAACACATATATGACCGATCTCACCCGCCGTTCCGTCCGGCCCTCTTACAGGTTTGCCGTTCAATATGATGCCGCCTCCGACTCCGGTGCCGAGCGTAACACAAATCGAACTGTCAAATCCACGAGATGCCCCTAACCAATGCTCCCCTATCGCCGCCGCGGTTGCGTCATTTTCAAGTGTTACCGATAAGCCGAGCTTTTTGGTCAGTTCGCCTGAAAGATCGAATCCGTTCAGCTCGGGCAAATTCGGCGAGCTGAAAATCCTGTTCTCATCCGATTGAATGATCGCGGGAATCGCCAGTCCGAAGCCGCGAACTTCACCGTCGCTCCCAATTGCCGCCAGGCACTCAGATGCCAAGCAGACGACCGCGTCAACAATCTTACACGCATCTGAATGCCGCGGCGTTTCGCCCTCGGCGCGGTACAATAATCGGCCGTCAGCGTCAACTGCGGCAATTCGCAGATTAGTGCCGCCAAGATCCCCGGCTAAGACTAATTCATCCATATTAACGCTGCGGTTTAGGGGCGTTTCGGGCGTTCGTTTTCGGGCACGTTCTTATACACATCTTCGTATTTTGCGTAGCCGTCCTTGATCACTGTATCCATCAAATTGTCCTTATCGACCGTGACCACTTCGAGTAAGATCGCGGGCACCTCCTTGCCGGTGACGTTCTTGAATGGCGTCGTCGTAATCGGTTCCTTTTTCGCAAGTTTGACGGCGGCATCAACCGCCCCGCTCGCCAGAGGGATTATCGCCTTATAGATGGTCATCGACTGCTTGCCTTCAGCGATCCGCTGAAGGGCGTCTAACTGAGCATCCTGACCCGTCACAAGTATCCCCGTCAGCCCCTTCTTGCCTAACGCCGAGACTACGCCGCCGGCCATACCGTCATTCGAAACAACGAATGCCTTGATATTGTCATTATTCTGGGTCAGGGCATTCTCCGCGAAATTAAGAGCCAGTTCAGGCTTCCAATCGGGAATAAACTGATCGGCGACTATTTTGATATCTCCCCGATCTATCGCCGGCTGCAAAACCGCGAGCTGCTCTTTTTCCATGATCGAAGCATTGTTATCGGTTTTGGATCCATAAACCATCACATAATTGCCTTTCGGGGCTTTTGCCAGGGCATATTCGGCTATTTTTCTGCCAATTACCGGCACCTGATGCGAAATGTATATGTCGATCTTATCGGAATCGATAAGGCGATCGTAACTGATGACCGGCACATTCCGGGTCTTCGCCTTATCAACCAGAGATGCCGCCTGAGTCGCATTTTGCGGTGCGATCACGAGAACGTCCACCCCTTGTGTCAGTAGATTTTCGACATCGTTAGCCTGGCGGTCCGAACTGTTGTCCGCAACCGTTATCGGACAGTCAACGTCGATCTTTTTGCAATAAGCTTCAAAGGCATCCTTGTCCCGCTGCCACCGCTCCTCTTTAACCGTTGCCATTGAGAATCCGATCTTGATCTTCTTATTGGGATCTGTCGGCTTTGTGTTCGAACCCGGCTGAGTGGTGGTACTCGACTGATTCTGGCCTCCGCCGCATGAAAATGCCGCAAACGCCGCAATGATAAAAACAAGCAATCGTAACTTCATAGAATAAATCTCCTTGAATTTTGAAAAGGACTTCCAAATTAAACCAAAAAAATGCGTTTACGGCAAAGGAATCAATCCCCTGTGCGATACATCGTGGTTGTTTTGAATTGGCCCAAGTTCCATACTGACCTGTTTTGATACAATAATTGGATGGGTAATACCGGCGTCGAATGTGGTGGCCATTTCAAGAGAGGCGATTCGAGCGCACTTTTCAGGAACCAAATTGGAGCGTAAATTTTTCTTTAAATTGGAATCGAAAGTGTGATATAAGTATTTAATAAATCTAAGCTTAGAAGTTTCTCGACTTTAAAACGAGGATTTTCTTAATTTTGCGCCGTCGCGGGTCGTTTTTATTGACACGATTAGGTAATTCGTGTAAAAATTTGACAGCATTGGTTTTTGAAATCAACGCTACCAGCGTAAGACCAGGAGAAATATGATTCGTCAACTTTGGATGCGCAAGGTCCTTGCGACTTGCGTATTTGCTGCAATATTCACAACCTCTTCGATGGTTGCTTTGGCAAATTCGGGAAGAATTGCTGCTGAGCTTACTGTTACGGGTAAAAACATTAACGGAGAAACTCCGGTCGTTTTGGTTAACGGAGAGCCCGCTAAGAGCGGCCGCTCTATTTTTCCTTCCAGCACGATTACTACACCTGATGAGACGAGCGCTGTCATTAGTATGGGCAAGGCCGGTCAGATCGAGCTTGCCCCAAATTCTTCGCTAAACCTCACATTTGACGACAAAACAGTCAATGGAGAATTGAACGCGGGCAGATTGACGGTCTTATCATCATTAGGTACTGTTAACATCAGGACCATCGATGGGAATACCACGACATTGAATGCTGGCGACGAAGTCCTGGCGTCGGGTGAAAAAGCTCAAACTAGAGTCCGCCGATCGAAGGCGTGGGTTTGGGCAATAGTCGCTGTGGTTGCTGTTGTGATTGTTATTGTTGCAGTTTCGCAATCTAACAACAACGACGTTGTCAGCCCAAACCGATAATTAGTCTGTCCATATGTATTTGGACCATTCGGCCATTGCGATGGTTCCTAATTGCTTGTATTATAAGAATTGTCTCAGGAGGATATTAATTAAATGCTCGTCAAAAATTGTTTTCGTAAGTTCATTGCTTCATTGACCGCTGTTGCCGTGCTTTGCGTCTCATCATCCTTTGCATTTGCGGCCCCGAAAGATCTGACAGGTGAGATCACTGTGACCGGTCAGGTGACGGTCAACGGACAAACAGCCGTTTCTAACGCTACGATAATTTCCGGAAGCACCATCGTAACCGGAGCGGATTCGAGTGCGGTGATTAGTCTTGGTAAGGTAGGGCGCGTCGAGGTCTTGGCGGATTCGAATTTGGTTTTGAATTTTTCGGACAACAGTATTGTAGGTATTCTTTCTTCGGGAAAAGCCCGGGTTTCAAATGCAGCTGGTGTTGCAACTACGGTCGCCACCAGAGATGCCACGGTAATTGCCGATTCCGGGCAAGCCGATAATTTTCTTGTTGAAGTAGAGTGTTCGCACACGCACGTCGATGCCACAACAGGCTTGGTCACAATGAGAGAAGGTACGACCGATAAGCAGATCGCTGCGGGCACATCTGCTACGGCCGGCAATCTTTCGCAGACCGGCTGCAAGCCGTGTCTTCGCCCGAACTCAGCACCTCCGGTTCCGATTGGCGGTTGGCCTTGGCTGCTGCTTATAGCGGCGGGACCGGTGGGGACGGCGATTTTCTTCGGAATCGATAATCCGGAAACTGGCGGCGGCACGATCGTTGTCAGCCCAACCCGCTAAAATAAGCGGTCCTTACAGTTCTTATAATATCTGAACTAATGCGGGTCATGTTTTTAGAAATGTGACCCGCATAATTTTGTTTCGTCTCGGCAATAATTTTACAAGTTAGATCGTTGAATTTAATAGTATAAACATATGCATATTGCAGTAATCGGCACCGGGTATGTTGGTTTGGTGACAGGTGCGTGTTTTGCGGAGTTTGGCGTCGATGTTACATGTGTCGACGTCGATACGGTAAAGATCGAAAAATTACATCAGGGCATTATTCCGATTTACGAGCCCGGGCTGGATCAGATCGTCGAAAAAAACGTTAAGGCGGGCCGGCTTCATTTTACGACAGATATCAGATCGGCGGTCCAACAGGCATTGGTGGTGTTTCTTGCGGTCGGCACGCCGCCGCAGCCGGACGGAACGCCCGATATGAGTTTTTATCGCCAGGCCGCAAAGGATGTTGCGGAATCGATGAACGGCTACAAGGTACTTGTAACCAAATCGACGGTTCCGGTTGGCACGGGTAAATGGCTGCGTGAGTTCGTGGGCGAGAATCTTGCGGCGGATACAGAATTCGGTGTCGCTTCCAACCCTGAATTTCTACGTGAAGGAGCCGCCATTCAGGACTTTATGCGGCCTGATCGCGTCGTTATCGGCAGCAATGAATCGGACGCGATCGATATAATGAAAGATTTGTACAGGCCATTGTATCTGATCGAAACGCCGATTGTCATTACCTCGCTGGAGGCGGCGGAGCTTATCAAATACGCCGCAAATGCCTTTCTCGCAACGAAGATTACATTCATCAACGAAGTAGCTAACCTCTGCGACGCCATCGGCTGCGATGTCCCTGACGTTGCCCGCGGCATGGGCATGGATAACCGGATCGGCCGCAAGTTCCTACATCCGGGACCGGGATACGGCGGGTCGTGCTTTCCGAAAGATACGCGGGCGCTGACGACGGTTGCCGACCAGTTTGGTGTTGAAACTCGTATCGTCGACGCCGTCATCGAAGCTAACGAACGTCAACGCGACGCGATGATCCCCAAGATAGAAGGCCTTGTCGGCGACATTGCCGGCAAGAAGATCGGTGTTTTGGGCCTTTCATTCAAGCCGGAGACCGACGACATGCGCGAATCGCCCGCCATCGATATAATCAAGTCGATCATACGCCTTGGTGGCAGCGTCAAAGCGTTCGATCCGGTGGCAATGAACGAAGCAAAACATTACATCGATGGGATCGAGTACGCGGCAGACGAATACGAAGCGATCGACGGAGCCGACGCCCTTGTCATCATTACCGAATGGAACCAATTCCGGGCGCTCGATATGGAAAAGGTCAAAGAGCTTTTGAAGTCGCCGAAAATCGCCGATCTACGAAACATTTACGAACCGGCCGATATGCGTGAGCTTGGGTTTGAATATGTAGGGGTCGGACGATAGGAAAGGCCCGCGGCAGTCTTAGTTCTAAGCGGATATGTCCCTAACAACCAAATGTCTTGTCACCGGAGGAGCTGGGTTTATCGGCTCCAACCTGGCCGAGGAATTGATCCGGCAGGGCGCAAAGGTAAATATTCTTGACAACCTGTCGACCGGTTACCGTGAAAATCTTGAGGAGATCACAGGCGATTTTGATTTTATCGAGGGCGATCTGAACGACGATGCCGCCTTGCTCCGGGCGATCGACGGTGTCGAGATTGTGTTTCATCAGGCTGCTCTGCCAAGCGTCCCGAGATCTGTCGAAAATCCGCTTGAAACTCATCAGGCGTGCGTCAACGGTACTTTCAATCTCCTCGTCAAAGCAAAGGACATCGGTGTCAGAAGGCTTATTTATGCCGCGTCAAGTTCGGCCTACGGCGATCAGGAAGTGTTGCCCAAGGTCGAAACAATGCGGCCCGAACCGCTCTCGCCTTATGCCGCGGCTAAACTTACCGGAGAATATTATTGTCGCGTGTTTAATGAGGTTTACGGGCTTGAGACGATCTCGCTCAGGTACTTCAACGTCTTTGGCCCGCGCCAAAATCCTTCGTCCGCGTATTCCGGTGTTATTTCCAGGTTCATCGACTCGTTAATGAAGGGCCAGACTCCCGTCATATACGGCGATGGGGAGCAAACACGCGATTTTACTTATATCTCGAACGTGGTGGATGCGAATCTGAACGCCGCTCAAACGTCTGAGGGTATCGGCGAGGTTATTAACACAGCGAATGGAGAGAAAGTGTCGCTTAACGAACTGCTTGATGTTCTCAAAAACATCACAGGCCAAACACAACTGGATGCGAATTATCTGGAAGCACGTACGGGCGACGTAAAACACTCACAGGCCGACAACACCCGTGCAAAACAATGGCTCGGATATCAGAAATTGATAGGTCTTGAAGACGGTCTGCTAAAAACTATCGAATGGTGGAAATCAAGCCGTTTCGGCGGCTAAAAGTTCAGAGTCCCTGCTTTAAGCAGGCTTTAGGAATTAGAAAACTAATCCGCCAATGAGAAGATACTGTCCTTCACTTCTGAATTAACGAGTATTTCTTTTGCCTTAAAGTTTGCATAGACAGTCAACTGTTCGGTATCGAACCGCTGTGCGTACCTCTCCGGTATTGTAATTCCGTCAACAACACGGTATTTATCTATTTCGACCGATGTCGTCACCGATCTTCCGCTAATTTCATACGTCGACTCGTATCCCTTGATTTGATTTGTTTTCTCGTCAAGATAGAAATCGGTATAAAAACCTTCGGGAGAGGTCATCCGAAATCCCTTCTTTTTCTTGTTCGACTCCGGCAATGCGGTGATGATAAAACCCTGTTCACCCAGGCGCGGCAGCAGCGGGAAGCCCAGCCGGTTTATCGGCGGCAGCGTAAAACCGCCCTGAATCGTCGAGGATGTTTGCGTACCGTCGAATACCTGCTTGAGCGGCTGAAAAGGATTAGCGATCTCGATCCGGTACTTTTCACCCGAATAAATAGTGATGAAAGTAGCCGGAATCGCCTGGGCGATTGCTGATGTCGTCACTTCGACAGAACCTTTGACGACAAGCGTTTTCATCGCCTTGAGCTTATCTCCGCCGTGGGCGGCCAGAGTCGCTTTTGCCATTTCCAATTGAGCGTTGACCACGGCCGCAGCAATCGGTTTGTCAGGAGCCGATCGTTTCGGTGTGGCGTCGTTCTGCGAAAAAGAACTGAGACATAATATAGCGATCGACACGACCAAACCAATTGATTTATTCATAAATCCAACACCCAAAAAGAGATATCGAAATCAAAAAAGGAGATGAATTCTTATACGCTCTCACCTTTTTTTCGTTTCATTATTATAAGCGAGTTGGCGTTACCAGCTAAATTGAATCTGCTAACGCAGACGCTGCCGACGACACAGCCCTCAATCGCAATCGGTAATTCAAAATCCAAAACTATGCTTTCGGCTTTACCGGAGGCGTAATCTTGTCGTTTAGCTTTTGCGCCATGTCCGGGTCAATGGACTGTAATTTTGTGACCTGCTCCTTTGCTTTTAGTTCATAGCCGTTGGAGGCCACGGTTTTCCGCGCAGCTCGCGCCTGATCGCGCATATCTACATAGAGAAGCCCAAGCTCATAATACGCATCGGCATAATCCGGTGACAGGCGAATAGCCTCGTTGCAGGCGGCCAAAGCCTCGGTATAACGCTTCAGGTGGCGCAGATTCATTCCGAGGTCCATCTGATACTTGGCATAGTCCGGTTTTCTTTTGACGGCCTCGCGGGCGTATTTTTCGGCTTCTATGTAATTCTGTGCCCTGTTATAAGCTACGCCCAGTTCAGCGTAGGCACCGGCGCTATCGGGTTTTAGCTTTAGCGCGGCTTGATAGGCGACTATGGCCTCGGTCAAACGACTTTCATAGTCGAGCGAGTTACCAAGATAAACCCAGGCATCATAGTGGTCAGGTTTGAGCCGGGCAGCTTCCTGAAAAGCAGGGATGGAGTCTTTATACCGTTTCAGGCCATAGTAGGATTGGCCAATATAATACTGAACCGATGAATTGTCCGGCTTGAGCCTGATTGATTCTTTGTAGGCACCGATCGCTTCGGTGTACTGTTTTACACTATAGAAAGCATCTCCTAAAAGGGAGTGCGAGTAGGCATCGCCTGGGTCGAGGCGGATGGCTTCGCGGGCTTCGGCCATGGCCTCGCCATAACGAATTAAGGCATAGAGCGTCAAACCGAGCCGGTAATGCAAAGAGGCATCGCCCGGATTTAGCTGAGATGCCTGGCGAAAGGACTTTTCGGCATCCTCATATTTTTTGGCACTATAGTGCGCAAAACCAAGTTCTTTGTGCGCTGAAGGATTGTTTGGCTGTAGCCGGACCGCCGATTGGTAGGCACTGACAGCTTCGCTGTATCGGGACAATAAGTCATACGAATTGCCAAGATAAACCCACCCGTTATAGCTATCCGGTTTTAGTCGAACGGCTTCTTTGAACGGAGCCAGGGCGTCGTTATACCGCTGCAAAAAATAGTAGCTCAGCCCGAGGTTATAAAATCCACCCGAATCAGTTGGAACCAACTGAGTATAGCGGGAAAACCCATCAGCCGCCGTCTGGTAACGTTTGGCGGAATAATCCTGCCTTGCCTGGTCAAATATCTGGGTGGCCGTTTGCGCAAGGCTCGGGGCCGCGAGCGCCAGCATAAGTACTATCAACGGTAGTATTCTCTGTATCATCTTCTAACTCCGGGGTGTATCGGTATTCAAAACCGCGAATATTATACTTCGGTTTCGGCAGAAATATAAGCCAAAAGGTGGTTGGCGATTAGCGCCTGTCAGTCAGTCCGACGGAACAGGCCGCATTTTCCGTCATACAAGCTGAAAACAAATAAGGGAGACGAATGATATTAAAAACTCATCCGTCCCCCTAAACCATACCGCATTCGCGGTTTACTACCAGCTAAACCGGGCCGACAGTTCAATGCGGCNNCCCGCCAAATCCGCCTCCTGTAGAAGTCGATTGGCCAAATCTGCTCGAGCTTAAGTTACCGATCGGAGTGCCCAAATTAACGGTATTGAGCAGATTGTTGAAATTGATGCCGAGGTTGAGATTGTATGGCTTTCTTGCGTCACCGCCGCCGCCAAAACCGCCAACCATCATTCGGCCGCCGCCACCGCCGCCCGGACCACCACCGCCTGGACCTCCACCGCCGCCCATGGCACCGCCACCTCCGGCACCGCGTCCACCGCCGCCCTGCCCGTCATTTCGG
>DLHV01000162.1:10090-10233 GCA_002483395.1 Chloracidobacterium sp. UBA7659 | reverse complement strand
GTTGCCAGGCGGAGGCGGCGAGATCCTCGATGATGAGGTACGGAAGCGTGTCTCGACCAAATGCACCACGCAGGAATGGCTGGATGTGATGCGTGCTGTTCACAAGGTGGGCCTGCGCTCCACCGCGACGATGATGTTCGGCA
>DLHV01000162.1:0-10036 GCA_002483395.1 Chloracidobacterium sp. UBA7659 | reverse complement strand
AGAAAACACCGCCCTCGGACGCAAGATCACCATTGAGCCAACCGGCATAGATTACCTGAAAATGCTCTCCGTCTCGCGGCTCTTTCTGGACAATATCCAGCACATCCAGGCCTCCTGGCTCACCCAGGGCCTAAAACTCGGCCAAACCGCTCTCCGTTTTGGCGCCGATGACATGGGCTCGATCATGATCGAAGAAAACGTAGTCTCCGCCGCCGGTGCCTCAACCTCCGCTAATGAACGCGACCTCCGTTACCAGATTCGCGAAGCAGGTTTTATTCCGAAGCAACGGGATATTTTGTATGACTACGTGGAACGCGACGGCATCGACGATATCGATAAGAGCCCTTCTTTCCGATTGAAACAGCTAAGTGTTGCGTTTGCGGACTAGCTCAATTCTATTTTTGATGAACATGAGTGAATTGAAAAACTTGCTCGATCAATTTCGCAAACTACCTGCAGAAACTGAATGGATAGAATTCAAAGAAGCCAAGACAACTTTCGATTTTGAGAAACTTGGTCAGTATTTTTCAGCTCTATCCAATGAAGCAAATCTAAAAGGTAAAGATTTTGGATGGCTTATCTTTGGCGTCCGTGATAGGGACAAGTCTATCGTAGGAACGGATTTTTGTCGAGATCGCAAGAAACTTGACAATCTGAAAGGCGAAATATCGGGTCACACGACTTCTAGAATCGGGTTTGTTGAAATCTATGAATTGGATTTGCCAGACGGTCGAGTGTTGATGTTCCAAATTCCCAAGGCGGTGCGCGGTATTCCTACTGAATGGAAAGGCCACTGTTACGGAAGAGACGGTGACAACACGGTGCCACTAAGTTCTGAGAAACGCGAGCGAATAAGAAATCAGTTTGTCGAAATCGATTGGAGTGCGGCGATTTGCCTCGATGCAACTCTCGAAGATTTGGACCCTTCTGCGATCTCTAGAGCAAGGGAGAATTTTAAACTAAAATTTCCTGATAAAGTTCCAGAAGTTGATTCTTGGAGCGACATTGTTTTTCTAAACAAAGCAAAAGTGGCGATCAAGGGACAGATAACACGAACAGCGATTATCTTATTGGGCCGCGAAGAATCGGAACACTTCGTTAGCCCTGCCGACATAAAAATTCGATGGGTATTGAAAGACTCGGAGGGAAATGAAAAGGATTGGAAGGTAGAAAGCTGTCCTTTTCTGCTTGCCGTTGATCGGATATATGCGAGAATTCGAAATTTGCGATATCGATATATCAAGGAGGACACCCTTTTTCCAGATGAAGTTGACCGTTACGAACCATTCGTGATCCGAGAAGCACTAAACAATTGTATCGCTCACCAAGACTATGAATTAGGTGGCCGTATAAATGTAGTTGAAGGTGAAGATTATCTAATTTTTACCAATTTAGGAAGTTTTATTCCGGGTTCGGTAGAAAGAGTGATCAAAGATGATGCGCCAGAAGAGAAGTATCGAAACAAATTTTTGGCAACGGCAATGCTTAATCTTAATATGGTTGACACAATAGGAAGCGGGATAAAGAAGATGTTCAACTTTCAAAGAGCTAGATTTTTTCCTTTGCCGGAATACGACTTTTCGAACAATAGAGTAAAAGTTACTGTGATCGGTAAAGTGCTAGATATGGATTTTGCTAGCGTTCTAGCTAGAGATGAAAATCTCACCCTTGAAGAAATTATGATGTTAGACAAGGTTCAAAAGAAAAAACCACTCACTAAGATAGAAGCTACTTACCTTAGAAAGAAAGGGTTAATAGAGGGCATCAAACCTAATTATTTTATTTCAGCAAAATTGGCACAACGAACCGGACAAAAAGCGGTCTATACAAGAGCAAAGGCCTTTGACAAGGAAAAATGCTTTGATTATATAATCACGTTTCTCTCCCAGCATGGCTTTGCTACACGGAAAGACATTAATGAGCTTTTATGGGATGTACTGCCTAATTGGATGTCGGATACACAAAAGAAGACGAGGATCAATCACATATTGACCGAAATGAGCTCCAAACTCAACAAGATTAGAAATGTCGGAAGCAGGGTACAATCCCGTTGGGTGTTGGTTAAATCCGAGTCATCAAACGGTTAAAGAATTACTAGAAGGCGTTAAAGCGCGAAGCCGTTAAGTGCATTATTTGCAAGGATTTCTGTTTAACCGAATTCATCTTATCACATGGCGATGGTTAAATAAGTGGTTAAAGGCACAACGACCAAAGGAAAAAGGGACGCATATAGGTAATAGAAGTTATGGCTAAGACAAATACACTTCCCTGGGATGCGGCAGCGCATTTGAATTCCAAAGAAGAAATGGCCGCGTATCTTGAAGCCGTTTTGGAAGAGAGTGAACCGGCGCTTGTTGCAGCCGCGCTCGGCGACATTGCACGCGCACGAGGGATGACTCAATTGGCACGTGACACGGGCCTCGGTCGTGAGAGCTTGTATAAGGCATTATCGCCAACGGGCAATCCGGAGTTTTCAACAATTATGAAGGTGGTCGAAGCGCTCGGCTTCGACTACACGCATCGACTATAAAATAGGCTTCAGAACTGCTAAAGATGGCACTCTCCGAAGATGAACGTAACCGGGTTGATAAAGCGTTGGGCGCTTTTTGCAAAGCGCGGGTACCGGAGCACGCCCGAAACCAAATCCGGCTTGGGTTTCGCGTAAAAGGACACGATGTTGTGCTGTACGAGGCTCGACCGCATTGGCGGGAACCGGATAAATGGATGGAATCGGAAGTTGCAAAGTTTCGGCTCGACGGGAAGACCCGTAAATGGCGATTACTCTGGCGCGATCGAAATCTAAAGTGGCATTACTACGAAAATGCAGGTCCGGGGAGAAATTTTGCGAAATTGCTGCAAGAGGTGGATAGGGACCCGCTTCATATTTTCTGGGGTTGATCTGCCCGGACGCGTTCTTGTCAACTTGTCAAGAAAATTGTACAATCGAGTTTATGAAGAGCCTACCTGTCGGTGAATTAAAAGCCCAGTTTTCTGAGGTGCTTGAAAAGGTGCAGCAGGGCGAGAGCTTTGAGATACTTTACGGCAAGAAGAAAAAGCCTGTCGCGCGGATCGTGCCGGTTAATGGCACGAAGGAGAAGAAGAAAAAGCGAAAGCTGGGGCTTCTTGAAGGCAAGGTTAAGTATGTTTTCGCTGAAGATTTCAAGATGACTGAGGAAGAGTTTGTGAATCTTGGCAAATGAGACTCCTCCTGGACACGCATGCCTTCATTTGGTCTTATTCCTCCAAGCGACGGCTATCTGCTGCCGCCCGGGCGGTGGTCGCGGATCAGGATAATGAGGTTTTTGTCAGCGCCATCACTTTTTGGGAGATCGCGATAAAGATACGCATTGGCAAGCTGCAGCCCGTTGGCGCCCACCCAGCGGACATGGTCAAATTAGCGAGAACTCTAGGATTCAGTCCGGTACCGTTATCGCCCGAGGAAGCCGCAAGTTATGGGAGCTTGACAGAGGCAACCCATAATGACCCGTTCGACCGAATGCTGGCGTGGCAGGCGATATGCCGTGAACTGGTGCTGGTCAGTCGCGATCCCGAGTTCGAGCGATTCAAGCCCAACGGCCTTAAACTGCTCTGGAAATAGTCAAAAGAAACAGATGTCGACCAAATCGTCAATCGCGCACGGCACGAATTTCCATCTCTATCATGAGGTGCTCGATGAAGATTATGTCTATCTTGAACTCGAAGGCGTTCAGTTTGAGGCAAGCTATAATCGCGTCATGGTCCCCATCCCGGTACACATTTGGGAGTTCATTCGCCAGTATCCGGGAGTTGATCTGGATTGGGCCGAAAAGGCAGACGACGAGATAAGGAAGCACGTTGAGCACGAGGTCGACGAAAGACTTAAACAGTATGAAGAAGTGGATCGCGACCGAAAGGGTTTAGTTTCGCTCCTGGGTTCGATGGTTTACGGAGGAGCTGATCAGCAACGGGAGAAGCAGGTTGCTGCGGGGATCGATTATTTCACGAGGCTGCGCGAGCACCAGCGACAGATCGGGCTGGCCATTGAAGAATTAAAACGAACGGCCGAGAAAAAGTAAACTCTGACACTACCGTACCAAGATTGAGCGGCGTAAGACCGCCCTGGCATTTATGGGAACACGATCTGAAAAAGTTTACCAACTGCATATTTCTTTGAAGGACATCAGTCCCGCGATCTGGCGAAGGTTTGTGGTTACGGATATCGTTACTTTCGCAAACCTGCACAAGATAATCCAAATCGTAATGGGGTGGGAAGATGAACACTTACATGAATTTACGGTCGGCGGAAGGAAGATCGGTGAGCCTCATGAGGAGTTGTTTGATCTGGAGGTGGAGAATGAGAAGAAGATCCGGTTGAGCGAACAAGAGTTATCCGAAAAGCAAAAGTTTGGATATTTGTACGACTTCGGCGACGGTTGGGAACATGAAATAAAGGTTGAGCGAATTCTGCCTATTGAGGCCGGAGTAAAATATCCGAAGTGTCTGGCGGGAGAGAGGGCTTGCCCTCCCGAGGATTGCGGCTCAACTTCTGGTTACGAGCACCTTTTGGAATTGAGCAAGACCCCGAAAAGGAAAATGGACTCGGAAGAGCGAGGGCTCCTCGAATGGCTCCACGGCTGGTATGGCGAGGACTTTGATTTTGGATATTTTAGCGTTGACGAAGTGAACGCGGTGTTGTGGAAAAAATTCAGAAAATGACGCAAGGTAGTCTGCATCGTAAGACGAACAAGCAAAGCCGCCAAGATGGTTTGAAACTGCTTTGGAAGTAGCGGAGACGAAAGGGAAGGAGAAACTATCATGAACAGCACAAAGCGACAGCAGATGGCGTTATTGATTGTTGCCGCCTCATTGCTCGCCTCTCCAATGGCGAGGGCCGATGTGGTCACTGAATGGAATATTAAGGCCTGCGATATCGTCGTCGGGTCCGGGTTGGCCACTCCGCCGGCAAACCGGGTGCTGGCGATAGTCCATACAGCGGTTTACGAGGCTGCGAACACCATTACGAAGAAATATCCGGCAGGCGAATTGCAAATAGGGGCGCCTCCGGGGGCCTCGGTCAATGCGGCGATTGCGTCGGCAAGTCACACGACGTTGTTGAAACTCGTACCGTCGCGGCAGGCGGTAATTGAAGCCGCGTACCAGGCCGCGTTGGCTAAGATTCCCGATGGCCGGCCGAAGGCCGACGGCATTGTGGTCGGTGAAAAGGCCGCGGCGCTGATTCTTACCGCGCACTCTGATGACGGCTCTTCTATTGTCGAGAGTTACCGGCCGTACACAGCTGCGGGTATCTACGTGCCCACGGTCGTACCGCTTGTTTCACATTGGCCGCAGCGCAAGCCATGGCTAATGACCAGTGTGAGCCAGTTTCGTCCAGGCCCGCCGCCGAAGCTTACGAGCGAGGTTTGGGCACGCGACTTCAAAGAGGTCAAGAATTTCGGCGGCAAAAACAGCACGCTCCGCACAGCCGAGCAGACAGAAATTGCCCGCTTTTGGGAAGTCACAGGCCCTGCAATTTATCACGGGGTCGTACGCTCCGTCGCCGACTTGCCCGGACGTGAGATCACGCAAAACGCCCGGCTGCTCATGGCCGTGACTCAGGCTGTGGACGATGCAATGATAGCCGTCTTCGATGCCAAGTATCATTATAATTTCTGGCGACCCATCACCGCGATCCGAAACGGCGACATCGACGGCAACGACAGGACGGAGCGCGAATCCTCATGGATGCCATTCATCGACACCCCCATGCATCCCGAGTATCCGTGCGCGCACTGCATCGTCTCCAGCGCCGTCGGCACGGTTCTGCAGGCAGAGATCGGTACCGGTCCTGTGCCCACCTTGACGACGACCAGTCCCACCGCCAAAGGCGCGGCGCGTAGCTGGGCGAAGATCGAAGACTTTATACAAGAGGTAGCAAACGGCCGCATCTACGACGGCGTGCATTACCGGAACTCTACCGAAGTCGGCACCTCCATGGGCAAACAGATCGGCGCGTTGGCAGTGGCGAAGCACCTGCGACAGGCTAATTAAAACTTGAAACGCCGAAAATAGAGCTCCGGTTCGCTTCCAAGATCGGATCTTCTAGAATGGCCATGAAAACAAACGACGGCGTTTCGCGATGAAACCTGACGAAACGACACTAAAAGATATAGACGATTACATCGCTGGCTTTTCGGCCAACGTCCAGAAGATCCTGCATTTGACCAGGCGGACGATCAGAAAAGCGGCGCCGGATACGACGGAAGCGATCAGCTATCAGGCAGACGGCCCTTCGGGCGCCCGAATGTGACGAACTTCTTAGCTCTTTAAGCTCGCCAACAGCTTGCCGAGAAATTCGTCGATCTTCCCGTTCTCGATCCATCGCACCACCACGACCAGATCATTCACGGGATCAACGTAAATGATGTTTACGCCATTGCCGGTGTGAACAAATGCGGAGGCAGGCGCGTTTGGGTAAAGCTTTTTGTCGGTGTTTAGAAACCAGTTCATAAATCCGTATGTCGGCTGAACCGAGGTCGGCGTTTTTGCCTGGCGGACAAACTCGGCTGAAAGCACCTGCTTGTCCCGCCACTTGCCGTTTCGTCCGGTGAGCAAACCAAAACGGGCCATGTCGCGTGCAGAGATAAACATACCGCCGCCCCAATGCCCGCCGCCGCTGACCGACTGCATGATCTGGCCGTCGATAACCACCCACGAATTCTCGTAGCCGTACCATCGCCACGTGTTAGACGTGCCGATCTCGTCCATAACATACTCCTTCAGTACCTGCGGCAGCGGACGCCGCCATACATTTAGAGCCGCAAGAGCGAGTGCATTTACGCGGACATCGTTGTATTCATAAACACTTCCAGGTTCATTTCGTTTACGGGTCAGCCAGTTGTTGACGTCGCGGTCAGGCCGGTCGGCCCATTCGGGTTTCCCCCAAAGGGTGCCTTCCCAATCGCTGGTTTGCCGCAGCATATTTTCCCACGTGATCTTGCGGTTGTGCTCGGTAGCAAAAAGGTCGATGAACGGCGATTTTCCGAAACGGTCGGCATCGTCAAATTTCGCACCGAGTTTGTGTGGTGCGGTAGGAGCGGAATAATCGGCCGCCTTATCCTGCAGGCTTCGTATCAGCTTTCGGTCAAACGCCAAACCAACGGTCGTCGAAAGAAAACTTTTTGTTACGCTGAATGTCATATCGACGCGGTTCGGCTCGCCCCATTCGGCAACGATATAGCCGCCGCGAATGATGATGCCAGTCGGATCGCCTCGCTCCTTAAACTGCCCGATGGCTTCGCCGAAAGGTTCGCGGCCGAAGGTTTGGTAATGTGCGAGTTCAAGATTTCGTGGAGCCTTTGATTCATTGGCAATAGCAAAATCGATGGCTTCTTTTAGTTTTACCGAATCGAGCTTTGCTTGCTCCGGCGTTCGGCGTTCCCAATTGTCGGCGAGTGGGAAGTAATTACTTTGGGCATACGCGAGACTCGCCAAAATAATAACGACGGCTACGATCGAGGTTAATTGTTTACACAGCATATTTTTAGCTTCTGAAGAGGCCGGTCGCTTCCGCTCCCGGTTCTGACAAGTTGCTCGCCCTTACTTCGTGCGGGCCTCTGCATTCACGATCCGGCGGCCCGGATAATGTCCGCAAAAACTCCCGCGGCTGTTACGTCGGCTCCGGCACCTGCACCTTTGATCACAAGCGGCAGGTCGGAATATCGATTTGTGTAAAACAGTACGGCGTTGTCTTTGCCGGAAAGATTCGCGAAATTGTGATACGGCCCAATGCTCTGCAGCCCGACGGCGGCCTTGCCGTTGTCGAATGACGCAATATATTTCAGCTTCAGCCCTTGTGAAGAGGCATTGTCAAGTAGCTTACGGAAATGAGCTTCGTGTTTATCCATCTCGGCGTAGAAATCTTCGACGCTTCCTTTCAGACACGATTCGGGCAAGAACGAAGTGTTCTCGATGTCTGCAAGCTCCAATTTGTAACCCACTTCGCGTGCAAGGATAAGGATCTTTCTTGCAACATCGGTTCCGCTCAGATCGAGCCGCGGATCGGGTTCGGTATAACCTTCGCTCTGGGCCTGGCGGACGACATCGGCAAACTTTCGAGTTCCGTCGTAATTGTTAAAGACAAAATTCAATGTGCCGGAAAGTACAGCCTCAATTCGATTTACACGGTCGCCGCTCCGCATCAGGTCGTTGAGCGTGTTGATGACGGGCAGCCCCGCGCCAACGTTGGTCTCGAACAGGNNGACCGGCAGGCCCGCGCCGACATTTGTTTCGAACAGGAAATTTGCGTCATATTCGCGAGCCAGATTTTTCAGATTCCGATATTTTTCATAATCGGACGAGCAGGCGATCTTGTTGCAGGCGATGACGGAAACGCTTTTTCGCAAAAGCTTCGGGTACATTTCGACGACCGCCGCGTCGGCGGTGACATCGACAAAGATCGAATTTCGCAGGTTCTTTTCTATAATCACATCAGCGGTCTCAGCCGATTTTGTCGTCGCGGTTGACGGATCTCCCGCCAATCGCTCCTTCCAATCTGTCAGCTCGATTCCAAGCTCGTCAAAAACCAATCGCTTGCTATTCGCAAGGCCAACCACGCGGACATTGAGCCGCATATTTTCGAGCAAATATTCGTACTGCTGGCTTATCTGCCCGATCAACTTGCTGCCGACCGTGCCAACGCCGACGATAAACAGATTTATCTGCTTTCTGCCGTCGGAGAAAAACTCTTCGTGCAGCGTATTGACCGCTTTTCGCACATCTTTCGAATTTATGATCGCCGAAATGTTGCGTTCGGATGAGCCTTGTGCGATGGCACGAATATTGATGCCGTTGTGTCCAAGCGTCGTGAACATTTTTCCACTGACGCCGGTGTGCTCTTTCATTTTGTCCCCGACGAGGGCGAGTATCGAAAAGCCGCTCTCAACCTTTAGCGGGTCGATTCGGCCTTTTGCGATCTCGTATTCGAACTCTCGGTCAACAACCGTCTTTGCCAGATTGCTGAACTTTTCCTCGATCGCAACGCAGATGGAATGCTCCGACGAGCTTTGTGTAATAAGAATGACGTTGATCTGCGCACGCGAAAGCGCGTCGAAAAGGCGTTTAGAAAAGCCTGGAATGCCGACCATTCCGCTTCCTTCGAGGCTCAGAACGCTGATCTTATCGATGCTGGTTATGCCGCGGACCATTTGGCCGCTATCGGGCGATTCGGCTTCGATTAGGGTTCCTTCGTCGTCCGGCGCGAATGTGTTTTTTATCAAAACCGGGATGCCTTTCGCCATCACCGGCTGGATCGTCGGCGGGTAAATCACCTTGGCGCCGAAGTGCGACAGCTCCATCGCTTCGCGATAGTTGATCCGCGGTATCTGCCGGACGTTGCGCACAAATCGCGGGTCGGCCGTCATCATTCCGCTGACATCGGTCCAGATCTCGAGGATTTCGGCGTCGAGAGCGGCGGCGAATATCGCGGCCGTGTAGTCCGAACCGCCGCGGCCAAGCGTCGTTGTGTAGCCGCCGCAGTCCGCCGCTATAAAGCCCGGCACAATATGAAGACGTGAAGACGATCCTTTGATTTGATCGACGATGCGTGCGTTTGTTTCGGTGAAATCAACGGCGGCGAATCCGTGATGCGAATCGGTGCGGATGAGCAACCGGCTGTCCGCCCATTGGTTGTCAAGTCCGTCGGCAGACAGCTTCTCCGAGACGATCTTCGACGACACGATCTCACCAAAACTTAAAAGCCGGTCCAGAGTCTTTGGCGACAACTCGCGGACCCNNTCTCAATCTCTTTTATCGTCGCGTCGACAAAATCCGCTATCGCCGTATTCTGCCCGTTCTTGAACAGAGTTTGTATCGTGACGGAATGACGCTGTGCGATGTCGTCAATACGCTCGAAAAATCCGTCGTCGCCGCGTTCGGCTGAACGACCGGCTTCGATCAACGCATCAGTCGTGCCCTGCATCGCCGACAGAACGACAACGCAATCATCGGCGGCGTTTGCCGAGCGGATAATGTCTATAACCTTCTCAATATTTTCGGCATT
>DLHV01000210.1:277-16183 GCA_002483395.1 Chloracidobacterium sp. UBA7659 | reverse complement strand
CAGCCGTAATCGACTATCGCATTTCGCGACGGCGGACTAAATCGCGTATGCGAGTCATTCAGGTCGATAACCGCCTGAGCAATGACGCCGAAAGCTTGCCCGATCGTTTCAGCGGTTTTCAGTTTTTCCTCGGCCGCCTTAAAACGGGCGTCAATGTCCATTCCCCCAAAGGTCGGATCATAATATTCATCCTTGATCTTATTTCGAACGTTTTTAAGGATGCTCATCATTCGTTCTCGATCTATCCGGTCCATTTTGTTCTGGGCAATCACATCCGGAACAACGGAAAAACTGCAAACAATAAACAGGAGTAAAAATTTGACTAGTGGGTTTTTCATTTGTATTCTTTGGTACTTCTAAAAATGGAAAATCGTGCAGTGCATTCAGGAGCAGACAAACCGAATTCTACCACAAACAAACTTGATATTTAAGGTATTTTGGACCCCGGCGTTAATTTTACCGTCCGTCCTTAATATGGTATTGTCCTTGAGATATCAACTTGCCGGAATCATCCGGCATCTATTGTAGAGTGAAAAACAAAATTCTTGTGACCGGCGGGGCCGGTTTTATCGGCTCGCATTTNNGGTTGGGACGTTACGGTCGTTGACGATCTTAACGATTTCTATTCACCCGATATCAAGCGTTCGAACTTGAAAGCGGTCGGCGAAACCGGGGAATTTCGCTTTGTCGAAGCAGACATACGCTGTAGCGACAAACTCCGAGATGTCTTTGACGATGTAGCGTTCGACTGCATTGTTCATCTTGCCGCGCGAGCAGGTGTACGGCCGTCGCTTTCCCAGCCAAAGCTTTACGCCGAGACGAACATCGACGGAACGCTCAATCTGCTCGAACTCGCGCGTGATTTTGAGGTGCCGCAGTTCATTTTCGGCTCGTCGTCAAGCGTTTATGGTATCAATGGCAAAGTACCGTTTGCCGAAGACGACCGTATTCACCAGCCGATATCGCCATACGCTTCTACAAAGGTCGCTGGGGAATTGTTTTGCCACACGTATTCGCACCTCTTTGATATTCGGACGGTTTGCCTTCGATTTTTCACCGTTTATGGCGCGCGCCAGCGGCCTGATCTGGCGATCCACAAATTTTCCCGCCTTATCACGGAAGGCAAACCGATTCAGATGTTTGGCGATGGCACAACACGCCGCGACTACACCTATGTTGACGACATCATACAAGGCGTCCGAGCCGCGATAGACTACGACGGCGCGAAGCACGAGGTCTTCAATCTCGGCGAATCGGATACGGTTGAGCTTGTCCGTTTGATCGAGATCCTCGAAGAAAACTTAGGCGAAAAGGCAATCATCGACCGTCAGCCAATGCAGCCCGGCGATGTGCCGGTCACATACGCCGACATCTCAAAAGCGAAAACATTGCTAGGTTATGATCCGAAAACAAAGATAGAGGATGGAATTCCTAAGTTTGTTGAGTGGTTCCGGGTGGCTAACTTAAAATGAATCCTCGAAAACTTCGCATTTAATGTGTGTAATTCTGATTAATTCGTCCATTTTTGTTTCTAATCGGCGCACATCGCGTATTGGGACAAGCCCCGTGCCGCACCGACCGCTTCGAATATCCACATTATAGCTCCCATCGCTCCCATAAGGTGCGAAATCCCGGTAGTGGTCGTATTCTAAACCCGCCCACTACCGAAATGGTTGACCCATAACAGAAATAGTGTATCATAGATGCAACATACATACAGGAGCGATACGTTATGGCGACACATTGGGATATTTTCTGAGGCGGACAGACAATTCCGAGCAACGAGCGTCTTTCGGTCTCGATCAACTCTAAAAACATATTAACGCTGAATAAATACACACGCGGGATTCTCGGCAATACGGACGCGGTTCTGGTCATGTTCGACAAGCGGGAAAGCCTGATCGGCCTTTCGCCAACGCACAAGGACGACCCGGACGGCTTTGAGGTGAAACCGAAAGGAGGCGGACAAAATTACGTCATCCACATTGCGCCGTTTTGCCGCCACCATAACATTCTGATCGAAGCGACGGAACGGTTCGCCGAGCCGGGCCTCAGGCCCGAAGGCTTTCTAACGCTTGATCTCAAAAACACGATAAACGTAAGCCACCGGCGAAAAAGAAGATTATAACCGACATCAACTCCAGCCGAAAATCTTTCGCATTATCGGCAAAAGGCGGTGGCCCGCGACGATTTTGTGAAAGAACACTTCGTGCTCAAGTTCGACACGGGCCATGTCGAGCAAATCTTCGACGCAGTCATGCATATCCAAGTCCTTTGCGAAGGTAGCGGCGTCTTCGTATTCGACCGAGTTACGACTCTCTAATCTTCCGGCGAAATACATCGGCATAAACCAGCCGGAGATGTGACAGGTGAGACCGAGCGTGCGGCCGATGGTCCAAAAAACTTTTTCTCGCACCGGCCGTGGCCCGGCACCGAGTTTTTCGAGGCATTCGCCAACCCGCCGGCGATGGTCCCATTCCTCGGCCTCGATCTGTTTGATCTGCGCTTTTTCAGGAGATTCTTTTAGCGATTTCCAGTGCCCGCGATACGCAAACGCCGCCGCGACCTCGCCCGAATAGGCGTGTTGGAGAATGCGGATGAGGTTTGCTCTAGGGTTTGAAGACACGCTTGATTATACATAATGAGCCGAGTGTGCGGAGTAAACGCCCACAGCGATAGGTACAGGTGAAGCAAAGCGGAACCCGTAGCCGAACCGCGGGCTGCCCATTAGCCCAAGAATCCTGATTTTAATGATGCCTCTATCATTCCTTCAGAACCTTAATATCAATATCTTCCAACTTATTTATGTAGAGGCAGCCGACACCTGTCTTATGCTTGCCCAGCTTTTTAAGAGCCTCAGCATGCTCCTTTAAACTCACGCTAATGTACAACAACAGATTCGCTTTACGCGGAGAGAAACCTATCCGGAGCCAATCAACTTCTCGGCCGGTGGCCGGGCTTTTGTATCTTTTATTACCAAAACCGATGAGTGAACCGCCCCACATTTTCGGCTCTTCTCCACTCGCTTTTTTCATCATTTCCAAAAGCACAAAGCTGTCTTTCCGCTTTTGTTCATCCTTAACCGTATTGATGAAATCCTCAACGCTCGCAGCGGTTGGTTTTGTTTTTATTTCAGCCAGTTTTGATTTTTCAGCCATTTGAAATTATTATTGGTTTGTGATCGGTTACTCATCGATCTGAATATCTTGAAAGTGATATTCGCCTAGGGATGTTTTTAGTGCATCGACTAAGACTCGACGATTGACCATCGGGCCTACTATGTCGTCGATAACCTCGCCAGTTTTTGTAACTTTGATATGTTTCTCTTGTTCGCCATCAATTATCGTGACTTCAATCCAGTCCCCGTCTAAGTGAAGGCCACGCAAAGTTCCAACAAGATGAATTGCTTCGTCTGCCCCGACAATTTCTGCTCGCGCGGGTGATACGGACTTAATCAACTTATTAACCGAAGATCGCGAGTCTGGAACAAGCACAACACTCTCGACGATGGATGAGCGAGAGGGCTTGATTTCAAGCTTACTGTATGTCTTTCCCGTTGGGGCGAGGTTGCGTGTCATTTTGAGAAAGACATTTCGGTATCCTTCGTTAGGTACGGCACTTTCTAAGTCTTGAACATCTTCCCTAGACGCAGCATCGATGATCTGAATAAATTTGTCCGTGATGTGCTGAATCTTCGGCATGTTTTCCCCAAATAACTCGGGTTGCATAGGACGTTGGACCCGAACCGCAAACTGATAACTTCCGGTCGGGGCTTGAAATAACCAAGGCCGGCACTGTTCCTGAATGTAACGCTCCGGTGCTCCGCGTGTCCTAAGCGGTTTGTCGAGTAACATTTCGATGGTGCGGTAAAAGTATCGACTTATATCATTTACCTTAGTTAGAATCAGTTCTAACGGAGCACCGCCGGTAACCACGTCCCCCCCACTGACGGACACTAATACTTCACCTTCAACAAATCCTATGTTATTAGCTTCGAACTCTTTCTCACCCCAAATCGTCTGAACAATATCTTTCAGTTGCTCCTTAGCAAACGGCGGAAGCTCGGTATTTGCTAAATGAAGAAATGCGAGCTGCTCAGCCTTCTCGAACGAATGAGCCTTATAAAATAGAGAAATCGCACTAACGATGGTTATTCCACGGGTTCGGCTCTTTTCAACATCAGCATGTTCAAAGGCCTCCAACTCGTATTCGGCAGCTTTTAGATATAAATCGCGAGCCTTTTCAAATTCAAAAGAACGTAAAGCAAGCTGAGCCAAACTCGCATTTTCTACACTTTGATTGTGAAAGGTTGACCAATTCATTTCTTAATCACTGATCGCAATGCAATCACGGATGATTTGAAACCAACTACCGCTGCCAGCGCCGGTAAATTACTATCACCCTTATCCGCCTGCGAAACTTTTTGGTTGAGTCGATACCCCACTTGCTTATCGTCGAGATCAGTTCCCGAAACCTCGAGACGAAGCCAGGCTTCCATGTCCTCATCATCTGCGCCCGGAGGAGCCACATAGTAGTCTGCTCCGGTTTTCGTTTCAGCGCGCGAGATAGCGACCAAGTTTCGGGAGATCTCCGTTGAAGCTAACGCCATCGCATAGGCGCCATCCCTTGTCGCATCGTCCATATTTGCCCAAGCGCGCCGAATACGGTCGTCTGTTAGCGCCCAATCAATCTGAGCGATTGACTCAACAGACTCATCTTTTAGTCGAAACTCTGCTGGCGAATTATGGTGACGATCTAAGCATACGCGCGCCGCTTCCAAATAGGAATTTGCTACGGCTTCGGTAAGTCCTGGGTGCCTGTTGGCTAAATCGACTAGCGGGAGAATTTTCTTTGTTGTATCGGCCATATTAACAAAGCGTTATATCGAGGTGCCTAAGGCGTTTTCTTCTTCGAGGGGCTCTTGTATTCACTCTTTTTCTGGAGGCCCATTACAGCGGCTGCCCCGTTTCAAGTGCACTATATTCTCTTAAGCTATAGAGGCAAGCCCTTTGCGTTCTATGAGGGAGAGAAGCTTGAGCGATGGTCCGGCAGGACGCTTCTCTCCGCGCTCCCACTGACTGATCGAGTCCTTCGAAATATTCAGATGATGGGCGAAGACGGTTTGGCTAACCTGTTCACGCTCACGAAGGGCGCGGATCTGGCTCGGTGTGAATTCGTGAATGGGCGTTAGACAAGATTCGTCGAATTCCCGCATTGTTTGCTTATCGATAATGCCCGCTTCAAAAAGGCCGGTCGCAGTTTCGTAAATTGCGGACGCTGCCTCGCTCCTGTAAGCCTTGGTTTTCTTCATAACTTTACCTCCTCGATCTCTCCCTTTTCCAACATGATCTCGATTTGCCGCTCCGAGGCTGAAAGCATCACCTTGGCTAATTTCTTGAAACTTCGCATATCCGCTCTGTCTATGTTTTCCATCACATTCTTGGCAAAACCATAAACAAAGAAGGCTTTTTCACCTTTACGATAAAGAATGATCGATCGATAACCGCCTGAATCAGTTTTTCATCACTGATCTCCTCTTTTCGGGCGAATTTAGCAAACCATTTACTTTTGAAGATTCGCATTGGCGGCTTGTGTTTGCTCGCCTCTCACATTTTTTACTGTAGTACTAAGTGCTATAAAGTGTCAAGGCAAAATATCGAGCTGTCTCACACAAAATTTAGACCCTTAGCGAGCCACGGAATGCCCGGGCGGCGTAGTAAGATTGTGCACCGTTGTGAGACACGAAGACGCGGCCGTAGCGGAAATCACCACAGATGGCACCGCCGAGTTTTCTGACCTCAGAAGGTGTTTTAAGCCAGCTCGATGTTTTCGCATCGAAATTTCCAAGTTTCTGCAACTCCAGATATTCTTCTTCCGTTAAGATCTCAATGCCCATAGCAGCCGCCATATCGATAGCGTTATTTTCGGGTCTATGTTCTTTTCTTGACTCCCAACCTTCGCGGTCGTAGCAAACACTTCTGCGGCCCGCCGGACTTTCCGCCGAACAATCGTAGAAAATGTATTCGCCCGTCTTCTTATCAAAACCGACAACATCCGGTTCACCGCCGGTCCTTTCCATTTCGCTGAGCGACCACAGTTTTTCAGCATCAGCTTCCAGCTTTGCCTGCACTTTGGCCCAGTCAACGCCTTTATGACGGTTCATGTTTTTCTCAAAACGGGCTTTTAATTCTGTGAGTAATTCTTCACGGTCTTCTGGTAACAACTCTTTTTTAGTGCTATTGATCTTGTTCATACTTTTGCATATAAGCCATTGTTGGCAGATTCGTACCCGTTCGCGTTACTTTTTCTCATCGTCAAGGAAATGCCACGTTCCGTCGTCTTTCTTGAGGACAACAAACCCATTTCCTTTCGGACCATTAACAGGGCGTAAGGCCGCGGATGTTAAATTCGCGGCTTCGACATCCTTTACGAATATCGGCCAAAGCTCATCCACCTCGGCTCGCAAATCTTTCATATTGTCGATCGACACTGACGTCGAATAATTCAGGACAAGAGCCGATGGACCGTTCGGAAAGTCCATTTTCGTGACGTTGTTAACGAAGATCTTTCTGCCGGATGGCAACGTGTTTTCACCATCCTTTATATTTCGGCTTTGTAGGTCCGAAATATTCTTACCCGGTGTGTACTTAATGTACGGGGTGCAATCCGCGACTAGGAATGTAAAAAGAAAAATCAACAGCAGAGGTTTATACATATTATTTACTCTCAGAACATCGCACTCACACTTCCCTCAGCGAGGCTGAACAACAAACTTACTCTTCTCCTCTCACCACCACTGAAACTATCTTTCTACTCTCAGGTCTGAAATACCAAGAAACCACGGTCAGAGTCAGAAGCAGCAGCGAGGGAAATATTTCACTTATGGGGTCACCCACTACGATATGTGAAATTACCGCTCCCGACATGGCAAAGAAAAAGCCTGCGTAGGCCCATTCCTTTAATAAAGGATATTTCGGGATCAGCACTGCGACAACACCCAGAAGTTTCCAGATGCCTAACATTGTAAGAAGGTACGTTGGATAGCCCAAATGTGCCATTCTATCCACATCGTCTTTCATTTTCATCATCTGCACTACCCCGGTTGATACCATTCCCAATGCGAGCCAAAGAGTTGCGATCCAATAGATAATTTTATGTGTCTTTGTCATAACGCGTTATTTTAATTTGGTTGCGATAGTCTTGCAATCGGTTAGTGTTGGTGGAATGGCAGCGTGTTGGAGTCAGATCAGGCCCGAGGACGACCGAAGAACAGAACGTAACCGTCGGCATCTTTGATTTCGAATCCACGCAGGCCGTCGTCCGTGTCTTTTAGCGGTTCGGAGAATTCGACACCGCGTGAGGCAAACTCGGCGGCAAGCACGTCAGGGTCGGGAACGTAAACGTAAGCGTCCCATCGTGCGATGCCTTGTTTGATGTCCCGCGTGTGATTCGGCAGCGGCTCGACGCCGATACTTTTAAGAAAGATCATCGCCCGGCCACGCTGAACGATACCGAAAAACAGATCGTCCGGCTCGGCTTGATACATAACCTCAAACCCAAGCTTGTCGCAATAAAATGCAAACGCCGCCGAGACATCTTTTACGATGAAAAACGGCGAGATGCCGCCGATCTCTGTTACTTTTGCCATGTTCGTTTCTGCTCTTCCAATGTGGTCAATGACCGTCCTCTTCTATCTGAGGTGCTCCGGTTTTTACGTCGCCGTCGCGTTCGTAGGTGACGCAGATGATGCCTTTTGGGGCGATCTGGCTGTTCGTCACCTTGAAGGACGCGGGAATGGTGCCGCTCTCGAACAGGCGTTTTCCGGTGCCGAGGGTGATCGGGATTATCATGAGCTCCATCTCATCGACGAGGTCATTTTTGAACAGCGTCTGAAGCAGATCGGCGCTGCCCATGACGTAGATGTCTGGGCCGTCCTGTTGTTTGAGCTCTCGTACCTTTTCCGCGATGTCACCGCCCAGGAATACGTTGGGCTGCCAATCGCTGAAAGTCCGGGTGTTCGAGGCGACGTACTTCGTCGCGGTCATGACGTTTGGCCAGAAGTTCGAGTGCGTCGGCCAATACGTTTCCCACGCGGCGAAGGTCTTTCGCCCCAACATCAGATCCATTGGCTTGGCCAGCCGCTCCTGCACCAGGCTGTGCGTCACCTCGTCCGCATTGGGAAAAAACCACCCGCCATACTTAAACCCGTCGCCGTCCGCTTCCTCGTTCTGTATGACACCATCGATCGTCATGAATTCTGCTGCAATTATTTTTCTCATTATTTTGTCAGTAGCATCCTAAGATTCCATGATGCTATTCGCAATTTGCTGGAGTTGCTGCCTGATGTCCCTATATTTCTTGTCTTCACTAAGCGCGTTTAAAAGGCCTTCAATGCTGCCAAACTTATTGGTGATAGCTGATCTATTGATTACGACTTGGTCGTTGTACTTTAAATTCTTCAGAACAGTAGAATTGATTTCTTTCTGAAAATTGTTTTCTTTCAATTGGATTAGCAGTTCAGTTAAGCAAAACATAAGAACTGCTTCCTCCTCTGTATATCTTCTTCTTATTACTTCACTTTCAGGAACATTTGCTTCACTTAGAAAAGCACTAAAGCTTTTCCATCTGTGCGGAACATAGTAACTAAACCTATATTGTCCATGTGTATCTAAATCTATACTGTTCGGGTATCTGCCTAATTTCTTAGCTAAAGACAAATATTCAGAAATTAATTCCCCTTTTGTGATTCCCCTTTCAACATTTGGTCGGTCTCCGCATTCTTTTTGAAGTTTTGTCAGAGGATAAGAATGGAAGGAATTGTATGGAAAGGTCGTATGCGTTTTGATGTCACTTGCCGTTAGGGTTTTCCCAACAATCGAACGAATTCGCTCGTATTCATTTTTTAACTGGTCGTCTGTCGGTCTGCTGCTTGAAAAGCTATCGCCAATAATGGAAAGGAAATTGGAATAATTTTTATACTTCTTCTTTATTTGGTACCGCAATGATTTGTCCAGTTGTTCCCAAGTTGGAGTTATGCCGCCAAATTGCTGTTTTTGGGTTTCATAATTCTTGATGATGTCGTAATCGAAACCAACTTGTGACAGTTTGTCTATACTGTCTGTTACAAAAGAACTTTTGTCCGCGAGATTGAAAAACTCACTGCCTGTGAGCAAATAGCAGTAATTTGGTTTTGCAAGTTTGTGGGCTTGTTGTGTGAAGCCAGATTCGGATATAACACCGCATCTATTTGCGTTGTAGAAATACTTTGCTGTCAATATTTCTTGAACTGCTTTGAGGCCTTGTTTGCTGGTTACATGCTTGCACTGAAAAATATATTTTATCTGTTCGTCATTCGCCACAATGTCTGCACCGTAGTCGGTCCATTTAGTCAGTGAGACATCTGTGAAGCCAAGTTGTTTTAACTTGTCAACGCACTTTTTTTCAAAGTCCAGTCCTTTTTGCAGATTCGGATTATTCATAAGCTTTATGTTGCTTGCTGTCCTCCTGATGCGTCCAGCCCATATCGTATTGCCGCTTCAAGCACATCGATGTTTATATCTTTTAAAGTTTTGAATCTGATGCAATACCCGGTCACGCTCGCCTTGCCGAGTTCTTTTCCATAGGTCACGCTCAAGTATGTCTTGTCTTCTAAACCAAGGATGTAAACAGAGNNCCGAGGATATAGACGGAGATCCCGGTTTTGTTCGGGCTCAGGCCGATCTGATAGAACTCACTGATCGTCCCATCGGCGTACTTATGAGGGCGAGACCCGTAGCCGATATTCGGATTGGAAACGACCTTGCCTTCGCTGTTTTTGCCATCGAGAAACCACAATTTACATCCCGGATTTACTCCCAAAATGAGGTCATGCAACTGCTGCATCTCACTGCGTTTTGGTTCAGGTTGGCTCGCAAGATAGGTTTCGATCTGTTCTTGTACGTTCATAGAAAATCTGGTGAGGCTGCTTTAGCAGTCTTCCGCGACAGCGGTCATAGCCCCGTCGTTTACGGCGGGGTTTGAGTGCGAGCGATTTATCGAGGGCGTTTTAACGTCCTTACTCTTACTGGCTTAAGCCGCCGGATCATAAGCCCGTTGAAACGGGCTGGAAATTCCTTTCGTCGCTTTACCCCGCCGTAAACGACGGGGCTATGCTCCCTTCGGAAAAGCCTCGTGAACGAGGCTAAGATCGCTCTACTTACTTATGGCTTGGCATCGAGAAAGTCGTTGATCATCGGGATGATCGTTTGCCTGCGGTTCATCAGCGTAACGTGTGTTGTGTCGGGCAGGATGGCAAGCCTCGACGCCGAACGCGGTTGCATGTCGCCATGGATATTCCCGCCGCCTTTTAATCGGTACATTTCGGCGATGTGTTCGAACCGCACGCCGTCAGCATCGCCGTGGATGAAAAACATCGGCGCTTTGGTGGCCTTGAATTTGTCGGCCCCGAAGTCGTACGGTTTCGCAACCATCGCGACGACGTGCTTGATGAAGTCCGGGAACTTGTCAGGTGTCGGGCTCAGCCTCTTGTACTCGGCTTCCATCGGCGAGCCTTTGAACACTTCCGCAGTGAGGCTGGGGAGAGCTTCGCGTCCTTCCTTGACCCACCCGTCGAGGCGGATCACGGCTGAAATGCTGACGACTTTTCGCACCTTCTCCGGATGGCGGATCGCAAACTGCATCGCCACGCCGCCGCCAAGGCTATAACCGAGGATGTCTGCCTTTGGGATCTTTAGATGATCAAGCAACGCGGAAACGTCGTCGGCAAGATTTTCAGCCGTAATATCGCGATCGATGTCGGCCGTACGGCCATGACCCTGCATTTCGACGGCGATCACTTTCCGCGTTTTGGCGAGTTCGTTGATCCAATCGTTCCAGTCACCCGAGATCGCCATAAACGCCCCATGCAGCACCACCACAGGCTCGCCGCTGCCGTGGATCTCGTAATACATTTTTAGTCCGTTAACCGGCGCATAGCCCGTAGTCGGCTTCTGCTGCGCGGATACGACGCCCGCCAGAAACATTGTCAGTAGCATCGTCATGACAAAAGCTGTTGTCTTCATGTTTGGTTTCCAATTCATAGTTTTTCTCATGGGGCGAACACGTCTTTAACGGAAGCCGCGATCTCGCGAGTTGCGTTGAATGCGGTCATCAACTTGAAACGGGGCTCGGCCAACGGAATGAATCAAGAATCAAATTGATTTCCTTCTCAAACTTATCCGTGTGCAGAAACACTATAACAACCGTCTTGTCGCCGAACCGCTGATAGTAGAAATCTAACCGTTTCCCAAGAATCAGGTCGGACCAGCTAGGAGCGTCTAAAATATCCAATGTTCGCAGCGACCAAGCATTGTGGTTTCCATCGATGATATTTGCTCGTTCGAAATTCGCCCGAGCCTTGGGAAGCCCATATCTCTCGATTGCCGCACTAAGCTCTTCGGGCTGGACGTTCACCACGTAAAGCCGTCCCTGCAAATCATTCCACATGTAATTGCCCCAACCCTTGTCTCCGAAATGCGCCGCACAATCCTGAAAGGACAGAACCGAGTTAATTACCTGAGCCTCCTCCGCGTCGCTCTCATCATTCCAGTAGAGGTCGTTTAGGTCTCGGTAGCTAAGGTGCAGGTTCTTTGAAGGAGTCGGTACAGGCGTTGGTGTTAACCATTCGCGCGGAATCTCGAATGACGCATGATAGGGTTCGATTCGAATCAAATTTCCGTCGAGGGAACCATACGGGCTATTTTTTTCTGCGGTGTGAAGGTAGTTGAGTGGGAGTAATGTTCTAATGCTATCCCACGCGAATAGATACATCCCTCCCACCGCTGCGAATACGATGGCGAGTCCAATGACAATCCTCGTCAGATACTTCCTCATATATTCCTTAGACACCAAATTTACACACAGAGTTCCTTACTTATCCTCTTCTATCCGAGGCGAGCACTCGATTTGCTGCGATAATTTCGCGAGCAGTTCTTCCAGATTTTTCAACTGAGCCTTTGTTCCTTCGACGAAGCCGAATTCGATCATCCGCTCTAGCCGTTCGAGCGATTCGTTGTAGATAGAAGCGTGCACCGTCGTCTTTCCGGCTTGCTCGCTGAAATTCAGATCCCAATCGGAGCCCGGCAACTCCACATTCTCGTCGGCGTCGGCGAATGTGTTGAAGAGTTTGAAATTCGACTTCGGGGTGATCGAAGTATATTTCTGCAAAACCCAACGCTCGACGCCTTCGGGGCTGACCATCGCGTAAAATCTCTTGCCGCCAACGTTAAAGTCCATGACCTTTGTCCGCGACGCGAAAGGTTTCGGTGCCCACCATTGGTCAAGAAGTTCTGCCTTTGTGTATGCGTCCCAGACCAACGACAGCTCGGCATCAAATTCCTTGGTTATGTAGACCGTCTTGGCCTCTTTGTCGACAATAAAATCCATCTGCATATTANNCAGCATTTCGTCGAGCTGCTCGAACCTCGACTCCCAGATCTTCCTGTATTGCTCTAACCATTTGTCGATCTCTTTCATTTTGTCTATTTCGAGCAGGTAATAGATCTCCCGCCCTTTTTGTTCTTGTTTGATAAGTTCGCACTCCGTCAAAATGCGTAGATGTTTTGAAACGGCTTGTCGGCTAGTGTCGAAATGCTCCGCAATAGCGTTCGGCGTCATCGCCTGTATCGCTATCAACGCAATGATCGCCCGCCTCGTCGGGTCAGCTATGGCTTGGAAAATGTCTCGTTTCATGACTACAAACAAGAGTATGCAACCAAACGGTTGCAGATGTCAAGCACAACCGAACGGTTTCGTAAAATTTAACGAAAATGATTGTGGGGAATATGTTTTATATATAAGGATCGGTCAGACCTGCGTTGCTGCGATCGCAAAACGATGCAGGTCTGACCGATAGGTGAAATGCCTAATTAGTTTGACTCGCAGACTTGGTGCCCGCCGCAGCGTCCTTGATGATCGCGGCGACTGCCTCGGGCTGCGAGACGTATATCGCGTGGCTGCCGCCGACCTTTGTGATAGTGGCACCGGCACGTGTGGCCATCGCTTCCTGTGCCGGTGCGGGTATCATGCGGTCGTCAGCGACGTGAAGATACCAGCTTGGTTTATTTGCCCAGGCCGGTTCGGTGATCGCTCCGCTGATAGCGCCGACTCCCCAAGGAACCTGCGAGTCTGCCATGAACTCGGCTTTCGCCGGGTCAACGTCAGCCGCGAATGACGCGGGGAATTTTTCGCGGTCCAGATGCAAGAAACCATCTGTGGGTCCGATGATAGGCGGCACCGGAGCACCCGGCGGCGGATTAGCGATCAGCGAGCCGACCGATTCGCCCTTGTCGGGTGCGAAAGCAGTGATATAGACGAGGCGTTCAACGCGTGCGTGATTGCCTGCTTCGGTAATGACCACTCCGCCGTACGAGTGGCCAACTAAGACGACAGGGCCGTCCTGCGCGTCGATGGCGCGTTTTGTGAACGCTACGTCATCTTCGAGTGAGACCGTCGGATTCTGCACGATCGCCACGTTGTATCCATCGGCTTTGAGAATGTTATAGACGCCTTCCCAACCGGAACCGTCCACAAAGCCGCCATGTACTAAAACTATGTTCTTCAGTTTTTCCATAACGTAACTCTCCAAATAGATTTATCTCAGCGAAGAAACAACTGAAAAAGCCTGCGTCGAAGCGACAGCCGTTTGAGTTACTTCTTTGCTTGAGGATTACTGATTATATCACCAGGAAAAACTTTTCCTAAGTCGTAGTTAACGTCCCAATCCATTTGGCTTAAGCCGCTGGAATGAAGCCCGTTAAAACGGGCTGGGAATCTCTTGCCGCATTNNCCACGCCGTAAACGACGTGGCTATGTGCCCTGCGGGAAAGCCAACGACGCGAGGCTGTTTGGAATCGGCCCTCACTTTAACGATGGACTCTGTTTTCTGTCGGCTCGTAATAAAGAGCTATTGCGCCGCAGCCAAATGTTTTTGTTTTAAGGAGTTTGAGATCAATTCTATCCGTTGTGTTCTTAAATAACGGCAAGCCGCTTCCAACGACAGTCGGCTGGACAGCGATCTGATATTCATCGACTACGCCAAGTTTCCCTAAGGCAACTATCAAACTCGGGCTGCCGACAAAGATGTCGTTACCGGCTTGTTGCTTGAGTTCTAAAATTTCCGCTTTAACGATCTCCCTTTTCAATTCCGTATTCTTCCAGTCGACACTTTCCAGCGTGCGGGAATAAACGATCTTTGAAACATAGTCTATCGCTTCCGCAAAATCATCCGTCGACTTGTTACCGGTAGGATTCTCTACAACAGATCTCCAATACTCCATAAGTTGATAGGTTATCCGCCCGTAAATAATCGTGTCTGCATTACGTAATAGCTCACTGTAATGCTGATGTATCTCGTCATCCGCGATCATTGCCGTGTGGTCGCAAAACCCGTCAAGGGTCATATTCATCGCGGCAATTAGTTTCGCCATACGCCTTTTTTCCTCCTGTTTTTAGTTAGTGGGGGTTATCATTTTACCGCCAACGATCGCGAGCGGAAGCAGCATCGCCGTAAAGACAACGTGATACCAAATGGGAACATACTGCCAGGACATCACCGCCTTCATAACACCCATGGCTAGCAGCAGAATGCCGACGAACAGCGGTGCGCGTGAGTTTTCACCGGCGATCAGCGCGGAAAGAGCTCCGGCGATTACCGAAATTATTGAACCGAGGACAATATGCGTGAGCAGAGCACTCGTGTCCGCCGTGAACTCACCACCATTTTTAATAGCCTCTTCGAACGCCTTTTGATGAACGCCGAACGCCGGCCAAATGGCCCCGATGACCTTCTCGCTTCCCACCCACACTATCAACCAGGCGATAAATCCGCCAATAACGCCGAAAACGATTCGCAGCATAGAGCTCTCCTATTTCTTTGAAATGTTCGATCATTGTCCTTCGATCTGAGTAGGATTCGTTCCCCAACCATCAAACTCGCAATCTTGATCTGCGGCGTGGTCGCACATCGATGCGGTCCAATCCAACACAGTTCTTTCATCCATCCGTATCGGCGTTGACCAGCCATTGATGAGAAACTCTTTTGCATTACTTGCAGACACTGCAAAATCCGACGAGTAACCCAGTGACGTGAAGTTGTCGGAAAGTTTGGACGCCTTTTCGCGATTGTTGGTATAAAAGAAAAACTCTAGGCGAAGCATACTATCGTTATTGACTCCATGTTGTCGTAACACATCAAGCGTTTGCGGAGCCATCTCAAGCTGCTTCTTACGATTCGCACTCTGCTGTTCCACCGTACGATATTGGCCGACTTCCTTTTTCCTGAAAATACTATCTAAGAACCCCATATCTTATACCCCGCTGATCCAACCTAGCTACTTGCGAAAGAGTTTATCTAATCCCAGTCCTTTTTTAGCAGCAGCTCTTCGATCCTGTAGGCATGCAGCATCTCGTGATTCAGCAGATGCCGGAACATGATCCATACCGAATAATGATCAAACGCCTCGTGCTCGGCCGTTTTTTGCCACTCGTCCGGCGACAGCTTCTCCAGTCTTTTGACGAGCGCGGCCCGCTCGCGTACGTACCGGTCGAGATTCTCGTCGAGATCTATCTCGAGCATCGCGCCTGCTTCGTCCTCGGGAGAATTCTCTATCGCCTCAATGTACGGATTCGGTGTAGACAAGATCATATCGAGCCGCGCTAGAAACGGAGCGTCAGACTGCGACAGGTGAATGGCGTGCTCATAAGCCGACCACTTTGTCGGGCTCGGACGACGCTTTAGAATCTGCGGCGGCACCTCCCGGATCATAGGAATGATCACGCCGGGGGCGGCTTCCAATGCGGTGATTAGGACGGTTGTATCGCTCATAACGGAGTCCTTTGCGGCTAAGCCGCTCTATTTGCGGAAAAGCT
>DLHV01000210.1:0-205 GCA_002483395.1 Chloracidobacterium sp. UBA7659 | reverse complement strand
CCGCAAATAGAGCGGCACAGCCGAGAAAGCAATCGATCTTTCAACGTTTTTCGATCCACAAATAATATGACAATCGAAGAACTAGTCATTATATTTAAAACTAAGTATTGCTTATCAGCTTACCACCCAAAATCGCCAATGGGAGCAGCATCGCCGTAAAGATAATATGATACCAAATGGGAACATACGGCCAGGACATATAGGC
>DLHV01000017.1:3705-12052 GCA_002483395.1 Chloracidobacterium sp. UBA7659 | reverse complement strand
GCCGTCTTCTTCACCGCAGCTTTCTTAGCCGGTGCTTTTTTCTTTGCTGCGGGTTTCTTAGCAGCAGGTTTTTTTGCCGCTGGTTTTTTTGCTGTTGCCATACGTATCCTCCAAAGTTTGTGTGTGTGGTTTTTTCAACCGCAAGAAGTGTANNAAATGCGGTGAACTGCGAAATTTTGAAATGTTTTTTTCCAGAAACTTTTTTAATTCGCGCGCTCCGCGCAAATATAATCATTTGAAAATGAAAAGTTATGACAGTACGGCAGAGAAGAGTTTCCCTTTTTTGTGCGCTAAAATGCGCAAAAAAAAACATATTGCGCGGATGATATAATGAAATTTACAAATTGACTGTGTGGCCGCGATCGCCACAATGGAAGTAAAAATTATGAAACGAAATTTATTTTGCGCGATTTTATTTTTGTCATGCGCATTTTCAGCGGGGGCACAAACGGAAACGCCAACGGCCCCAATTAGCTGGGAGCGATACAAAATATCGGATATGCAGATCTCGGTCGTATTGCCTAAAATGCCCACGTTTATTGGCTTTCAAGACATTTGCAGCGAAACGGAAAAGCGTTCGTACTACGCGTACGCCGACCAGGCAGTTTACGAATTTGTCATCACTGCAAAAAGCAAAACGAAAATTCCAGCTTACTGTAATGTGAAGAAAAATTTTAGTGATAGTATTTTCACGGAACGGTTGTCGGTGGTCCGCGCCGATCAAAATACGAATGTAGAAACCTCACTTTTTGAAAACGGACGTCAGGTGTATAAGTTTGAAAATAAATTTGCGACGCGCTGGATCATTTCCGATCTGAAAAATAATCGATGGATTGAGCTCGCGATCAACCGGCGAGAAAATTTAAAAGCGGAAGATGAAAAATTTTTATACTCATTGGATTTTTTAAGTTTTGAAGGTAAAGAAATCGGTGAAGGTTCGAAGACGACATTGGGTGATGTTAAAGTTGAAATCGAAACCGCGATTCCGGAACAAAACAAAATCGCTGTTACCGACAGTTTTCGTATCATCGGAAAACCGCGTGCTTCGTACACCGATTCTGCGCGCAGAGCGAATGTACAGGGAAGCGTTTTATTAAAAGTTACTATGCTTTCGAATGGTTCTGTTGGAAGCGTGACACCTTTAAAAGAATTACCGAACGGCCTTACCGAACAGGCGATCGCTGCGGCGAGAAAATTAGTGTTTCTTCCGAAGCGGGTAAATGGAGTGCCGGTAACTGTGATAGTGACATTCGACTATGGTTTTTCGATCTATTAGGAATAACATCTGAATATGCGAATAAAATTCATCCTGATAATTATCTTTTCGATAGCTGTATGTTCGGCGTGTGGTACAAAAGCTATCGGCGATACGGCGAACAACACTTCTGCTGCTTCCGATGCTGCAAAAGGTGCGGCGTCAAATACGGCGATAGGTGATGCCGATAAAAAAACGGATCCGACACCTGCGAAGGTCACTGCAAACCAGCCGAAGACGATCCGCGATTTCTTTATGCTGTTGCCGGAGAAATATTTTGTGCTCGAAGGCTGCGAACGGTCGAAAGACAAAGATTGCAAAAAAGCGAAGGCAGATTATTTAAAGACATTCACCGAGATCGAAGACACCGCGAACGGATATTTTAAAGGCGGCTGCGATGGCGCACAGAGCTGTTTGGAAATGGCAATATTTAAACGGCCCGATGGAACGTATCTTATCGGTGTCGCGACCTCGGCGGAGATGATGAACGATTACTATTNNTATTTTCTCGATTATGCGAATGGAAATTGGACGGATATTTCAGCAACGGTGGTTCCGCAGTTCAGTAAGAAAAATATGTACGAGCTTCCGCGACAGGGAACTACCGTAAAAGTTTTTGCGAAGAAGGTGATCGAGAAAGGCGACGATTATGAGGTGACGGACAAAGGCGAAAAGCTTTACGATCTGGAATGGAAAAACGGCAAGTTTGCGATCAGGAAATAATGCGTTGGCATTACGATCCGGCATGTTGATAATTATGCGGCCGTTCGGCGAGCATGAGTATGCCGTCGAGCACCAGGTTTTCGTCAACTGTATTTATCAGATCGCAATTCTCGGCGATCAAGTTTGCAAACCCGCCTGTCGCGACGACCTTCGGCTGCTCGTCAATCTCTGCAAACATTCTGTTAATTATTCCTTCGACGAGACTGATATAACCATAAAAAATTCCTGAGCGGATCGAGTCGACCGTCGTATTGCCGATGACGCTCGCAGGTTTGTCGATCGCTACGTGCGGAAGTTTTGAAGTTTTTAGATGCAGTGCTTCGGCAAGCGTGTTCATGCCGGGAGCGATCGTGCCGCCGAGATATTCTCCGACCGAATTGACTACATCGATAGTCGTCGCTGTACCGAAACTGCAGACGATCACCGGCACGCCATATTTTTGGGCGGCGGCGGCGGCGTTTACCAGGCGGTCGGCTCCAACGGCGGCGACGGGTTCGTATTTGATCTGAATGCCCAGATCGAAAGTATGATCCAGAAAGATTGGACTGATGGTTAAGGCCTCATCACATGCTTGCCGAACGGCTCCGTCGAGCTCGGTCACTACGGATGCAACTGCGACTCTATCGATGCGCGAATGATGCTGCTTTATGTATCGAAGCGTATCGAAAAGAAGCTCATGTACCGCGTGGTCGCGCCGTGTTGGGATCAGGAGTTTTTCGACGAGAGAGTCCGATTCGAAAATGCCGAATTTGATCGAGGAGTTTCCGATGTCGATGGCCAATAACATAATGGAAAATGGAAAATAGAAAATGGAAAATCAGGATCATCTCCGCATTTTCCACTTTCCATTTTCAGTTTTACTTGAACTCCTAACCCTGCAGAGGCAGCCCGTCGTACACAACCTGCCAGCCGTTGCGGCGGCTTGTGCTCAGGCTTTTTGTATACCATTCAAGAGCGGCCGTAGGATCGTCGTAGAGCTGGACCGCAGGATGAGTTTCGCGCGGATCGACGCGACAGATGGCTGCACCGGCAGTCGCACTCTTTATGCAGAGAAGGGCGACCATGTTGTTCTTCTGCAAAACCGCGGTTCGGACGAGAACATCGTCAAGCTCGGCGTCGAAATCCTCGAACTCGGAAAGCTCGTCGCTGAAATCGTCGTCGTCAAAGTCAAACTCGGTTTTTGGGTCAAACTCGTTGCTCATAAAAATCTAAAGCGTAGTTAGAAGTTACACCCTTGTGCGGCAATGTTCAAGCATTCAGGTTGTCCGTTCCTTCTTGTTCATCTTATTCGTCTTATTCCATGGTAGAAAAACCGAACCACGGAACAAGACGAACAAGAAAGAACATAGACGATTACCCGCATCGTGAAAGGGCCGTGATTTGTATTTCATCCAGGTCGTATTTGACCTCGGAGAAATTTGTGACTAGTAATTCTTCAGCGACCTTGTTGCCGGTGCGGCGGTCGATTATCTCGCGCCAGATTTCATTCTGGCGGAAATTCCGGCCGCCTTCCTGCAGAAAACGATGATGTTTTTCAAAGACATGGTAGCTGTGCTGAGTTTCTCTATCGGATAGTATCGCTCCTTTCAGATGCTGGCCCGTGAGCCAGAGCTTGATTTGAAATGTTGCATCTGTCGGGTTGAAGAACCGCAGGTCGATGTAGTTGTAAAAAACTCCCGCACCGCTGCCGAATGGCAGAACGCGGTTTTCATCCGGGAAAGGGTCGAAGCTGTGGTGATGGCGTTCGGCAATTTCGAGCGGCGTGTGCAGGGCCATCCAATAAAGCAAATTCGCGAGCTGGCACAGACCGCCGCCGACACCGCGGACGACCTCACCGCGTGAAAGCTGCATGCCCTCACAATAGCCTTTCTCTGCGGTCGCTTCTCCAACCTGCCGCCAAAATGAAAATGTCTCGCCGGGTTTTATCAGAGTTCCGTCGATCGTAGGGCAGGCGATTTTTAAATTTTCTACTTTATTTTCTTGTAGCTGCGGGTCCGAATTGCCGAGCCTTCGTCTTAAAAGGGATTGGTGCTTTTTGCAGGAAAACGGAAGATCGTCTTTCGATTTCTCGTTTGCAAACATTTTGCCTTTCGACAGATCATCCAGCCGCCTGAACAGACGTTTCTGTTGGATGCGGGTCTTGTAAATAATCGGATGAATTTCTGAGAGGCGTTTTCGCATTAGCTGACGGGCCGGACGCGTTCGACATCACCGGCCTCGATGATTGTGACACTACCATCGGTTTTTCGCACACGGAGTGCGCCATTTTCTTCGAGGCCGTCAGTCGTGCCGGCGACCGTTTCATTTTCTAACATAACGCGAACGCTTTTGCCAGAGAAGTATGTCGAGCGGTGGCTCCATTCTCGGAGAATGTCTTTGGAACCGTTCTCCGCGGTGAGGATGGTGTAGAAATAGCCGAGATGCTTTGTGAGTAAATTGCGAACTGCCGCGGGTAGTACGGACGCGTCTTCTTGCTCGATCGAAGTTGCGATGTCGGCGATCTCCTTCGGAAAATTCGACGACCTGATATTTATTCCAATGCCGACGATCACGGCAAGGCCCTGCGGTGTTTCGACTGTTTCGGCGAGAATACCGCTGATCTTTTTTTCATTTATCAAAATGTCGTTGACCCATTTGATATCTGGTTCAAGGCTCAGTTCCTTGAGCGTCTCGTGAACGGCGACGCCGGCCATCAAGGTGATAAGCGGCAGAAAGCGTGTTTCCAGTTTTGGGCGAAGGACGATGCTGAAATAGAGCCCCGCGTTCTTTTCGGACACCCACGTTCGGCCATGACGGCCGCGCCCGGCGGTCTGTTGACGGGCGACTATGCAGAGGCCTTCATCCGCGCCGACGCGGGCTTGCTTCACCGCTTCGGTATTCGTGGAACCGAGCGTGTCGAAGGTGAGAAGGGTGATGTGCATATTGTCAGAACCGTCCGCGGTAGCGGATGGTTTAACGCAACTGTCAAATCATCAACGTGAACATTCGCCAAATTCAGCCACCCGCTACCGCAGGTGGTTCTGACTCGGCAGCCAGAGCGAATCGCAATAGAAATTTTCCTTGTCCAAAAATGTCACCGCAATTTCGAATCCGCTTGCGGCGGCGAGTTCTTCGATCATTGCTGATGTGTATTTTTGCGAGATCTCCATAAAGATCGGTTCCCATTGGTCGAATTCGAAGTCGCGGGTCAATGCGTCGATGTGCACGGTCTGCTTTTCGCGGCTGATCAAAAACGAGCGGGCGGCGCATTCGACCGGGCGGTACTGGGCGTAGTGCGAGAAATTTTCGACGACGAAATCGGCGCCAAGTTCGCGGTTGATGCGGCGGAGCAGATTCAGATTGAAAGCAGCGGTCACGCCAGCGGCATCGTCATAAGCACTCACAATAACTCGAGGGTCCTTCTGCATGTCGAAGCCGATAAAGATGTGGTCGTTTTCATTCATCACGCCGCGAAGCTGACGGAAGAAATCGACGGCCTGTTCGCGGCTGAAATTGCCGATGTTCGAACCCAAAAATAGAATAACCTTTCGGCGGCCGTTGCCGTTCTTTAATGAGTCGAGGATTTTGAAGTAATCGCCGTGGTGCGGGTTGATCTTCAGTCCGGGAAACTTCTCGTGGAATTTGGCCGACAGGGCATCGCAGGCTTCTTTGGAAATATCGATCGGAGAGTAGGTGAAGTCGATTTTTTGATCGAGGAAATGTTCGATTAGAACGGCCGTCTTTGTTCCGTCGCCGGCACCAAGCTCGATCAGGTCGATCTTGTCAGAGCCTTCCGTAAATGCCCTGCCGATCTCGTCGATCTGTTCCGTAAACAGCTTGTATTCGACACTCGTCAGATAATATTCGGGCAGCTTCATTATCTCCTGAAACAGCCGCGTGCCTTCGTCGTCGTAGAAATATTTTGACGAGAGCCGTTTTGGCGTCGAGGACAACCCGCGAAGGACGTCTTCCGCAAAGGCTGTCAGTTCGGTTGTGCATGAAGCTTGCATAAGAATTTCGTCCACAGATGAACACAGATAAACACGGATAAAGCTAGCAGCTCTTCAAACTATTTGTGTCCATCCGTGTTCATCTGTGGATAATCATTTACCTCGCTAATCGTATTCCCGTAAACTGCCACCGCAGATGCGGATGAAAAAAATTTCTATATGTGCCGCGGCTGTGGCGGGGCGGCGTGGCGACCGATGCACCGCGGAGGACCATCTGGTTGATCATGAACTTGCCGTTGTATTCGCCGACGGCACCATCCGGTTTTTTGAAACCGGGATACGGTAAATACGCCGAGTTGGTCCATTCCCAACGCAGCCCCCAACCTAATTTTTCATTTGCGGTTTCCCATTCGAATTCGGTCGGAAGACGCATGCCCTTCCACTCTGCAAAGGCCGACGCTTCGTAGTAGGAAACGTGGCAGACCGGCGCGTCGAAATTTAGTTTCCGCAAACCACCGAGCGTGAATTGATGCCATTCACCGTCGATCTTATGCCAATGCAGCGGAGCATCGACGTTGTTTTGCTTGACCCAATCGAGGCCTTCGGAATGCCATAGCCGGTGATCGTGGTAGCTGTGGTCATTAACGAATTCCAAAAACTCGAAATCCGTAACCAGCTTCGACGCGACCTCAAAATCGTGGAGATAAACCTTGTGCCGGGCAAGCTCGTTGTCAAAACAGAATCCGTCGCCTGCGTGGCCGATCTCGTAAACGCCTTCTTTGAATTCGATAAAACTGGCCGAACCGGATTCAGCGGTTTCTTCGGGCGCGTAGTTTTCGCGATATGCAGGTAAAAGCGGATTTACGCCGAGCGTGTATTTGAGGTCGGTGAGGAAAAGCTCCTGGTGCTGCTGTTCGTGATTAAGGCCTAGGTTTATGAGATCGCGAACTTCCCGGGCAGAAACGCGACTGTTAAGGAGCGTGCCTTCGCGGGCGGCGAGATCGGCACGCTCGTTCACACTCGCGTTTCCGCCCGTACTGCCGATCAACTCCAACATCTTTTCATCGACATATTTACGATATGCGAACACCTGTTTTACGGTCGGTCTGCTGAGATCTCCGCGATGGTCGCGGGCGGTGCGCTCGCCGATCGTGTTGTAATAGCTGTTGAAAAGAAAGCCGAAATTCTCGTCGAAGACCTTGTAATCAAGGACAAATCGTTTGAGGATCATTTCCTCGAAGAACCACGTCGTGTGGGCGATGTTCCATTTTGGCGGCGAAACATCGACGACGGGCTGCGGTATATAGTCCTCGATCTCAAGCGGTTCGCAAAGCTTTTCGGTATAAGCACGGACGCGCGAATAGAATTCGGCCAGGGTTTCCGGTTTGCCGGTCAATGAATGGGCTGGCTGCATAAAACCTATTAGAACAAATTCGGGCGGAAAGACAAAGATTCTTTCGGCTTTAGATCACGGCAAGCGAGCAATTTATTTCGATTTTTCGACCTTGAGAAGCGCTTCTTTGCAGATCTCGGCGAGGTAGGGATCGGGGCTGTTAAGCTTTGATCTAATAATGGCGATTGACGACTTATCACCGATCTCACCGAGCGCGAACGCGGCTTCGCGGAGAGTATCTTCAGCCTCTTTTTCGTTTTGCAACACATGGTTTAAGACCTCTATCGCTGGGCGCAAATCCGTTTTGATCCTACTCGGGCTTAAGAACTTCTTGTTGCCAAGCATTTTATATTTCTCTGGGAGGAAATTCTCTGGCGTCACAACGTAGGTGTCTCCATTCTTGATAAGGTGGACTATCTGGCCAATAGACCGCGCCGACGAACGCCGAAACATCTCATCTTTCTCGATTGGTTCGCGCTTCAGGACGCCTACTAAGACGTTGATCCCGTCGAGATCTCCGACATTCCCGATTGCAACCACGGCTGCGTTTCGCACTTCGGCATCCTTATCATTCTGGATGACCGCAATCAACCGATCCGTCGCCGACCAATGGCCGATCAAACCCAGGGCGAAGGCTGCTTCTCTTCGGACAAATGGAAGCTTGTCGCCAAGCAACGGAATCAGAACGCTTGCCGCCTCAGATTGCGGGAGAAAAATGACAGATGAAGCGCCCGTTGCCCGGACCATCTCGTTTCTGTCTTTTAACGCAGGGATCGCAAGACGGGAAGCTTGTTCGGTTTGAAGGTTTCTAATTTCGAGAAGGGCCGAGCGTTTTTGCTCGGTGTCGCCGGAGAGTTGGCGAGTTAGGCGGGCCTCGGTTTCGGGCCAATCGGCTGGTTGTGGCGTTTGGGCAATCGAGTAAGCCGCGCTAAGTGTTAAGTAGAGAACCACCCCGACCGCCGACCACCCCGTCAGCGAAACGCTGCCACCGCTCCTCAAACCAGGAGGGGAGCAAAAAGGCCATCCCTCCTTCGTAAGGAGGGGAGC
>DLHV01000017.1:3098-3690 GCA_002483395.1 Chloracidobacterium sp. UBA7659 | reverse complement strand
CCCGCTTACGCAGGCGGTTCTGACCCGTGTGTTTGGATGACCTCGAAATCGCTGTCATACCGCTTGCTGTACGTTCAGCGGCTGGACGCTTTCCCATTCGAAGACCTGGCGTGCACGCCGGTTCTCGTGCGCGTTTGCAAGCGACAAAATAATGTCGTCACTTAAAGGTCTTTCGTTATTGGTTGATTTTCGGGTGGAGGCGTTGTCGGGAAGTGATCTATCAATTTCGCGGGCGATACTTTTACGGGTTCGTTTGACCATGTTCGTGCCTCCTTTGTATGGGGCAGACGGTCAAACCGCAACTTTATAGATCAAGTCTCGACCGTCTGCAATTCTGTTTTTCTCATCATCAAGCTATTGATACTTGTAAAAACTCCTCGATTTAATGCTCTGTTAATATAGCATATCAACCTTTTGCTTTGCAAAAGAAATTCGACAAATGGGGCGAAAAATCATAGAATTCAGATATGACGTTTCCGCGTGCCAGCCTCGCCCTTAGTTAGCCACTCGCGACACTCGTTTGCGACGTGGCGTTTTTGTAGTCAATTTACTAATTTGCAGAGTTGAATGTTTACGCCCTTACTAACGTGCG
>DLHV01000017.1:2674-3046 GCA_002483395.1 Chloracidobacterium sp. UBA7659 | reverse complement strand
ATGGACGAAAAGTATTTTGCAAAAAAGATAGAAGAGAAGTGGCAGAAAAAATGGGCCGAATCGGGTGCTTTTGAAGCCGAGATCGATGACGTAAAGCCGAAGTTTTTTCAGCTTGAGATGCTGCCGTATCCATCGGGAAATCTTCATATGGGGCACGTGCGAAATTATTCGGCGGGCGACGCGGTGGCGTGGTACAAGCGGTTGAAGGGCTTTAACGTGCTGCATCCGATCGGGTGGGATTCGTTCGGGCAACCGGCGGAGGATGCGGCGATAAAACGCGGTATCAATCCGCATTCATGGACCGAAGAGAATATCAAGGCAATGCGCGGGCAGTTGGAGCGCCTTGGCGTGAGCTACGACTGGCGGCGGCAG
>DLHV01000017.1:2341-2603 GCA_002483395.1 Chloracidobacterium sp. UBA7659 | reverse complement strand
AAGGCAACGCTTTCGAACGAGCAGGCTAGCGGCGGTTTGTGCTGGCGGTGCGGGAATCCGGTTACGAAAAAGAATCTCGAGCAATGGTTCTTTAAGACGACTGCTTATGCGGACCAATTGCTAGACGATATGGCGGAGGTCGAGGACGGCTGGCCTCAGAATGTGCTCAAGCGGCAGAAGGATTGGATAGGAAGATCGGAGGGCGCGTATGTAGATTTTAAAGTTTTGAGTCCTGGCTATCGTTCTACCACCCCGTCAGCCG
>DLHV01000017.1:0-2319 GCA_002483395.1 Chloracidobacterium sp. UBA7659 | reverse complement strand
CACCCCTCCTAATCAAGGAGGGGAGTTTAAGAGGCCGCCTGAAGGCGGGACTCAGAGCGAGAACCATATACGTGTTTTCACGACGCGCATCGACACGATCTATGGTGTCAATGCCGTAGTAGTTGCAGCCGAGCATCCAATCGTGCGGTCAAATCGCGAGATATTTTCGCAGGAGGTGATTGCGAAAATCAACGAGATAGTCGCGGAGAATTTGAAGCCGAAGGACCGCGAAGAAGAGGTTGAAAAGGACGGAATCGACACGGGTTTGAAGGCAGTAAATCCGTTCAGCGGAGAAGAACTGCCCGTTTGGATAGGCAATTACGTGATGATGGAATACGGCACGGGTGCCGTGATGAGCGTGCCCGGGCACGACGAGCGCGATTTCGAATTTGCAAGGAAATTTGGGCTGCCGATCCGTCGAGTCATTGAGTCTAGCGAGTCTGGAGAGTCGAGTGAGTCTTCCGCCGACCCACCGAACTCTCTAGACTCACAAGACTGTTTCACCGACTACGGCGTTATGGTTAACTCGGCGGAATGGAACGGAAAGACGACGGAAGAAGCCAAGGTGGAAATGGCCGGACATGCTGTGAAACATGGTTTTGGCGAAGCGGCGACGACCTACCGGCTGAGGGATTGGGGCATTTCGCGACAAAGATTTTGGGGATCGCCGATACCTATTATCTACTGCGATTCGTGCGGCGTTGTTCCGGAAAAATACGAGAATTTGCCGGTCGAACTGCCGGAAACGGCCCCGTTTACGGGCACGGGCGAATCGCCGCTGGCGAAGGTGCCGGAGTTTTACAATACGGATTGCCCGAAATGTGGCGAACAGGCCCGGCGCGAAACCGACACGATGGATACCTTCGTAGATTCATCGTGGTATTTTTTCCGTTATACAGATCCAAAAAATTCAGAGATGCCGTTTTCGCCCGAGAAAGTGGCGTATTGGACGCCTGTCGATCAGTATATCGGCGGTGACGACCACGCCGTCATGCACCTGATCTACACGCGGTTTTGGACAAAAGTCATGCGTGACATCGGTTTGGTCACGTTTGATGAACCTGTAAAGCGGCTTTTGACGCAGGGAATGGTTGTCGGCGAGACGTTTTATGACGAGGTAGGCGGAAAGAAGAAATATTACGTGCCGACGGAGGTGGCGGTTACACGTGACGCAAAAGGTAAGATCACCGAGGCGAAATCAGCCGACGGCAAGACGCTGAAACATGCAATCGAGCGAATGTCCAAATCAAAGGGCAACGGCGTCGATCCGGATGAGATGATCAATATCTACGGTGCGGATGCGGCACGCATCTTCGTGCTTTTTGCCGCTCCAATCGAGAATGAGTTGGTCTGGCACGAATCTGGGATCGAAGGCGCTGTGCGGTTTTTGCAGCGTGTTTGGCGGATCGTTTGGAAGTGGCACGCCGTGCTGCAGACTGTTAGTCTGCAGCGACAGGCTGGTAGCCTGTCGTACGGCGATGACGCCCGCAAGCTGCGGCAAAAGACGCATAAGACCATAAAGCGTGTCGGCGAGAATTTCGAGGCATTGCAGTTCAATACGCCGGTCGCGGCATTGATGGAGTTGTCGAATGCGCTGACTGAATTCACCGTGGAGCCGGAGGCCGCGACCGAAGCTGAAGTTTATGCCGTGCGGGAAGCTATCGAAAGTTTGGCATTGATGCTCACTCCCTTTGCTCCGCACGCGGCCGAGGAACTGTATGCGGTCGTCGCCGGAAATGACAACGGGATAGTGGTGAACGATGCTCGATTCCCGGAGTTTAATGCCGAACTCGCAAAAACCGACGAAATCGAAATTCCCGTACAGATCAACGGCAAACTGCGTTCGCGTTTGATGGCCGCGCCGGAGACTTTGAATGATGAACTTGAAAAATTGGCATTCGCCGACGAAAAAGTGCGCGAACACACCAAAGGAAAAGAAATTCTCAAGGTCGTCGTGGTGCCCCAAAGGCTCGTGAATATTGTTGTGCGATAGGAACGTTTCATAGTTCAAATCACTAGTTTCGTCATGGGCCGCTCATGACGACAATATTCCCAAAGTCCTCAGCAAACGCTTCCCCATCGGTACTTTCTACGTATGGTTCGTTTGGAGGGCTAAGTTCCGAAATCGTTTTGATCACGCTCCACGGATCGTATGGAGGTTTGTCATCATTATCAAAAACTGTTGAACCCGGTATATCGCCGCCTAGATTACCACTTGACATCGTTCCACCACCTGGCCCGCCGCCAGGACCGCCCGGTCCGCCTGGTCCACCCGGGCCGCCCCCCCCGGGTCCATTTGGTCCGCCGGACCCACCCGGG
>DLHV01000183.1 GCA_002483395.1 Chloracidobacterium sp. UBA7659 | reverse complement strand
CACCCCTCCTCAGGCAGGAGGGGAGCTTATTAAATTCCCTCAGATCGGGACGGTTGTTATTGAAGACAACGTCGAGATTGGTGCGAATTCCTGTGTCGATCGCGGAGCCTTAGGCGTCACCCGTATCGGCGAGGGCACAAAGATCGACAATCTTGTTCAGGTCGGGCACAACGTCGATATCGGCAAACGCTGTGTGATTGCCGCCCAAACCGGCATTTCAGGCAGCGTCGTTATCGAAGACGATTGCATCATCGGCGGACAAGTCGGCTTTGGCGATCACGTTCGTGTCCAAAGCGGCGCGGTGATCGGTTCGCAAGCTGGCGTGCTTCCCGGCAAGATCGTCCGTCCCGGCGTGTGGTGGGGCACGCCGATACAGCCGCTTGACGAATTCAAACGCCAAAATGCACATTTGAAAGGGATCGAGCGGCTCAAGAGTGAGGTTAAGGATTTGAAAAGGAAACTATCCGAAACCTCCGACGGCGAGAAAACGTAACTAGAGCAAATCGGAGGCATTCGGATGATTTATCTTGTGTCGCTGGCTTCGATCGTTGCTGCGACAGGAGCGTACCGTAGAATTCGCTCCCAGGGCGTGCTTCAGCTAATGTTCGACGTTTTCGCAGCCGCCATTTCCGGCTGGTTGGCCGGGCTTTTATCGGGCATTGGAGCGCGTATCGGAATGTGGGCCGTGCCGTTTTTCAATGGCACGGAGTCGCATTTTTCGTTTGACGGTTCGATTAGAGTCGTTCTTACATTTTCGCTGTTTGGCATCGGCCTTGGCGTTCTTTACGAACTCGTTCTTCGCAAATTGTTTCGCAATCGCGGCTTGCTGTTCGGCCTTGCCATTTCGGTGTTGACGGTCTATCCGCTCGGGAGACAAGGCGTCGAACTTCTTAATTTTTCGCCTTCGCTGCTGCCCTTAGCATTTTTCACCTTTTTTTTCATCGCGGTAATGTTTGTCCCGTATGCCGTTGTACTTGAGTCAATCGTCGGCCGCTGGCACCGCTTTCACGATGTTTCGCACGAGAGATTGGCCCTTCAAATAAAATGACGAGCCGGCAGACTAGGACATTAGGATTTTGAGGACAGCGTCCGCCGCGCGCTTTGATCCTCCGCCGTGGCCTAGTTTTTCCGCGGCTTCATTTAACCTCTCCCGTATGCTGCTATTTACGTCGGGTTTGAGAATTCTGAACAGTTCGTCAGCAAGCCTTCGCGGCGTAAAGTCGTCCTGTATCATTTCCCTTGCAATTCGCTCGCCGGCGATCAGGTTAATGAGGCCGAAATGTTCCACGTTTATCAAAGGACGGAGAATCTTATAATTGAAGTCTGATGTCTTGTAAACGATCCCCAGAGGCGTGCCGATGATGCCGGTTTCGAGAGTTGCCGTGCCGCTTGCGACGGCTGCCGCGTCCGCTGCGTTCAGCGCGTTGTAGGTTTCATCCTGTACCGTGAACAGACCCTTAGGCACCTTCAACCCCGCTCGTTCGGCCTGCAAAATTGCCTCGTCGACCTCATTCCTGTTTCTCGCTGGAGCTAAGGCGATTACGAACTGCAGTTGGTCGTCGCGCTTGGCCATCATCGCGGCACTTTCCAGCATCAGCGGCAGGATACGTGCTATCTCCTTGCGACGGCTGCCTGGCAAAAGAGCGATGATAGGCCGGCCGGGATCGAGTCCATGCTCTTCGCAAAACTCCTCTTTCGATTGGCTCGGCCTCACCTCATTGGCAAGCGGGCTGCCGACGTATTCGACGTTCGTAATGTCGTGCGCGGCATACCAGTCCTTCTCGAATGGAAGTATCGTCAAGAGCAGATCGACGTGATCGCGGATCGTCCGGCGGCGATATTTCCGCCAGCCCCAAAGCTGCGGCGAGATATAGTAGATCACCTTCAACCCTTTTTTCTTCAATGCCTTGGCAAGCTTCAGGTTGAATTCCGGGAAATCAACGAGGATGACAGCATCGGCGTTGCGATTGAGAGCGGCTGCTTTAAGATCGATAAATGCTTTGACAAACACGGGCAGGGCTTTTGCGATCTCAGGAATGCCCATAATCGCAAGATCATCGGCACGGACGACCGGTTCAACACCGGCATCTCTCATTCGAACCCCCGCCGAGCCGAAAAACTGCAAGTTGGTGTCCGGCGACGAATCCTTCAACGCTTTAACAAGCTTTGCGGCGTGGGCGTCCCCCGACGCTTCGCCGGCAACTATCATTATTTTGTAATCTTTAACCATCGAGAGGCGGACTGCCTGAACGCTTAATGTTAAACAAATCGGACGAAATGTAAAATGACAACCCTTTGCGAACAAGGGTGCATCATAAGGTTTGTTTTTCAGGACGGAAACTAACTTTATCTATCAGTTGGTTGCAGAACGCATTTTTTATCTTTAAAATGCAATGTTTTGTACTTGAGTTGAATTTCTAACATTTTATACTGCGGTCGGTGTCGATCTTTCGGCATCATTGGGAGGAGTTTTTGTGACGCTTCGCTTGTCTTTGTTTTTAACGGTAATACTTCTGTTCGTACTTTCTTCGATGCCTTTGGCCCAAACGCCGACGCCGACGCCGACGCCGACGCCTTTGCCCCAACCTAATACGCTTATCGGCCAGTTTACTTCGTCGCCCGCGGAGTCGTTTGCGGGAGCAACGAGCGGCGACGGCCGTTTTGTCGTTTTTGAGTCCCGCGGAGATCTCGCAACCGAAAATCCACGAAATTCGGACGGCAACGTAGAGATATTCCTTTGGGATTATGCGCAACGCCGTATTTTTCAGATAACCGATACAAAAAGCGTGCTCACCGACCGGGCGCTCGGGACGATTTTCAGCAACATTCGGATAGAGATTGCCAACAAGCGGCCGGTTATCAGCAACGATGGGCGTTGGATCGCTTTTGGCTCAAATGCCACCAGCGCTTATCCGGGCGACAGCACGAATCCGCCGGTGGTCAATTCGACAAACCCTGGAAACTTCGACGCCGACGCGCTGACGGCTCCGACGCCGAGTCCAAGCCCGACGCCAACGCCGAGTCCTACGCCGACGCCTCCATTCAACCCACTCCAGATCGACGCCAATCTTGAAATGTGGCTTTACGAAATCCCGGCCTACGCCCCTGCGGACCTTGCGTCGGGCGAAGAACTGGCGATCACGGATCTGAGCGGCGGTAATTTTATCCGGGTGACGAACACGGTTACGAGCCGGCTTCCACAGCCCGCATCGGTATTTACCGGGGCATTCGTTGCGGACGACAATCACGATGCCAGCATCAATGACGACGGCAGCTTGATCGCCTTTGTTTCGACAAGAGACCTGGTGCCGGCAGTGGGAAACGCTTTTCCGACGGACGATAACGATGAGATATTCACCTACGTACCTGGTTCTGGAACGCTGGGTCAGGTCACCAAAACAATACGCGGCCCGATAATAAATCCGATCTACAACAAAAATCCGACGATTTCGGGCAATGGGCAGCGCGTGGCTTTTGCAAGCACGGGCGATGATCCAGTGGACAACCCGGCGAACACGACCAATTTTGATACCGGGAGCAACCCCGAATCCAGCAGAAACGAGGAAATTTTTTATGTCGATCTCGCAACCGGAAGCCCAACCGGCGGAAAACAGATCACGACGACAACACCGCTTAACCCGGGCGATCCGGTGAATGTCCTTGATCTCGGCAAGCGTATGAGCCGCGACGGCAACTTTATCGCGTTCGATTCATATGCCGACCTTGCCGCAACCGGGCCGAACCAGACATCGTTTGCCCTTTATGTTTTTGATGCGAGTGTTGTCGCTCCGGCGAATCCGTTTAGGCAGATCGGCCCTCGGAGCAATGCCGACACAGGTGCAACCGGCGGCGACGTCCAGCATTATCCAGGCTTTACAGATAACGACGCGAACGGAACGCCGGCTACCATGCTGCTGGAAACGCGGCAGAATATTAAGCCGGACGGGACGATCCCGACGACCCTCACGGACGGCTTGAACCCGGACNNCGGACGAGGCCCGGCCGACGCAGATATATTCGTACCCGCTGAATGTTGTTCCAGCGAGCGCGACTTTCACGCGGCTTACGAAATTTCCGATCTCGAATTCTTTCCTCGCGTCGACACAGCCGCTGCCGAGCGATTCGGCCAGGCGATTTTCGTTCAATCTCGCGCTTACCGAGATTGGCACCGGCAATTTCGACCTTCAATCGGAAGTTTATTATCTGCTTCAGCCCGATGTAATAAATCAGACCGCGGCAACCTTCAATTTTGCAACGGGCGCATCGCGTCTGCCTGTAATCGCGACAACTCCGAGTCCGACCGTGACGCCGACTCCGACACCCACGCCGACGCCCACGCCGACTCCGACACCCACNNACACCCACGCCGACTCCTTCGCCAACTCCAACTCCGGGAGGAACACCTACGCCGACCCCGACTCCAACTCCGTCGCCTACACCGGTCACGCCGCCGGCGGTTCTGGGAATTTCGCCCGGCATGCTGGTGATCCTCGATTACAACGCGAGCAATAATCCGCCGGTCGTCGCTCGGACTGCGGTGGGTTCGCTCGGCAGAAGTTTCAATTTGCCGATACAATTAAGCGGCGTATCGATGGCGATAAATGGCATCGCCTGCGGTCTTAAATTTGTCAGCCAGCGCGAGATCATTTTTGTCGCTCCTCCCGCACTGAGCAGCACTACGACAGGAACAGTTTATCCGGTGGTGATCAACAACAACGGCACCGAGATCAAAGGAAACGTCACGATCGTGCCCGCACGCCCGGATATTTTTACGGATCGTGAGGTGCCGGGACCATTCGGGCGTGCACAGGCTGAGAATGTGACAAACCGTGTGCATACGACGGAGCCGTTTACGGTTACAACGATCCGCATTCGGGGCGGGACCCAAGGCAATCAGCGTGTTCCGACGATTTTGCGGCTTCGTTTAACGGGAGTCGCAAACACGTCATCCGCTGTGTTTCTGATACGGATCGGGGCACATACGATCACCGGAGCTCAGGTTCTAACCGGTGGCGTCCTTGTCGATCCGGGCGTTTATACTGTTGACTTCACTTTACCGGCGGGANNGATCAGCCGATAATTGTGACAATAATTGTCGGTAGCGCATCCTTCGAGTCACGGCTCGATGACACGGCACCGCGGCTATCATTCTTGTAAGATCGGTCGACTAACGGTTGATTGAGGCGGGTTAATTCCCGCCTTTTTCGTGAGGTTATCTGAATATAACAACCGGCGATATTGCGGAAGGCACGCCAATATATTAACCTTGGCCGTGGTACGCAAAGCTTGGTACGATGATTCAGGAGATGATGCAAAGACGATGAAAATTTCACCCAAGGTTTGGAGAAACGGCGAGCTAATAGACTGGAACGATGCCCGCGTACACGTAATGTCGCACGTTGTTCATTACGGTTCGAGCGTTTTTGAGGGGATTCGCTGCTACAACACATCGCAGGGTTCGGCCGTTTTCCGCCTGACGGAGCACATGCAGCGGCTTGTAAATTCGGCTAAGATCTACCGGATGGATTCGCCCTTTTCACTCGAGCAATTTTGCGAAGCGACGCTCGAACTTATCCGTCAGAGCGGCCTGGACGAATGCTATCTTCGCCCTGTCATCTTCCGTGGTTTGGATGAAGAGAACCCGGCCTTTGGCGTGTATCCGCTTAATAATCCGGTCGAGTCGTACATCGCCGCCTGGGAATGGGGAAAATATCTCGGCGAAGAGGCGATCGAAGGCGGCATCGACGCGTGCGTTTCCAGCTGGACGCGGATAACCTCTAATTCCCTGCCGGCAATGGCAAAGGCGGGTGCGAACTATATGAATTCGCAGCTCATCAAGATGGAAGCAAGACTCGGCGGATTTGCCGAAGGCATTGCGCTCGACGATCGCGGTTACGTTTCCGAGGGGTCGGGCGAGAATATCTTTTTAGTCAATAACGGCAAGCTCGTGACGCCCCCGCTTGGTGCGGCGATACTGCCCGGCATTACGCGTGACTCGGTCATCCACATAGCCCGCGAAATGGGCATCGAAGTCATCGAAACGACGGTCCAGCGGTCAGCGTTGTACATTGCGGACGAACTGTTTTTTACCGGCACGGCGGCTGAAATTAGCCCGATCCGTTCGGTCGATCGCATAACCGTCGGCAGCGGTAAACGTGGCGAAATGACCAAACGGCTCCAGGATGAGTTTTTCAAGATCATCCTCGCCGAACGCCCGGCTCCGAATGGAGCGGACTGGCTTACCTTTGTAAACGACACCGGCGAAAAACAAACCGTAACAGCCATCTGAGAATTAGCAGTTTGACGGTGAAGATTAAACCATATGAATGATTGAGTTAATTTGCTCAACGTAAATCAAATGACAGGTCCGGAAGGGCGGCTTGCCCCCGCTTCTTTTTCTTGTAAACTTCAGGATAGTGTCACTATTCCTAAATCGCTTCATTCTTGAATTGACAGTCTTCGTCTGTGGTGCGCTTGTGATGGTCTACGAGATCATCGGCTCGCGGATCGTTTCGCCATTTATCGGCACTTCGACCTACGTTTGGACAAGCCTGATC
>DLHV01000109.1:17220-17445 GCA_002483395.1 Chloracidobacterium sp. UBA7659 | reverse complement strand
CAAACCGTTGTGTCCACCATCCGAGCCCTTCGGACGAATGCGAATTTTGCCGAAGGGTAACGCTAAATCATCAGTAATCACTATAATTTTCGAGTTTTCGCGTTTTTGCAAAAGCCCCGAAACCGACTCACCGCTTAGGTTCATATAAGTTTGCGGTTTTACCAATTCGACGATTTCGTTTTCAATTTCGGCACGTCCGATTAATGCCCGGCATTCTTCACGTTT
>DLHV01000109.1:0-17205 GCA_002483395.1 Chloracidobacterium sp. UBA7659 | reverse complement strand
ATTGCATTCGATTGCGTCGCCAATAAATCTATCAGCATAAAGCCGAGATTATGACGGGTTTCTGCGTATTTTTCAGTCGGATTTCCAAGCCCGACAATCAACCACCCCATAACGATTTTGGATTTTGGATTACGGATTGCTCTTTTAATTACCGAATAATCCGCAATCCCGATTCCTAAATCCCAATCGAATTATTCTTCGTTCTTGCCTTTTTCGATTACTACAGGTTCACCTGATTCTTCGGCGGCTTCAGTTTCTTCTTTGACAATAATAACTGTGGCAACAAGGGAGTCCGCATCCTCGTGAATTTCGATGCCATTGCCAACCTTTAAATCAGAAATGTGAACGGATTGATTCACGTCCAGATCCGAAACATCTACATCAATAGAATCGGGAATCACGGTCGGGTCGCATAAAACTTTGATTTCACGAATCATCTGTTCAAGCATACCGCCTCCGGTTTTAACCCCGACGGGATCACCTATTAAGTGAACCGGAACGGTTATCTCAATTTTTTCACCTTTTGCCAAACGACGTAAATCGGCATGGATCAGGCGACCTTTTAACGGGTCTATCTGGCGGTCTTGAAAGATTACATCACTTGCACCAACACCTGCTACATCAAGCGAAAAAACCGTGTTAGGACCCGATTCAGANNCGCAGCCACCGAAACAGCCTCACCGCCCCCCCCGTAAATTGTCACAGGGATTTTTCCTGCAGCCCTCAAACGACGCGCAAAACCTTTTCCCCTGTTTTCTCTTTTCTCAGCTTTTACTACAATTTTTTCAGACATAATTCCTCTTTGTGATTTTTGATTTTGGATCTTTGATTTTCGTTACCTTTCAAGTTAAGTTTTAACTCAAAACTAATAAAACCATCAATCAAAAGATCAAAGGTCAAAAGTCAAAAATCTTAAATAAACAATGATGAAACACTCGTTTCATCGTGAATAGATTTAATCGCTCTGGCAAGCATTTTTGCCACGCTCAAAACTACGATTCTGCCTTCGGCTTGGAGTTCTTTTCCCGCCTCACACAAAGGAATTGTGTTAGTAATCACAACCTTTTGCAGATACGAATTTTTAATATTTTCAATTGCCCTTCCTGACAAAACGGCGTGACTGAATGCCGCCATAACCCCTTTTGCGCCTTCTTTGTGCAAGGCTTCAGCGACTTTGCAGATTGTCCCGCCGGTGTCGCACATATCGTCAATTATCAGGCAATTTTTGTCTTTGACATCGCCGACGATGTTCATAACTTCGGCAACATTGGCTTTTTCACGGCGTTTGTCGCAAAGAGCTAATCCTGCTCCGAGCCTTTTGGCATAAGCCCGAGCCCGTTCCGCCCCGCCCGTATCCGGCGAGACAACAATCAAATCTTCAATCAGATTTTCCTGAAAATAATTAACCATTACCGGCGCGGCGTATAAATGGTCAACCGGAATATCAAAAAATCCTTGAATTTGTGCGGCGTGTAAATCAATTGTCAAAACTCTTTCCGCACCCGCTACGGTTATCAAATTTGCAACCAATTTGGCAGCAATCGGAACCCGTGGACGATCCTTTTTATCTGAACGTGAATAGCCGAAATATGGAATAACCGCTGTAACTCTTTCCGCTGAAGCCCGGTTAAAAGTGTCGAGCATTATCAAAAGTTCCATCAAATGCTTATCAGATGGCGGACAAGTCGGCTGAATAATAAAAACATCAGCACCCCGCACGTTTTCGCCGATTTGGAAGTTAAACTCGCCGTCTGAAAATCTACCCGTATTAGCTTGCCCCAAATCACAACTCAGATGAGTGCAGATTTCCTCAGCTAATTCCCGGTAAGCATTGCCCGAAAAGACTTTGATGTTTCCTGTTACGCTCATTAAAAAAAGATGTTTAAAAACAAATTGACGGGCAACCTGAGACACGAGTTACCCGTCAATTTCACAAATAAAAATGGCTGGGGCGGGAGGACTCGAACCTACGAATGCCGGATCCAAAGACCGGTGCCTTACCACTTGGCTACGCCCCAATGCTAATTTCAGAAACTGATCGGAAGCGAACTACCTGGGAACGCAGGCGACCCGCCTGCATGAACGCGAAGCGTTCACATCGGTTTGTTAAACCTCAAACCCAAGTTTCTCACGGTATTTACCCCGCGAAATAGTCGCTGCGGCAAACTTTCGCCAGTTGACATGTATGTCAAGGGCTTTCATAGCTGTTTGCCGCGTCTCTTCTTTGTCAAATACTGCAAAAACGCTTGCTCCGCTGCCGCTCATCAAAGCGTTTACCGCACCCAGATCGAGTAATGTCTTCTTCACAAGTGCGGTCTCCGGATGTGCCGTAAATATGGCTGGCTCAAAGTCGTTTTTCAATGCCGAATGCCGTAAATCAAGCAATTCGGCGTTAAAACGACAATTGAGAAGAATACGTTCTGAGACTTCGGATGTCAAGTTTGGGGCATTTAACTTTTCGAACGCGGCGTTCGTCGAGACGTGAACATCCGGCGTCACGATAAGCAAATATTCTTCGCTAATATCGTCTTTCGGTTCGATCTCCGTCCCACGCCCAAACCCTATCGCAGTTCCGCCATACAAAAAGAATGGCACGTCCGAGCCGAGCATTGCCGCGATCTCGACCATTTCCTCAAAGCCGATACCTAATCGCCACAACCGCTTTAGTCCGATCAAAGCAGCGGCCGCATTCGAAGACCCGCCGCCCAAACCGCCCGGTGCTGGTATCCGTTTTTCGAGATGCATCCTCGCGCCCAGTGGAACCGCGAACCTTTCTCGAAGAATAACTGCCGCTCTGACTATGAGATTTCGTTCATCGGTCGGAATTTGCGGATCGCTGCACGTCAATCGGATCGAATCACTCTCCGCGAACGAGATCTCGTCGCATAGCGAAACCGTCTGAAACACCGTGAAAAGCTCATGATAGCCGTCAGCCCGCTTCCCGATTACACGGAGATCGAGATTTATTTTCGCAAAAGACGGCAGCGTAAAAGACATATCGACATTCTATCTTGGCACGTTCGGAGTTCCAACTTTAGTTGGCTCTGCGGCCCGCTTTGCCTGCTAAAGCAGGAACTCCAAACGCCAAAACAAAAATCCCGACCTTTAATAAAGGACCGGGATTCGCTTCAAAAGTCTGTTTACTTCTTACTTCCTTAACAAAAACACCTGCGTAAAATAAACTTTACCGTCCTCGGTCATCGCGACGCCTACCGCGGAGTCGCTCCATTGCGGGCTCATCAGGTTATTACGGTGCGATGACGACAGCAGCCATTTTTCTACCGCGACCTCTGCCGGATTCGGATAACCTTTCATGAAAGCGATGTTCTCGCCGATTGCCCTCCACTCGCCCAAACCGAGTAGGTCGGCGCGGTCGTCAACCATCAAACCGTCAGCACCCTTGTGGCTGAAGAAATTGTAGTCCGCCATGTTCCGCGAATGCAGCCGTGCGACTTTCGCGAGCTTGTCGTTCCACTTCAACGCCGACAACCCCGCCAGGCTGCGTTCGACATTGATCAGCTGAAACGCATCCTGCTCGATCGCAAGTAATCCAGTCGCCTTCGTTGAAGACGCCCCGCCGCGCTCAACGAGCATAGCCGACGAACTCTCGGCACTTTTGGCCGTCCTTAAGCTAATGTGATTAGGGCTGATCTTGTTTTGAGCGAAAACGCTCGTCGATATAATGGCAAGAAATGCAAAGAGAAGAAACGGACGAAAATTCATTATGGCCTCACTTCGGTAGCCGGACGTTCTCCTTCGGAGGTTCCTGGCTTTGCGCATGCCTTACGGCATTTGCCTTTTCGGATAAGGACGGTAAACCGTGGAGGTTCACCTGTTTAAAAAGACGTACAATCGCCCAGCCTTTCCATAAAACCGGGCGTTCTGCTGTAAACTAATACATATGAAGCCTCTTGTCCAACTCAACCGTGCTCGTTCGTCGGAACCAGAGCCGGAAACGCACATCGATCCCGTCTGTAAAATGCTCGTCCGGCCTGACACCGCCGCGGCCAAATTTGACCATGACGGCACGACATACTTTTTCTGCGCCGTCGGCTGCAAGGAGAGGTTTGCTGCCGATCCCGACAAATTCTTGTCAGCGCCGAAAGCCGTAGCGACCAGTGATATTCAATCCGAAATCCCAAATCCGCAATCCGAAATCGAATACACCTGCCCGATGCACCCTGAGATTGTCAAGATCGGCCCAGGCTCGTGCCCGATCTGCGGCATGGCGCTCGAACCGAAGGAAATAAGCCTTGACGACACGCCCGATCCCGAATACATAGACATGAAGCGACGTTTCGTCGTGTGCTCGGTGCTGACTCTTCCCGTTTTCGTGCTGGCGATGGGCGAGATGTTCAGTCCGTTCTCCCACTGGTTGGACACACTCCCTACCGGTCGTGTTTCCGCCTTGTGGGCCCAATTCGTTCTGGCAACTCCGGTGGTTTTGTGGGGTGGTTGGCCGTTCTTTCAAAGGGCTTGGGCTTCGATAAAGAACCTCAGCCCGAACATGTTCACGCTCATAGCAATCGGCACCGGAGCTGCGTATTTGCTAAGCCTCACCGCATTGTTCTTGCCCGGAATATTTCCCGCCGCGATGCGGGACGCTCATACAGGCATGATTCCCGGCTATTTCGAATCGGCCGCAGTGATAACGACGCTTGTTCTGCTCGGCCAGGTTTTGGAGCTGCGTGCACGCTCGCAAACATCTTCGGCGATTAAAGAATTGCTTCGGCTGGCACCCGAAAACGCGACTGTTGTCCGCGATGACGGAAGCGAAGAAATCATCGATCTTCGCCATGTCCATACCAGGCAAATGCTTCGAGTAAAGGCGAATGAAAAGGTCCCGACCGACGGCGAAATAATTGACGGCACCACATCCATCGACGAATCGATGGTCACCGGCGAATCGATGCCCGTGGAAAAACACGCGGGTGACAAGGTCATCGGCGGCACTATAAACGGCAGTCGTTCTTTCACAATGCGCGCGACGAAAGTCGGCAGCGAAACCTTGCTCGCCCAGATCGTAAAAATGGTCGGCGAAGCCCAACGCAGCCGTGCTCCGATCCAACGTCTCGCCGATGCTGTTTCGGCCTATTTCGTCCCGGCGGTGATAGTCGTCGCAGTCACCGCCTTTGCGGTCTGGCTAATTCTCGGCAGCTTTGCTTACGCGGTAGTAGCCGCAGTTTCCGTACTGATAATCGCTTGCCCATGTGCCCTCGGTCTCGCCACGCCGATGTCGATCATGGTCGGCACCGGCCACGGTGCTAAAAACGGCGTCCTGATCAAGAAGGCCGAAGCGTTGGAAACGCTTGAGAAGGTGAATACGATAGTGGTCGATAAGACGGGAACTCTGACGGAAGGCAAACCGACCGTGCAAAAAATAATCACGGCCCGATTAGAGTCGGGCTTGCCCGGCCTCCCCGAAAACGAGATTCTAAGGCTCGCCGCTAGCCTGGAAAAACTAAGTGAGCATCCCCTGGCGGCCGCGATTTTAACGGAGGCCGATAAACGCAATATTGCCACCGGAAAAGTCGAAGATTTCGAATCGATCACCGGCCTCGGTGTAAAAGGCATAATTGACGGAAAAAGTGTGTTCGTCGGAAAGGCTGAACCGCCCGCGTTAGCGGGTGGCGTGGACGTGTCTGAGAATTTACCACTTGCTCACCCAAGCGGTTCTGACCTGACGTTCATTAACGTCCTGATCGACGGCAAACTTGCCGGCCTAATCGGCGTCGCCGACGCAATCAAATCGTCCGCCAAGGCCGCTATCGACGAACTCCACCGCCAAAACATCGAGATCGTAATGATGACCGGCGACAACCGCCAGACCGCCGAGGCTGTTGCAAAACAGCTTGGCATCGATCAAGTTTTCGCTGAAGTAATGCCCGAAGATAAAGCCGCAAAGGTCAAAGAGCTTCAATCGCAAGGCAAATCCGTCGCGATGGCCGGCGACGGAGTGAACGACGCTCCCGCTCTTGCACAAGCCGATGTTGGTATCGCATTCGCTTCCGGCACGGATGTCGCCATCGAATCCGCCGACATCACGCTGCTAAAGCCCGACCTGACCGGCATCTTAAAGGCTCGAAATCTGAGCCGTGCGACAATGCAGAACATCCGCCAAAATCTTTTTTTTGCCTTTGTTTACAACATCGTAGGCGTCCCGATCGCAGCCGGAGTGGTGTTCCCTGTACTCGGCATCCTGCTCTCGCCAATGATCGCCAGTGCCGCAATGACGTTCAGCTCCGTCTCTGTGATCGCGAATGCATTGAGGTTAAGAAAGTTGAAACTGTAACAGTTTGTAACACCTGTAACTGTTACACTTTTTGTGTCGTGAATAAAATACTTGACAATGGATGAAACACTTGCTCTAATATCATTCAGCAAGACTCCATTCCGGCTTTTCCGTAAGGAAGGGTTGGGTGGGGTATTTTCATTATTCGCGTTGCAAATAATTAACATAGTCATTATCGCGAACACTTGCTATTACGTAGTGGTTTCAAGTCTATTTTGAGGAAGTTTTAAAACTCCCACCTAGACACGAAGGGTGGATGCGTTTCGGATGGCAGATCGCGATTTGAAAAGTGTAACAGTTACAGGTGTTACAAACTGTTACACTTACAGGCAGAAACGCGACCATCAGGAAGCGTACATAAATAACCAACGACGTTCTGATGCACGCTCGTTCACACTCGCGTTTCCGCCCGTGGCTTCGGCGAGAAGTTTCTTGGCTTTTGCCGCATCCTTGTCACCCATCATGTCGCGGATGTACAAGGCATAAGCCGAGATCGTCCACCGGACCTGTGGCGAATTCTTGTACCAATCGTCAAAATGTTTCTCGACATCCTTTAAATAAGGCTTTGTCTTGCTGATCATCTCGTCGGGCACTTTGTATCCTTTTGATTTGGCCAACGCCAAAGCGTGTGCGACATGAACGGTCAGGAACGGATATTCGTAACGCTCCTTATCACGTTTCCAAAGGCCGAAGCTGCCATCATTTCGTTGACGCGACTGCAATATTTGGATGTCGCGAGCAAAGTAGCCCTCGAGTTCCTTCGCCGTCGGCATGTCCTTTGCCTTAAAAGCACTCAAAACATCACGCATCGCGGCGATCGAGATCATCCGTGACGCGATCTGCTCCGAACATGCGTACGGATAGTTCGTCAGGTAAATGAACGCGTCAGTGAGTTCCTGTAACTGCGTCGATGAGGTCGTGACCTCCAATCCGCCGAATTGCGAGTAAACATCACCCGGCGTCTGAACCGGCTGGATTATCGCTCCGTTTTGATCCGTTGTCCCGTAGGTTGCAAATGCCTCGGTCGTCGCCGGCGTCCAGACGGGAAGCGAAATTTCGGCGGCATCGTTATGCTTTCCGGAAGTAACGGCGATCTGGAAACGTGCGGTTCCTGCACTTACTGTCGATACAGGGAAACGCACTTCTTCGCGGCTGTTGGCCTTAACCAAAACACGTTTCCCGTCGCTGCGGGCAGAAACGCGACCGTTAGGGAGCGTGCCTTCGGGCGCGTCTGAGGCACGCTCGTTCACACTCACGTTTCCGCCCGTAAGAGCTGCGTTAGTCGCTCTGATCGCGACATCGACCGTCATGTCCTGGTCCGTTTGATTTTGGACAACGACCGGTAGATCGACCTTGTCACCGAAGTTCATAAACCTCGGAGCGCTCGGCCGGACCATCAGAGGCTTTTTGGCCGTGATGTTCGATTCCGATTTGCCGAACCGCTTGCCCTGATCGACCGAAACCGCGGTGATCCGATACCGTGTCAGATTGTCCGGCAGCTTCACATCGACCGTCGCACGGCCATTCGAATCGGTTTTAACCGATGGAGCAAAGACCGCCAACGCGTTGAAGTTCTCGCGGAGGTTGATCGGTGTGTCTGGCGATTGAAGGTTCCCGTCCTTTTCTTCGGTCGTAACAGCCTTATCGACGGCCATCTCGCGTCTAGCCATCGATTTTGCCGGGGGCGAGGGCATCGCAAGACCTGCCGAAAACGACACGACACCTTCTGAAACCGGTGGAGGCGGAGGCGGTGCCTTTACATCGTCCGGATTTCCGAGTAACACATCCTTCCGCAAATGGTAGTCAGTCGTTCCGGTTGAACGGGCCGTGTAAAATATTGCCGCCGGGTCGGCAATGCTGTATCGCGACAATGCAAGCACGCTCTCATCGACGACAACCACCGCAACTTCGCTGTTCGCGACCGGTTCGCCTTTATGATCCTTGACCTCGATAGCAACCTTGGTTTCGCCGCCGGGAGCAAGCGTTTTGTCCTGCGGCTCGGCTGAAACGGTCAGTTTTCGAGATTCGGTCGAGATCGACAGATTGATATTTCCGCTCGCGAATGCGGGACGCGGAGCGGGGACACTCCTGTCCCCATGAGCGTCGCTTCGACGCGAAAGCTGTTCGTCCTTCGGACTCATGGGGACAAGAGTGTCCCCTCTCCGTGCGGCTCCGACGAGATCGACCTGGGCGTAGATATTCGGCAGATATATCTCGTCCAGCGGGATCTTCAATGTGATGGAAGAATCCTTCATCGAAAAGCGCTCGGTTTTGACGATGCCATCGCGCCGGAGCGTCAGGACGCCCTCGGCTGGTGTAAATGGAGCAATAACCAATAGCTCAGCCATATCGCCCGGTGCAAAATCCTTTTTGCTCGGGATGATCTGAGCTTCTTCCTGCTCGACATTGCGTTTCGGCGGCGTTTTGCCCCCGGGAACCCAGATGGTAAATTCGCTTTCGTTAAACCGTTCGCGGTCGTCCATTACCGTCGCCGTCACGGTGTAACGTCCGCCCTGTTTAGCGACGAATGTGCACTTTGCCACTCCGGCCGACTGGCCGCCCACTGACGCAGGCGGTTCTGACAAAGACTTCACCGCGCAGTTTTGTTCATCGACCGTGATCTCTTTCCACGAACCTTTGTCGAACGTCCAATCTTTCAGAACCGCCTTGATCTCGACATCGCGTCCTGCAATGAGCTTGCCGTCGATATCCGAAACGATAGATTCGATAACGATGTTCTCGCCTTTCTGGACAAACGTTCGTGGCGTTTTGATACCCACGTAGAGATCGGCCGGATGCACGAGAAGCGATGTCGAGCTCGACCAGGTTTGCCGGTTTACATCCTGAACCGAAGCCGATGCCGTCACGCTGTATGGCCGCGGCGGGTTTACAGATTCGAAATCGATCTTGAGCAGATGCCTTCCGCTCGCATCGGTGACGCCCTTGAAATATTGCGTTATGCCGCCACCATACGAACCTCGGCCGCCAAAGCTGTATTCGCCGTAATCGTAAGCTCTCCACCACGGCACCCAAGTCCCGAATGTAAAATCGCCGCGGTTCGGCGGGGTGTAGTTTGTCGGGGTCGCCGTCACGGTCCAATTGGTTTCCGCGTTTGCAAGCCCGCCGCCCGCATAATATTTCGCTTCGACCGACAGATCGGCCTTGCCGCCGACAAAATGCGGAGCCTCGGATTCGACCTTTGTCGAAACCTCAAATTCCGGCCGGCGAAATTCCTGTATTTGGAACTGATGCGAATAGCTCTGGCCCAAAAGCGAGCTATTTGTCGACAGATCTATACGCGCATGGCCGAGATTTGCGTTGTCGGGCAATGTAAATTTGAAATCGAACGCTCCAAAGGCGTTAAGATTGCCCGTGCCTTTTGCGATCTCGTTATTTCGCGGGTCTTTGACCGAATATGTAAAGCCGTTCGCGGCGTCGCCAAGTCCTTCGATATCACCGAGCTTTCCGGCGGTCAGCTTTCGGATATAGCCTTTGACGGCGACTTCTTCCTTTGGCTTATACATCTTGCGGTCGTCGAAAACGAACCACCGCAACGAATCAGACGAGGTTTTCTTGTACCAGTTCCCGCTGTCATTCCAATAGTAATCGCTGTTTTCCGGTAGGAACGCGATGTCTTTTCCACGTTTTGCTATCAGCATGTTCTGGCCCTTTTCGGACGCTGTTTCGGGAAGCTGAATTCGCAGAATTCCGTTGTCGCCGGTGTTTGTGGTTTGAGCGGGCTCGATCGTCTCGGTGTCCAAAACCGAGCCGTCCGTATCGAGCGATTCGATCTCCCCGGCACTCGGCCCTCCGATTCCGGTTATCCATTCCCACGCTGAAGCTATCCAGCCCTTTTCCTTACTGTCCATTGATCCCTGATCACTGACCACTGGCCGGCCGTTTGGAAAGATCGAAAGATTGACACCAGACAGCGGCTTTCCGGTCTTTAGATCGGTAGCAAAACCGACAAGCTCGGTGTTGTCGACAAAAGCATCAAGGCCGATCTGTGTCGCCTGAAGCCATGTAAAGATACGCGCCCGGTCGTATTTGTCCTTGCGTACGGTCGGTTCGATATCGACGATGACGTTGCCAAAACCGCCGTCCAAAGCAGGTGCGATGTCGATCCGCGTTTCTACCATCTCGTCGGGCTTATTTGCGATCGTTACGACCTTGTCCGAAATGAGTCTACCGGGAATTGCCGGGCGTTTGCCGTCATCATAGTTGATGTGCCGAACGTAATCCTGAAACTGCCGCCAATCCTGCGGCTGCACGTCGTACATTCGCACTCTTGCCGCGGCATGATTTGTCGAATAAATCGAATAGTAAGGCTTCGCGCTCGGGTCGAGAACGGCCATAATGCCGCCTTGCGCATAGAAGCTCTGGGCCGCGGTCCCAACCTTTATCGACGCAACCGCCGGCTGGCCCAGCGTTTGCCCAAAGATATCACCAAGAGCACTGTCAACCGTGATCTTGTAAGTCGTTCGCCCCTTTTTGTAACCTTGTATGTAAATGTGGTTGCCCGACGGATAAATGTTCAGGCCTTCGACCGGCGGGTCGATCTTCACCATTTCCTTTGTGAATTTCGACGAATCGATCGAATTGTTGAACTCGATGTACCAGTCGTGGAACGGCGAGCAATTCGGGTTTTGCGCCCAGCCGCAATAGGCCCGGCTGTATTTGAACGGACCGTAGGTCTGAAAACCGAAGCTCTGTGCTGTCGTCGTTGTAAGAGGGCCTTCCGCGGAAGGAGTTCCCTTTTCGATAGCGACGGATATTCCCGAAGCGGCCGGTAAGGCGTTCTCCGGCAGGCCATCCGAATTTATTGCCCGAAACGCAAGCCAGCGTCCTGCTTCGGCTTGTTTTGCATAGTACGAAATACTCCCGTCTCGGTCTATCTCTTCCTGCGTCGCAAGCCGGACAGTCAGTTTTTTCCCGCCGCCTGTCACAGAGATGTTTTTCAGAACAGCGTCCGGATTGATCGCCTGATCGAAAGAGACAAACATCAGAGCATCGCGGCGCGTAATCTGCCCGTTCGGCAGCATCTGTAACACCTTTGGCGGAGGCGTAGTAAAAGTCCAAACGACGTCTTTCTGCAATGCCTGCCCGGTCGCCGACTTTGTTCCGGCGGGAACGCGAGCCGTGAATTTTGTCGCCATCGGAAAACGCTTTGTCGTGTCGAACATCAGCGTTTTTGTCCCGAGCCAGCGCCAGCGGCCTTCGACCTGCGGTGTAAGCTCGGCCGGTGCGTATTTGGCCGCTTCTTCCTGCGAGGTGACGGCGACCATTGGCTGCGAGAATGTAACGCTAAGATCGGGAGCGAGCGGAATTTCGCCTTCGGGTGAGAATCTGATGACTTCGAGTGGCTGTTTGGAATAATCGACATTTGGGCGGCCGATCTGATCCGATGCCGGAAATTTTACTGGAATTTGCCGCCCGGTCTTCGGCGCGGGGAGCGAGCCGATGCGTTTGGCGAATTCGGTTCGATCGTCGGGTTCGGACTTGATCTGTGGGAGCCGCTTCAATATGCCCGTCGAATCGCTTTCCGATATCGGTTCGGTCGACGCAAGCGGCTGTTTGACGCGTGTTTCCGCTCCTTCTGCGCCATTGCTAAGACGAAACGTCAGACCCGGAGGCCTATCCTTTAGCTTTTGATCCATAGCTTTTCGCAAAACCTGTGCATTCCCCGTAAGACTTGCGGGAGCAATAAAGCTTAAATAAACAGCAAACAATAATACCCACGAAGTTAATTTTCTCATTTTGATCTCTTATGGCACGACTCGCTTTCGAATCCGATAACCCAATTTGAAAGATATTGTCGGACATCCGTCCGCGTTCTGCTGAAAATGGAACGCGCGATGGATCCGATTCTTGCGTCCGCTCAAATCCCTTCGAGGATCGCCAGGGCGGTTTCGCCGCCGCCCTGCGTGATATTTACAAGCGAACCGGCGGCGAGGCGGACCATTCCGCCCTCAACGTCGCCCATAAAAAGGAACGGATCGAAATCAACAGTTAGGCTCTCGATCCCGACTTCGCCGTCGAAAAATACAGGAATATCGGTCTTCTCGACGACGGCCCGTTCCTGAACGACATAATCTGCGCTTAAAGCCGTTTCGATCGCATCATCCCATTCCGATTCGGTGCTTTCCCAGCCAAATACGATGCCTTTGCCCCCGTAATCGTCGTTCGGTTTCAGCACAAACCGGAACCGTTCTAATCGGATGTAATCGAGAAGATCGACAGTCTCGTTTGCATAGGTCGTCTCACCTTCCCGGACCTTCCGGGTCCAGGGTATATGTTGGCGGATTGCGTCGATCTGGTCGGCGGTGAACAGGCGGTGAAATCCGTCATCGCTCAAGATCGCAAAGCTCGATTTCTTGTGTGGAATCTTCGATCGAAAGGAGTTCGCCATGCAGACTGTCCCGTCGGCGATCGCTCGGGAGATCGCGTGTGTCTCATCGAATCGTTCAAGGAATTCGTGAATTATCACCCGTTTGTACAGGATATCGACCTCAAACTCTCCCGTGCGAAGGATTTTGCCGTCGTACTCCATTTCGTTCGGGTCGCAAATGGCGGTCGAATATCCGCGTGATTCAAAAAAAAGCCTGAGGATCTCGAATTCCGAACTGGTATCGACACCCGTCCAGTCAACAATAGCGATATTCGGAACTGCCTTTTTGCCACCGTATTCTCGATAGGCTCGTTCTAGAACCTCGAGAAGCTTGACCTGCGGCTGCGGATAGAAATGGGCGTGTTCATTTAGGAATTCGCGAACGGCAGGAACATGTGTGAAAAGAGCTTCGAGGGCGGCCTGATCGCCAACGCCCGCGGGATTTTCGGCATTGTATTCGAGANNGGCATGGAGGAATGTATCGAGCCGACTGGTAACAGCCACGCTTTCATAGCCGGGATCGAACCGCGCAAACCGCTCCTCTGCCTCCGTCATCCCCAATATTTCAAGCAGTTCGTGATATTCGAGGGCTGCCTTCGTCAGAGAATCGAAAGCGCCGCTCAACACATGCGCGGCACTCCGGATCGCTCGGTAGCGCGAGACCTCAAGAAAATAAGGTCTCAGAAACGGGCAGATCGGACGATCTCCATGCATGATGCCAGAGCGTCGCTGCAACCCGGTCAACTCATCAAACAGTTCGGCATCGTAACGGTACTCCCGCAATAAGATCCGATCAAGTTCACTTATAATATTCCGGAGCGTCATGCCACCATATTCCCTAAAAGCCGATGCGAGTTAACTGTAAACCAGTTAAGGCGAAAACCCAATTTTCGCTCGCCAATTATTCCCTTCACTTAATTATTTTTCCTGTTATACTGATTTCGGAAAATGCAACTTTGAATAATTGGTTATCGTAGAGAATTTGACGAAAAGTTCTATTGATAAAATTTTTAGGAGCGGACAGAAAAAATGGGACTGTGGGCAAGAATTGCTAGAGTGTTTAGGGCGAGTACCGGAGCGGCTCTCGATAAGATCGAAAACCCTGAATTGGTACTGCAGCAAACGATCCGAGACATGCGCGACCGCGTGCCGGAGTTGAACAATTCGGTGGCTCAAGTAATGGCGACCGAGCGCCTATTGATCAAGAACGCCGAGAACCTGGAAAAACAGGTGGTCGATCTTGATTCGAAGATTAAAGCGTCGGTGAAGATGAACCGTGACGATATTGCAACTGCTTATATAGGGCAGCTTCAACAGGCACAGCTCGATCTCGAACGGACGGGTGCTCAGCTCGAACACGCCTCACTCGCGTCCAAGCAGGCTCTGAAAGCTCGTGACAATTATGTGCTGAACATGAAAAAGCGCACGGCCGAGGCGATGCAGCTTATCAGCGCGGCAAAACAGGCGAAGCTTCAGGAGCAGCTTGCTCAGACGATGGAGACTTTCAACATCGGCGACGATGCTTCGACCTTCAACGAAATGCGCGAGAAGATAGACCGCCGCGTCGCCGCCGCCGAAGCAAAATTGCAGCTTGGCTCAAGCACGGTGGACGCACAGATGCAGGACATCGAGCGCGAGGCCATGGACATTCAGCTTCAGGACAAGCTGCTCGAATATAAACAGCAGATGGGGCTACTTGGCGAAGGAAAGAGCACCACCAGCAAGCAGATCGAGGCCGGTTCGGAAATCAAGGAAGAAGATGTGCTTGAAGAAGTTTTGCTTAACGAAACGAAACAGCAAAGCAACTAGATGGAATATTTCGGCTTTACTGAGACTGATAAATTCAGGGTTAAAGCCGTCAAGCTGATTGGCGAGGATGAAATTGCGGAAGTGCAAATTCTGCTGTGCGGGCATCCGCAGGACGGGGAGGTCATTCGGGCATCGGGCGGCATTCGTAAACTTCGATGGTCGGCTTCCGGACACGGTAAACGAGGTGGTGCGAGAGTAATTTATTATTTCGTTTTCCCGCCGACAGAATCATTCTCCTGGACATTTACGCCAAAAATGAAAAGAGCGATTTGACACGGGATGAGCTAAAAGATTTAAGGATCACGGTTGACGAATGGCTGAGACAAATACAAAATCCGGGCGAACAGCAAAGGGGCTAACTTTCGGCAAAGAGACTTTTATTAGAAAAACGGTCGTTGATAAAAATGCAGACAACGACGTTTTCGCCGTCTGTCTAAAAACGGACGACGAGGGACTTCTCATTCCGAAGAAAGTTTACAGAGTAAAACTGAGAGGAAACCGCGTTCGCGTAATTGACGAAGAAGGCGAAGTCGCAATTTACCCTTTGGACTTTTTTCTCGTCCTGTCGCTCTCACCAACCGCTGAGAATACTTTGGCCGACGTGTTGGGATAAAAAGACGGCGAAACTTGATCGGAGAATTCAGCATCTAATTTTGATATGGCGGATTTGGCGAAATACCAGCAGCAGCTAACCAAATTTAATACGAGTTACGCAAAGGAAGCAGTAAAGGAACCCTTTAATTTCTGGGGCCTTGCGGGTTTTGCTGTGGCCGCTGCTTACACCGGGAGCGTTATTCCACTCCTGATCGCCTTGATGTTTGAGGTCGCCTATATGCTCGTATTGCCGAATTTGCCCTGGTACCGGCAGCTTGTCCAGACTCGTGAGAAGCAGCGTCTCAGAGCTTTGAACAAGGCTAACCGTGAAAAGCTAATAAAAACTTTTACACCGCGTGAGCGCGAAGCGGTCGAATACCTGCGCTGGCTGAAAGAAAAAATTCAGGACAACTACAAAAAGTTCACCGGTGCAGCAGCTTTGCCGAGCAATCTGATCACGCTTGATCAGCGTTGGGAAGATTTTGTCGATCTGCTGGATGTTTACCGACGCCGCAAACAGCATTTGAAGTCGATAAACCGTCAGGCCGTTCACAATCAGCTTTCCCAGGCATTTCGTGCTTCGGAAAGTGCCGGGGACGAAAAAACGCGGCGAATTCAGCAAACAAATGTCGAAATACTTAAACGCCGCGTCGCGTCTTTCGATGAGATAGAACGCAGCGTAAAGCTTGTCGAAGGTCAGCTTCAATCTATCGAGAATTTTTTCAGCTATCTGAACGACGAGATCGTGACGATGTCCACGCCCGAGAAATTCTCACTGCTCGTTTTCGAACAGCTTTCGGATTCGATCGCCATGACCAAGCAAATGCTTGATGCGANNACTGCGGATTCGGTCGGCGCTCTTGATTCCTACAATCGCGAAATGGGTAACTACGAGCTTTTGCCTGAGGCGAATCGATGATTATGGAGAATGTTGGCCTAATCGAGAAAATTCGGAAGCTTCCGCCCGATAAAGTTCAAGAGGTTGAAGACTTTGTTGACTTTTTGGATCAAAAGAACGGGTCGGATACGCTAACCCCTCCGACTTCTGACTTGGAATCCCGGGGCATCAGTCGAGAAGACGGNNCGCTGCTTTGTCCACATTTGCCGAAGATTGGGAACGCCCCGACATGGATATCTATGACGAACTTTAAACGCGGGGATGTAGTCCTCGTTTTGTTTCCGAATTCTGATCTAAAAACTTACAAAAAACGTCCGGCCCTAGTTGTACAAGGAATAATCTCCAAACAGGTATAAGTCAGGTTATTGTCGCGCTGATAACCAGTATTTAATCCGCGGCGGTCATAAAAGCAGAGTAGTCGTTCTGACTGACTCGACCGAATTCTCCGCGACCGGATTGCAGACAAATTCTGTGGTTGTTACGGACAATCTGGCAACTGTGAGACTTTCTTATATAGACAAAACTCTTGGCGCGTTTACCCGAATGGACTTTGTTGAAGCCACGCTCTCTCATACTTTCGGATTAACCTTTGCCGGATAAAACTGGCTAGACTTACCTTTCAAAACCTTCCATCTCTATCTCCGGCTCCAATTCCGGTACTGGTTCTGATCTCCTTTCACCATCCATATCGCTTATCGACAACGCCAGATTGTTCGCATTCGATGCATAAGCAAGAGCAACTTCTCTTTTGACGGTTCCGTTTCGGATCATCTTTTCGAGTTCGCCGTCAAAGGTCTGCATTCCTTCCATCGCGCCGTCTTTCATTGCATCGACGATCGAACGCCCGTCTTTTTCGCCCTTCTCAATATATTCACGCGTTCTTGAGTTTGATATGAGTATCTCAATTGCGGCGGTTCGTCCGCCGCCGATCTTCGGCATCAGACGCTGCGAGATTATCCTCCTGAAAGACTGCGACAGACGCGTGCGGATTGACGCTTCTTCGATCTTGGGGAACACCCCGATAATACGGTCGATCGTCTTCGCGGCGTCAATGGTGTGAAGCGTAGAGAGCACGAGGTGGCCCGTTTCCGCCGCTTCCATTGCAACCTCAATCGTCTCGCGGTCACGCATCTCGCCGACAAGAATAACCTTGGGCGCCTGTCGCAACGCCGCACGCAATGCGAGCGCGAAATCCGGCGTATCCGAATGCAGTTCGCGTTGATG
>DLHV01000008.1:4558-4697 GCA_002483395.1 Chloracidobacterium sp. UBA7659 | reverse complement strand
TCTTTATCACCTTTTCCTCACGCGGGGTGAGCGTTGCGAGCACCTCGTCGGTAATTTCACGCAAATTCGAAAAAGTAACCGATTCAGCCGGATTAAGTATCGATTTATCCTCGATAAAATCGCCGAGATGCGAATCTTC
>DLHV01000008.1:0-4442 GCA_002483395.1 Chloracidobacterium sp. UBA7659 | reverse complement strand
TTGTTGATCGTTTCGATCATGTGCACCGGAATGCGGATGGTGCGTGCCTGGTCCGCGATGGCACGCGTAATGGCCTGGCGGATCCACCATGTCGCGTAGGTCGAGAATTTATAACCGCGCCGCCATTCGAACTTATCGACGGCCTTCATCAAACCGATGTTGCCTTCCTGGATCAGATCGAGGAACTGCAGGCCGCGGTTNNCAACGAGACGTAGGTTAGCCTCGACCAACTCGCGTTTGGCCTTGTTCGTTTCATATTCGCCGACGCTAATCGTCTGGTACGAACGCTTGATCTCGACCGGCGGAAGATGAAACTTTTCTTCGATCTCAATAAGCGACTGTTTCGCTTCGGCAATTTTCCCGTTAAGTTCTTTCTTTTCGGCGGCGGCCGGCTTTTTGGAAAGGCGTTCTTCAGCTTTCTTTACGGCCCGCTCGGCCTTTTGGATCTCTTCGACGACCCTTCGGATCGAGGCGATCATCACCTGCATCGAATGTTCGGTGAGATTTAGATTTTTGATCTCCTGGGCAATCTCAAGCCGGAGCCGTGCGGTCTGTCGCTTTAACTTCAAAAGTTTCTTGGACTTTTTGCCCTTAGCCAACTTCTGCGAGGCCTTCTGTTCGGCACGCAGGGCGATCCAGACTTTCAACGCGCCTTCGTAGTTCTGACGGATGTTTCCGATGCCTTCGAGCGTCCAGCGAAGATATTCCTCGGCCTTGTCTTCTTCGAGGGAGATCTCTGCCTGTTCGGAAAACGCGACGGTTTCGCGAATGCTCGCTTTGCCGCGTGCAAGATCGTCGCCGATCTTGATCAACCGTTCGACCGAGATCGGCGAACGCGAGATCGACTTGCGGGTCTTGATCTGGCCGCGCTCAATGCGTTTCGCGATTATCACCTCGCCTTCCCGCGTCAGAAGTGGAACGATACCCATTTCGCGAAGATAAAGCCGCACCGGATCGTTCGATTTATCCAATGCACCCGCGGAAAGATCGAGATCAATGTCATCCTCTTCTTCTTCCGCGGCAGGATCTTCGTCAAGAGCGAGTTGCGAGGCTTTTTCAAGCAGTTGGGCGTCGGTCTCGGCAACTGAGATATTTGCACCTTCGAGACGGTCGAGCACATCCTCGATATCGTCCGGCGACATCATGTTTTCCGGGATCTCCCGATGCAGCTCGTCGAGGCTAATAAATTTCTTTCGTTTACCCAACGCGACCAGCCGGTCCATCAGGTCTTCTTTTTCGTCGTAGTCAGCCATATTCGTAAACGATTTGGATTAAATTTCGTCCAAAATCGTTGTTTGGTATATCAATTGTTAACGATTAGCGGGTGTCAAATGTTTCGAGCGCAAGGTGAACATTTAAAAAGGTCATTCTATCAGGTTTCGGAGAGCTTGTTAAGCAGGGATTGTTTCATTTTTGAAAATTCCAGGTGTTCGGCGACCAGGCGGCTGACTTGCTCCGCATCGCCGTTTTGTTCGGCCGCAATCAATTCCCGACCGATCTCGAAAATCCGGTGTTGAATCGCCATTGAACGGAGGCTAAAAATGCATTGTTCGGCTTCGTGAAGCACATCGTCTATTACCTCGTCGTGTGCTCGTTTCGGTTCCGTCATAAGCAGCAGCGGGATGAAATCGTGGGCAAACTCATCGTCGGCGATAAATTCGAGAATATTCTCTAGCGTAAAATTCTGCCCGCCTGCGTTTATTGCGTAGAGAGCCCGAAAAATCGACGATGTCGCGAGGGCTTCGTAGTCGGTTTCTTCAAGTATAGGGAGCACTTTGTCTTGCAGTTCGCGATCGAAAACGAGCAGTTCGAGCAGCCATTGTTCGGCAACGGTAATCTTCGCCCCGGCCACGCGTTTGACTTGTTGTTTCAGCGATACGGGATCGGCTGCCCCTCCATTTTTTATGGAACGCCAAAGGTCGCGTTTGAGGCCGCTGTCTTCGACGCGGAAAAAAGACATTGCCTGATCGAAGCTCTCCCGTTTTTGGATCGGGTTCTTTACTGACGCCAGCACGGGCAAAACCTCTTCGATGGCTTCGGCTTTTTGCCGTGCATTGGCCAGACGACGCCCCGACAGCGACGTTTCGAGCGAGAATTGAAGGAACGGCAATGCGCGCCCGCGGGCCTCGTCATAACTATCCGTCCCATTTTCACGGATAAAATCGTCCGGGTCTTTGCCTCCGGGCAAAACAAGGATCTTGATCTCAAAATCGTTCGGCAGAAGCATTTCAATGGCCCGCCGCGCCGCCTTTATGCCTGCGTCGTCACCGTCGTAGTTGATGACGACCTTTTTCGCAAAACGGCTTAGGAGTTTCGACTGTTCGGGCGTGAACGCGGTGCCGAGGCTTGCAGCAACATTTGTGATGCCGAATTGGTAAAGGGCGATCAGATCGAGATAGCCTTCGACAAGGATGACAAACTTTTTGCGGCGGATCTCTTCGCGGCTTTGGAAAAGGCCGTAAAGATGCTGGCCTTTGACATATGCGGGCGTTTCCGGCGAATTGAGATATTTTGGTTGGTCGTCGCCCATAGCACGGGCACCAAATGCGATCGCGTTGCCGTTCACATCCAGAACAGGAAACATTATCCGCCCGCGAAAACGGTCGAAAACGCGGTCTTTTTCTTCGTTTACCGAGACAAGACCGCTTTGTTCGATCAGCTTTTCATCTGCTCCTTTTTCTTTTAGATGGTTGAGCAGCGAATCCCACGAATCCGGCGAAAACCCGATACGGAACTGCTTCTGAATCTCGTCCGAGATGCCGCGGGTTTCGAGATATTCGCGAGCAGCCTTTGCTTTCGGGTTCTTGGCTTGTAACTCGGCTTCCCAGAAATCGAGTGCAAGCCTGTTCAGCTCGATCACCTGGTCCGAAAGCTGTTTCTTTTCCTCTTTTCGCTTTTTGTTCTTCTCGTACTGCCGGTCGTCGATCGGCTCCGGCAGCGGCACTCCGCTCATCTCAGCAACCCGCTGGATCGCCTCCGGAAAATTCAAGCCCTCCATTTCCATCAAAAACGTGTAAGCATTCCCGCCCTTTCCGCACCCAAAGCACTTATAAAACCCCTTCGTCGGCGAAACAGAAAACGAAGGCGTCTTTTCCTGATGAAACGGGCAGCACCCCATCCAATTCGACCCCTTCTTCTTCAACGGAGCATACGGCTCGATTATCCGCACCAGATCGGCACGGGATTTAAGGTCGTCAATGAAGTATTGGTCGTAGAGCACTAGAGAATCCTGTCCCCGGGACCCATCAGCATCGACCTCAAATTGTCGTCCAAACGGAAGTCAACTGATTCAAGCCGAGCTAAAAGTGTGTCAGGGTCTTTGATAAAGCCGGCAGTTCTCGCCCTAATAAGAACACCGACAGTTCCAATTATCTTGATGTTCAGCCGTTCGGCTACACGTCTGCCCTTCTTCTCGTCTATTATCAGAAGCGGATTGTCTGAATCAAGGGCGAGAGCTATTGAACTTGCCTCACCGGGGTCTAAGTTGCTGATCTCAGGACGATGTTTCGCGGTCTCAGAGGCATGCCGGATCTGAATCCAGGAAGGGAGTTGACGGCTGTACTCGCGAGCCACATCGAGCGTAATGGTAATTTCCAAAAATAGTTTGCGTAAGGCGTCGATCTCGCCGATATTGTCCAAGGCAATTAGAGAACTCGAATCTGCAATTACGACGAGGCTCATCATAGCCTTGCCAGATCGCGCTCAAGTTCTTCGGCAGAATACTGAAAGATCGAAACACCATATCTGCCAACCGATTCGATAAATTCGCGTTTCGTTATACCAGCCATCTCGGCGGCTTGACCTGACGACAGCTCACCAAGGTCAAAAAGCCTGGCTGCGACGATCATTTTTATTTCGGCGTCGGTTATTTTTACGTTTTCAGGCAGTTGTAGTTCGACGGTAGCGGTCATACTCAGATTTTCCGTCTAATATGGTTTTGTGTCAACGATTCAACACTAAAACGGCTGTATTATCCGCACCAGATCGGCACGGTCTTCCGACGAAATCTTCGGCAGCCACGAGCAGCACTATCTTCTCCGCATCGGCATGAAAGGGTTGTCTTTCGAGTACATAATCCAGGATCACGTTGGTGTCAATGAGAACACGCATCAGCGATACTTCTCCATTATGTGTTCGTAATAGATTTCCCGGTCTTCCTCTTTGGTCATCGGCATGTAGCCTTTTTCAGGCTTAAACGTACCAGAAAGACTCTTAGCAAGCGCGATCCGTTCCTCTCTCGTAAGTTCTCTTTGGAATTTATTCTCTTCCGGGTATCCATTCTCCACAAACGCATCGAGGNNCGAGGTTCCGCGAAACCTTATCAATTAATTCGCGTTGCAGCGGTACCGGGAGTTTTGAAATCTCACGAATTAGTTCCTTTTGCGAAATCACTTCAATACCTCCGAAATTACTCCTTCAATTCAGCTATTGTAGCACCATTT
>DLHV01000111.1 GCA_002483395.1 Chloracidobacterium sp. UBA7659 | reverse complement strand
TGTCCATCTGTGTTCATCTGTGGTTAAATTTTCTGCTGACGTTTCCGCGTGACTGCGGTTACTTCTAGGTCTGAACTAAGTCGACGTCTGGTGCGTATTAGCTCCGTATTTTATTAAGTTAAGGAAAAATTATGCGAAAGATTTTAGTCTTAATAATCATTGCGTTTGTCACCGTTGTTGCATACTCGCAGGTCAACGTCGCACCGTTGAATATCAAAGAGCGGACGTTGCCGAACGGCCTCAAAGTCGTCTCGCTTCGGGACAATTCGAGCCCGACGGTTGCGATTCACGTCTGGTATGACGTTGGCGGCAAAAACGACCCGCAAGGCAAGTCGGGCTTTGCTCACATGTTTGAGCACATGATGTTCAAATCGACAAAGAACATGCCGAACGAGAAGATGGATCGCTTGACCGAAGATGTCGGCGGATTTAACAACGCCTCGACGTGGGACGATTTTACGAATTATTACGAGGTCGTGCCGTCGAACTATCTTGAAACGCTGCTTTGGGCCGAGGCTGAGCGGATGGCAAATCTCAATGTCGATGACACGAATTTTGCCTCGGAACGCGACGTCGTGAAAGAAGAATATCGCCAAAGCGTCCTGGCCCAACCCTATGGCCAGTTTAACGAATACATCGGCAGCCTTTCGTACGCCGTGCACCCGTACAAACGAGGCGTTATCGGCAATCTCGATCAGTTGAGCGCGGCGACATCGGCCGATGCCCGGGCGTTTCACAACTTGTATTACCGGCCTGACAACGCTTATTTGATCGTCGTCGGCGATTTCGATCAAAAGCAGTTCGATGACTGGACCGACAAATATTTCGGGCGCCTGGCAAAACCGACAGGCTCGATACCGCGTGTCACGGAGGTAGAACCGGAGCGGACCAAAGAAGCACGCCATATGACGACCGCTCCGAATGTTCCGTTTCCTGCCGTTGCGATCACGTACCTCGGACCGCCATCAAACGGCGCGGACATTCCGGCTTTCAGAATAGCCGAAAGTATTTTGTCCGGCGGCGAAAGCTCGCGGCTTTATCAAAGCCTGGTCTATAAGCAGCAGATCGCCCAGGAAGCGTCGTTCAATCTGGACGTAAAAACCGACCGATGCCTGCTCTACTTTCAGGCGATCGCCGCCGAGGGTAAAACCGCGGAAGCAATGGAAAAATCGTTGCTCGCGGAACTGAAGATAATCCAAGGGTCGCCAGTAACGGCAAAGGAGTTGGCAAAAGCAAAAAATCAGCTTATTTCCAGGGCGATAAGGGCCCGCGAGAACAACGATGGCAAGGCCATAGTGATCGAGCGTGCCGTCGCGTACCAGCACGATCCGAAGGCCGTGAATTCTGACATTCAGAAATTGCAGGCCGTTACCGCCGCTGATGTGCAAAGAGTTATGAAAAAATACTTTACCGACACAAATCGCGTCGTGATCTATTACACGGGAGAAGAAAGTAAAAAGTAAAAAGTCAAAAGGAAAATTATGAAGCAGATAAAGATATTAAAGATCGTGGTTCGGCGAAGTTTCTTTGCCTTTTTACTTTTTACTTTTGCCTTTTCGTTTGTGCTAGCACAAACGGAGTCGCCGCCCGCACCGTCTGCTCCGAAGTCGGTAACCGTTCCTGCGGTTAAAGAAAAGAAACTGCCGAACGGTTTGACCGTCGCCGTCGTTCAAAAATCAGCGTCACCGATTGTGACGATTCAGCTTCTCGTAAAATGCGGAGCTTCGTGCGAAGACGACTCAAAGGCCGGACTTGCCGACATAACGGCATCGATGCTCACAAAAGGAACAAAGACTCGCACCGCTTCGGAGATCGCCGAAGCGATTGAGTTTCTTGGTGGTTCGATCGGCAGCGGCGCGGGTTGGAACAGTTCGTTCGTCTCCGTCACCGTCACCTCTGACAAAGTCGATCAGGCAATGGCGATTCTTGCCGACGTTGTTCTTAATCCTAAATTCGATCAAAAGGAACTTGATCTTTTAAAATCTCAAACACTCGACGGCCTGACCTACAACCTCAAACAACCGTCGTTCCTCGCAAACTACGTTGCGAGCAAATACGCCTTCGGTGAACATCCGGCGGGCGGAACGCCTGAAAGTATCAAAAGCGTCACAAGAAACGCAATACGAGAGTTTCACCGGGAGTATTATGCTCCGATGAACTCGGTACTTCTTTTCACGGGTGATTTAAACCCCGTCAGGGCGCAATCAATAACTAATCGATTTTTCGCTCGCTGGCTAAATTCTTTGAGGAAGGAAATTATTCAAAGAATAGACGATGGATTGCCTACAACTAAAGTTAAGGAAAAACANNACCACAGATTCAAGGAATTTTAGTTATTGATTTGCCGAAATCTGGACAAGCGGCTGTTAACTATGTAAAAAAAGTTGATAACGGCCGTTTGGAATATGGCAGCGAGGACGAGACTAGTACATTATATTTTCCGTCTATTGTTCTCAATTCAGTTCTCGGTGGGGGATATTCGTCGCGGCTAAATCAGGAGATCCGCATAAAACGCGGTCTTAGTTATGGAGCTGGCAGCAACTTTGGATGGCGTGATTTCGAAAGCAATTTTTCAACGAGAACCCAGACAAAAAACGAATCGGCATCGGAAGTTGCAGAGTTAGTGCTTGCTGAGATAAAGAAGCTTACTAATTCATCTGTTGCAAATGAAGAGTTAATTCCGCGTAAATCAGTTCTCACCGGTGGCTTTGGACGCAATCTGGNNATCTGGAAACAACCGGTGGTTTGGCGAATGCGCTTGGTGATCTTTATGCATTTGGTTTACCGCCATCCGAATTGAATTCGTACGTCAACAAAGTCAACGCCATCACGGATGAGCAGATAAAAGATCTCGCGTCGGATTATCTGCTCGGCGGTGACTTTATCATTGTCGGCGACTATTCGATCTTCAGGGACGATCTTGCAAAGCGTTTTCCGAATATGAAGATCGATGTTATCAAGGCCGATGAACTCGATCTGAGCAAGGACAACCTGCGTAAGTAACAAATGATGGCGGAAACACGACCGGTAGGGAGTGTGTTATTTTAGGGCGAGACACCCCCTTGCTACCGCGCGGGTTTCCGCCTTTCTTCTTTATGCACAGAAATCTGCGAACATTTATCGATCTGCTGCGGCGTGAGGACGAGATCGTCGAGATCACGGCCGAGGTTGATCCATGCCTTGAGATCGCCGAGATTCATCGTCGCGTTATCGCAGACGAAGGCAAAGCTCTACTTTTCACCAACGTTAAAGGCTCGTCCTTTCCGGTGGTCACCAATCTCTTTGGCACCAAACGTCGAATCGATCTCGCATTTGGCAGCAAGCCGGTTGAGTTTGTAAAACGTGCTGTGCAAGCAGCTGAAGAGCTTTTGCCGCCGACACTGGGCAAGCTGTGGGAATACCGCGATCTTGCTTTCACAGCGCGCAAATTAGGGACAAAATCGACAGCAAACGCGCCGGTCTTAGAATCGCGACAGCAAAACGTCGATCTCGAAAAGCTGCCGTTTCTCCAACTTTGGCACGAGGACGGCGGCCATTTTAATACGCTCCCGCTTGTTTACACCGAAAGCCCGACGACTGGGGAACACAACCTCGGCATTTACCGGATGCAGCGTTACGACAAACGCACGACAGGCATGCACTGGCAGATCGGCAAAGGCGGTGGCTTTCATTATCACGAAGCTGAGCATCGGAACGAGTCGTTGCCCGTGACGGTTTACATGGGCGGGCCGCCGGCGTTGATCTTGTCTGCGGTTGCCCCGCTGCCCGAAGGCGTCGGCGAACTTATGCTCGCGTCCTTGCTTGCCGGCGAAAAAATCGCACTGACGAGGGCGGACGAGGGCGTCCGCGTTCCGTTGATTGCCGAATGTGAGTTTGCGATTGTCGGCCACGTTCTGCCGCATGAGAGAAAACCCGAAGGCCCGTTCGGCGATCATTACGGATATTACTCGCTACAGCACGATTACCCTGTATTCCATGCCGACGCCGTTTATCATCGAAAGGACGCCATTTATCCGGCGNNAAGCCGCGACAGGAAGATTTTTTTATCGGCGATTATTTGCAGGAGCTTTTGTCACCGCTCTTTCCGCTCGTGATGCCGCCGGTCCGCGATCTATGGAGTTATGGCGAGACGGGTTTTCACTCGCTTGCGGCTGGGATCGTGCAGGAGCGTTACGCACGCGAGGCTTTGTCAGCAGGTTTTCGCATCTTAGGCGAAGGGCAATTGACGCTCACAAAGTTTTTGCTGCTCACCGACAAGCCACAGGATTTGCGCGAATTCAAAACGCTGTTCGAGCACATACTCGCTCGTGTCGATTGGCAACGCGATCTTCACATCTTCAGTCAGACGGCGTTCGATACGCTCGATTATGCGAGCGGCAAGATAAATCACGGCAGCAAAGCGATATTGATGGGAGTCGGTAATGCAAAGAGGGATCTCGCACACGAGTTTCGCGGCGACATTCCAGCCGGTATCACGCGGGCCGAGCCCTTCTGCGCAGGCTGCATTGTTGTCGAAGGCGATACTTACGAGCACGACAAAGATCTTGCTTCACGTATCGCAAAAGCTGGAAAATTTGACAACTGGCAGGTTGTGGTCCTCCANNAGAATTTGCCCGATCGACGGAGAAGTTTCTCTGGGCGACCTGGACCCGAATCAATCCATCAACCGACATTTTCGCGAAGGAAGCGACACTGAAAAATAACCACATCGGCTATTCGGCACCGATCGTCATCGACGCCCGAATGAAGCCGTGGTATCCGAAAGAAGTTGAAGCGCGCGAAGATATTGTAAAGCTTGTCGATAAAAGATTGGGTGAGTATTTCGGGAGGGATTAGCCACAGAGAACACAGAGGATGAGAAAATGCATTAAGCGAATCGGGTTGGCGATAGGATTTTTAACTCTTCTCGCCGCGTTATTGTTTTCATACGCGTATTTTGTCGAGCCAAACCGGCTGGTGATCACCGAGGCGAAGCTAGACGTCCCGAATTTCAGCTCGAAACTCAATGGTTTCAAGATCGTCGCGATATCCGACATTCACGCGGGTTCGAACGGCGTGACGGAACAAAGGCTCCGCGAACTCGTCACCAGGGCAAACGAGCTTTCGCCCGATCTGATAGTATTGCTGGGCGATTACGTCTCAGAAAAGCACTTCGACCCTGAAGCGTTTAGGAGGCGTGAGGGCAGCGACCGCACAGAACTGCGAATGCCACTCGCACTAATAGCAGATAATCTCGCCGGCTTCAAGGCGAAATATGGCGTATATGCGATCATAGGTAATCACGATTGGTGGTACAACCAGAATAGCGTGCGAACGGAGTTTGAACGCATTGGGATAAAATTTCTTGAGAACGAGGTGGAACCGGTTAAGATCGGCGATGAAACAATATATCTATGGGGAATCGAAGATTATTGGAAAAATCGCCGTGTCCCGGTAGAAAATTCGTACGCTCTTATTGCCGAAAAGAAGAACATCATTGCGATAACGCATAACCCCGATTCACTGCTGAAAGCGCCGGCCGGTATTTCTATATTGCTCGCCGGCCATTCGCACGGCGGGCAGGTCAATTTTCCGATTTACGGCCCTCACCCGTTCGTCAACGACATCAGGTTCATGAAGGGCGAGGCGGTCGTGGACGGCAAACATGTATTTGTCACGACCGGAGTCGGATGCACCGGCCCGCAAATTCGATTTCGCGTGCCGCCGGAGATCGCCGTCGTCACGCTCAACGCTGCCCGATAAATGCCGAAACCCCATACTTTATTATTGATCGCCTGCGCGGCTGCCGTCTTCGGAGCGGTCTGCCTGGCTTACGCATATTTCATCGAGCCGCGCCGCCTGGTCGTAAATCAGTACGAATTAAAGATTAAGGACTGGAACCGGGCGTTTGACGGATTGCGGGTAGCTCTAATCGCCGATGTTCACGGCGGGTCGAACGGCATTGATGAAGAGAAGCTCCACAAGATAGTTTCGCTAACGAATGAACAGGGTGCGGACGCCATCTTTTTGTTGGGCGATTATGTCTCGCAGACGCGGGGAAGCGATCACACGCAAAAGAGAAAGCTGAGAATGGAGCCGTCTGTGATCGCTGAAAATTTGAGAGGCCTGCGGGCAAAATACGGGGTTTTCGTCGTTCTCGGCAATCACGACGAATGGTCCGATCCAGCCGAAATAGCTTTGGAGTTCGAAC
>DLHV01000052.1 GCA_002483395.1 Chloracidobacterium sp. UBA7659 | reverse complement strand
CGACACCGTGGCAAGCCACGACAACATTTTTCTCCGAAAAGTTCGTGTCAATAATCTCCGCGATTCGGCGCGTAAAGCCCGCATATTTCTGCATCACGATTTCAGGATCTACGAAAACAAGGTCGGCGATACGGCTTTTTACGATCCCGAAACCCTCGCTCTTATACATTACAAAAAGCACCGGTATTTTCTGATCAATACCGAGCCGCATTTCGATGCTTTTGCAACGGGCCGTAAGGCTTTTCGCGATCAGGAAGGCACTTGGCGCGACGCCGAAGACGGCGAGCTTCGCGGCGGCCCGATCACCGAAGGCTCTGTGGATTCGACCATTGGCGTGTATGCGTCACTGGAGCCAAACGGCACGTTTGAATTTTTCTACTGGATCGCGGCCGGAATTTCTTACGAAGACGTTTCGAAATTAAACGCCCATACTCTAGCCCAAGGGCCGCAGAATTACATCGATCACACCGAAAATTACTGGCGTGTATGGGTTGAGAAAAACGAGACGGATTTTCTCGATCTTTCGCCGAAGATTATTGAAATGTACAAGCGGTCACTTCTTATAGTACAAACACAGATAGACCGCGACGGAGCGATACTCGCGGCAAACGATTCGGATGTGACCGAACGAGCGACCGATCATTACAGCTATCTTTGGACCCGCGATGGCGCATTTGTCGCAAACGCTCTCGATCTGGCCGGTTATGCCCATATCACGCGGAAATTTTTTGACTTCTGCAGCCAGCTTGTTCACCCAAACGGCTATTTCCTGCAAAAGTACAACTCCGACGGCACTGTCGCATCGGGATGGCACGCGGCCTGGGATGTGCAGGGCAGCAAGCAGATTGTGCCGATCCAGGAAGACGAAACGGCGCTGGTGCTGTGGGCCGTGTGGCAGCATTACGACAAATATCGTGATCTCGAGTTTGCCTACCGCCTCTATCGCAAGGTGATTGTCAACTGTGCGGATTTTATGGTCGATTTTCGCGATCCGGAATCGAAACTGCCAAAACCAAGCTGGAATCTGTGGGAAGACCGCCGGGGCATTCACACATTTACCTGCACGACGGTTGTCGCCGGCCTGCGTGCAGCCGCGAATTTCGCTCGGCTCTTTGCGGAAAACGAGCGAGCGGAAAAATATCAGACCGCTGCCGACGAGGTCGTCGAGGCAATGTCGGAGCATCTGTACAGCAAAGAATTTGGGCGGTTCATACGATCGATGCACGTCAACGGAGACGATTCCTTCTCGTCGGACACGACGATCGACGCCTCATTGTTCGGCACTTTTTATTTTGGCTGTTATTCACCCGATGACGAAAAGGTCGTTAATACGATGAACGCGATCGAAACCATGCTCGCCTCTGCCGGTGGCATCGCACGATTTGAAAATGATGGCTACATGCGGGTTTCCGATCAGACGACGGGAAATCCCTGGTTCTTATGCACGCTTTGGCTTGCCGATTATTACATCGCCGCCGCGAAGACCATCGAGGATCTCACAAAGGCGTTGGAGATCATCGAATGGATAGCCGATCACGCTTTGCCTTCCGGTGTATTGGCCGAGCAGATGAACCCACTGACCGGCGAACCTGTTTCGGTCTCGCCGCTGACGTGGTCGCATTCGACGTTCGTCGCGACGGTTATGAATTACCTGAAAAAACTTCGTCAAATTCCAAATTAGGAGTAAAATGTTCTCAGGGTTAATCATATGGAGAAAATTGTTGATGCGACATACGACGGAGAGGTGGTTCGTTTCGACGAGCCGGTCGATCTCGCGAAAGATACAAAGGTTAAAGTTGTGATTGAAGAAGCTCCGGAAAAGTTGAAACTTGTATATGCTAAAAGGAAAAAGGGCGGTAAGCCTTACGCTTTTTTCGACTATGCAAGGTCGGCAAATCTGAAGGGTCCAAGTGATTTCTCTACAAATTTGGACGACTACTTGTATCACGGCAAGCCATTCCCCGATGAAGACTAATCAATACTTCCTCGACAGTTCGTATGCCATCGCCCTCGTTTCATCAAACGATCAGCATCACGAACGTGCGGTCGATCTTTCATTCAAAATTGAAAATGAAAGTGTGAAGCTTCTAACTACCAGGCCCATTCTCTTAGAAATTGGCAATTCTCTGGCTCGGCGATCTTTAAGGAAATTCGGCTTAGATACTCTACACGGGATGTCGGCTGATACAAACCTTACTATTGTGGAGCTTTAGCGGGGCCATACGATGCAGCTCTAGAACTTTTCTCTGACCGTATGGACAAGGAGTGGGGCCTTGTCGATTGCGTTTCGTTTGTCGTAATGCGTGAACATGGCATTGAGGCGGCGTTGACGACCGACAGGCATTTCATCCAGGCAGGTTTTCGTGCATTATTACGAGAAGTTTAATCATAGATGAGAAAAGCAAAAATCCTGGCCACACTCGGCCCCGCCTCGAACACCCAGGAAATTATCGAAAAAATGATCGAAGCCGGCGTCAGCGCCGTTCGCATCAACATGTCGCACGGCACGCACGAGGAGCACGCCGCGAATATCGAACGCTCGCGTGCGGCAGCCGTCAAGCTGAAACGGGCCCTTGCTATTCTGGTCGATCTTTCAGGGCCGAAGATCCGTACAAGTACACTAAAAGATGCGGCTCCGGTCGAATTAAAGGGAGGAGCGCTTTTTACGATCACAACGCGTGAGATCGAGGGCAATCAACACGAGGTTTCGACGAACTTCAGCCACCTGCCCGAGGTAGTCGAGCCTGGAACGCGCATTTTGGTTGATGACGGCGCGATAGAGTTGATCGTCGAATCCGAGACCGAAACCGACGTTATCTGCCGGGTCGTAGTAGGTGGCTGGCTCAAGGAACGCAAGGGCATTAACCTACCAAATACGCCGCTCCCGATTCCCTCAATGACGGAAAAGGACCACGCCGACCTGATTTGGGCGATGAAGCAGAATGTCGATTACATCGCCCTGTCGTTTGTCCGCAAGGCCGAGGACTGCCGCGACGTAAAGGCGCTGATAAAAAAGCTGAACACGCGAACCATGGGCCGGGCGCTTCTGGTCGCCAAGATCGAAATGGCCGAGGCGATCGAGAACCTGGACGACATCATTGCCGAAACGGACGGCGTCATGGTCGCGCGTGGCGACCTCGGTGTTGAAACGAGTGTCGAGCTTGTGCCTGTTTACCAGAAACGGATCATCGAAAAAGCGGTGGCGAACGACAAGTTTGTGATCACCGCAACGCAGATGCTGCAATCGATGATCGACAGCCCGAGCCCGACACGTGCCGAGGCTTCCGACATCGCGAATGCCGTGTGGGATGGAAGCGATGCTGTAATGCTTTCGGCTGAAACCGCATCCGGCAGCTATCCGATCGAAGCTGTCCGCACAATGGCAAGGATCATCGACGCCGCCGAAACGATTAAACCCGAGCATCTGCGAAAAGCGGCTAAGTTCTCACAGGCCCCGACGGGCCGGACCAGCCAGGCCCTCTGCAAAGCCGCGGCGTACGCGGCAAAAGAAATGCAGACCGAAAAGGTGGCCGTGTTTACGGAATCCGGCCTGATGGCGCGCCGCCTTTCGGCTTTTCGTTCCGGTTTGCAGACTTTCGCGCTGACGACCTCCGAAGATGCACGTAACCAGTTGGCATTGATCTGGGGCGTGCAGCCCTTTTTTGACAAAGACCTGAGCACGTCGCAAGAAATGGCGAGCCTCGGCGACAAAACAATGTTCGACCTGCTTAGTGCAGACTCAGGCACGACCGAAGAAATGCTGAAGGTAGGCGAAAAGGTCTTGCTCGAAGCGGACGTTATCGAAACGGGCGAAACGATAATCATGCTGGCTGGAAGATTGTCCGGCCTTGGTCTTTCGAGCTCGGTCGTTGTCTGGACGATCGGCGAGCGTGTGCCGCGACGATAATTTAAGACAATCGCATTTCGAAATTGTCGTTAGCTTATGACAGCCATTGTGTGTAGTCCTGCCACTCCGTAGGAACAAAACGAAAACTTGTAAAATCGGGCGTGGAGCTGATTATTTGGCTGGGATAGGGGTTTCCGGGAACACGCATTGCTCCTTTTATCTGATCTTCGGTCAAGCGCTTTTCCAGTGACATCCAGATTTTGTATTTCTCGGGCGTGATATCGACCGCGGCGATCAAGTAGATCCCGCCAAATTCCGGCACCAAGTCAAATTCTTTATTAAGACTTCCGATTCCCACAATAAATTCCTGAAGATATCGAAGGCTGTCCGGACTCCGACCCACGTTCTTGAAACCTGGACAATCGAACCAACTTTTCCTTCCTGAATCCATCGCAAATCCACCCGGACCGTCTATTTGGGAGGTCCGCTCGTAACCAACGGCGATCGGACCTGGAGGAGAGCCTGCGAGTTTACCTTGCCATTGGCGACGCAGGCGAAGCAACCGATATTCGTTCGAGACGTCTCGGCTGTTGGCCAACGCCGTGTACTTCAAATTTGTGTGAAAGTAGAGGTCGTAAACGCGATCGGCGGCCACCCATCGCCGGGTCAGCGTCGGGCTGACAGGCGTACCGTCAGATTGGTTGGTTTGGCTAATACGATCAATAACCGCGCTTGGCTCATAACCGATTCGAAGATATGTATCAGGTAGCATAGCTGGTTTCTCCTCCGCAATATAAAAACAGTGAGTATTGCTTACTCAATACGCGAAAAAACGCAAATTAATGGCTCATTTTTGTGGATGATTATGTTTACGATTTTCAGAAAGAAAAAGCCGCATCCGGTCATATGTTTGCTGCTAAACCTTGCCTGCGTCAAACATACCGCTGCCCAAAGCCTGAACCGGACCTTATGCTGCCAAGCACTTCTTTACGATACTGCTGTTTGCACGAGCACGACATCAGTGCCTTCTCCGCCGCATGGGCCTGATCAGCCGGTGCTCCCGGATCGGTCGACGCCCCGCCGACATGGGCGAGTTCGTGGATGAGCGTGCAAACAAGCGCGGTCTGATCCGCGTCAAAAAGCAGGGTCGGATCGATCCCTATGTCACGGCCCGCGGTGTCCGCATCGGGCAATATCGCGTAAGTATATCCTGCCTTCGGCTCGGNNGAGCCGATGCAAGACTATATCACCTTCGTCGAGGATCTCGGTCAATGACTTTTGCCGAAATAGAGTTTTGAAATAGTCATTACACATCTTCTGTTTTGACCGCGTAATGACACCGTTCCAGGCAGCGTCAAGCACCTTTTTTATGTCAACGGTTTTTTGAATTCCGTTCGTCATCGTCGCGGTCATACTGGGATCGAACTTTGCAAAAAGGTAGCTTCTAACAACTCTTGGTACAAGAAACGATCCCCCGATACCATTGATTTTCATCGCCATCCAGTCATCTCCTATAATCCCAACTGAGTAAATACTTGTTTTCCGTGCAACCTTAGCCATACCGCGGCGAAATAACGACGAGGCGGGCTTGCCCGATGGTTTTGCGGGAAAGACCTCGACATTCCTAAACAACCGTGCCGAAGAGTTTTCCGACGATGGCAGTTGCGCCCATCGCCATCGCCCCCCAAAACAAGACCCGCAGGGCTCCCGTCACGATCCTGGCCCCGCCGGCCCTTGCCGCGACGGCTCCGAGTATTGCGAGGAACGCGAGCGAGAATAAGGCAACGATCGGTATGATGCCCCAACCGCGTGTGAGTGCGGCAACGCCAAGCGGCAAGGCCGCGCCCAGAGCAAAACTAACCGCGGAAAACACAGCAGCCTGGACCGGCTGTGCCTTTAAGGCTTCCGAGATGCCGAGTTCGTCCCGCGCGTGAGCGCCAAGGGCATCGTGAGCCATCAATTGATCGGCGACTTGGCGGGCAAGTTTGGGATCAAGCCCACGTTTGACGTAAATTCCCGCAAGCTCCATTCGCTCGCCTTCATCGTCCGCGGCCAGCTCGCGTTTTTCCCGCTCAAGGTCGGCTTTTTCCGTGTCGGCCTGCGAGTGGACCGAAACATACTCGCCCGCCGCCATGGACATTGCACCGGCGACCAGCCCGGCGAGCCCCGCGATCAGAATCGCTGTCCGATCTGCACTTGCGGCGGCAACACCAATTAGAAGGCTCGCTGTCGATACGATGCCGTCGTTGGCACCCAAAACGGCCGCTCGAAGCCAGCCGATTCGCTCTGTGCGGTGACGTTCGTGATGAACCATGAATATCTCCTCTCGCGGAGATAGAGTAACTTAAGAATGGTATTTAGAAGAAACGTTGAGGCGGCCCCAGCGAAGAGTCGTCGCCATCCAGACAAGCTCATCAAGAAATCCGGCGGCCCGTTTGTCGTAGGCTGTATCGAGCAAATTGCCGTCTTTGTCAAACTTGCTCGCGACGGATGGAAAGTTGAGGTCGGAAAACGTCACCGCCAGCCCAAGCTCGCGGACCATCGGAACCATCGATTCGATCACTCGCGTACCACCCCAAGGACCGGCGGAAACACCAACGAAAGCGACCGCTTTGTGAATATACTCTTTCAGCAAAAGGTCGAGAACACTCTTGAGTATGCCCGGATGACTATGGTTGTATTCAGGTGTGACGATGACCAACCCGTCGGCTTTAATAATCGCATCCCGCCATTCGGGGAAAAGGTGTCCGATCTCCGTGCCGTAATGATCACGCGGCAGTTCGAAATTACGAACGTCGAATAACTGCGTTTCGATCTCTTCGCGTTCCTGCATCTTTTCGAAAACCCATTTTGCCACGTGCCCGCTTGAACGGTCTTTGCGATTGGTGCCGAGAAGTGCTGGGAGGAAAAGTTTTTTGTCGCTCATATGATTCCATTCCAACGGATATGGAAATTATTCCGTTTTTATTGATAAACTTCAACGGATTCGATGTTATTACCGAATTGCCGTACCTATGAGCTTTGCAAGCCTGACAATTCCGCATTTGTTTTTTCGGAAGGGCTTGGATGACGAAGAGATCATCGAGAGATTTGAGATCACCGATGTGAGGAACGAAACCCGTGGAATTCGGTGCCCGCTTTGCAAATGGACGCCCGATCGGACAAGCCGCTGGACGTGTTGGGATTGCGAATATCCCGAATACTTCTACAACGGCTGCGGAACCGAGTGGAATACCTTCGATACCCGCGGTGTATGTCCGACCTGTTCGCACCAGTGGATGTGGACGTCTTGCCTTTCCTGCTGGGGCTGGTCGAAACACGGGGATTGGTATGAAGGTGAGAAAAGCGAATAGTCCTTTTTACGGTCAGCGTTAAATATTAAAATTAATGCCAGTCCGGCGGGTCTTGGTGGCGGTATACAATCTCGCCGTCTTCGTCCATCACATGGCCTCCCCATCTGGATTCACCGCCGTACCGCAACTGGCGTTGATCCGGCAAGTCTGTCGTTTCCTGAGGATAGACCGACTTCCATTGGTCGCCAAAAAAGAACCACAAGGCGTAGACACACGCCGCAGTTCCTATCGGGACACTCATTGATGACAAAACTCCGGCGATGATACTCACTATCCGCGCCCAGCTTCGTCGCTTCAAGAGGCCGTATGCCGCAACGAACGAAGGCGTTACGAAAACCATTTGAATCGCGAACATCACGCCAAACATGACGCCGAAGAATTCCATCGGCGGGCCGGGATCCCCGGGACGTCCTGGGAGCGACACCATAAAGTAAAACATCACAGCCATCAGGAGCATCATCAATAGCTGAAACGCACCGTGTGCAATGAATGCGTAGGCTATATATTTATTGTGTTCTTCGTTGGTCATGGGAGTTACTCAAATCGGATTGGCTCAAAACACTCTGTACTTAAACGTCCCTGTTCCGGCGAAACAATGTGCGGCTTATTCGGCATTTAAGACCTGAGCAACCGTATCTTTCTTCAAACCCTTCCCGTTTCGCTTGTTGTAATCGCTGAGCGAGATCTGCTTGTCGCGCCAGGCGTCGAGGTGGCCTACCTGGTGGACGCATTGGATGGTGCAGGTCGGGGCGCACCATTTTTCGGTTATATACTCGCGTTCCATATCCGCGTGAGTGTATTCGAGAAGCGGAATGCCGGGCGTGCCGCGTTGCTGCGAACACCAGCTGACCATTCCGAATTCNNTCGATGTAAAGGTATCTCGCACCGGCACGGCAACGCCATTCGTATTCCTTGCCGTCAACGAGGTCGTCCTGGAACCAGTTCCAGCGGGCGTATGAGCTTTGCCCCTTACTCTTGATCTCTTTGTAAACTTCCTTTTCGCGCATCGTCAGCCCTTTGTTGAGGCCGTCGCTATCGTGAATTACACCGACCGTCGATGAAAAGCCAAGTTCGCGGGCACGATGAGCGATTATCAAAGCCTCGTCCGGATTGGCGACGCCTCCTCCGACAACCGAGTTGATGTTTACCTTAAATTTTGCGTAGTCGCGAAGATTGACGAGCTTTGCGTCCAGCACCTTTAGGCTCTTCTTGGAAACCTCGTCGGGCGTTACATTGTCGATCGAGATTTGCAGGTAATCGAGCCCGGATTCATTCAGTTTTTTGACCTTTTCCGGCTGAAAATAATAGCCGTTCGAGATAAGGCCGGCGATCATTCCGTGATGGCGGATGCGGGCGATTATCTCGTAGATCTCCGGGTGCATCATCGGCTCGCCGC
>DLHV01000146.1 GCA_002483395.1 Chloracidobacterium sp. UBA7659 | reverse complement strand
CTACGCAAAGCGGCTTCACGCTGCGACTGCGAGCGGTCGCCGTGAATGCGGTTCGATTTATGTTCTCGCTTTTCCAAAATGTGCGAAAGCCTGTCGGCGCCGCGTTTAGTACGTGTAAAGACCAGTACGCGGTCGAAATCCTCTTTTTCGAGAAGATCAAGAAGCAGCGGCATTTTGAACTGATGTGCAACGGGATAAGCCATTTGCTCGATCGTCACTGCGGCGATGCCGCGTTTGCTGATCTCGACGTAATGCGGATCNNGTTGCCGAGAAGAACAGCGTCTGCCGTTTTGCCGGAATCGCCTTTACGATCCGCTTGATCGCGGGCAAAAAGCCCATATCAAGCATGCGGTCCGCTTCGTCCAGAACGAGCGTATCGACCTTCGAAAGGTCCATCATGCCCTGTTCCATAAAGTCCATCAGGCGTCCGGGCGTGGCGATAATGATGTTCGCGCCGCGTCGTATTGCGTCGATCTGATTGCGATAACCGGCACCGCCGATGATCGAAGCACATCTGATGTGTTTCGGAGCAAACTCGCGGCAAGCCGCATCGGTCTGATTCGCCAGCTCACGTGTTGGTGATAGAACAAGCACGGTCGTGCCTTTCTGCTGCTTTTTGCCCAGTTTTTGAAGTATGGGAAATAGGAAAGCAGCAGTTTTGCCGGTTCCGGTCTCTGCCGTGGCAATTACATTCTTGCCATCTAAAACCAAAGGGATAGCCTGCTGTTGGATGGGTGTAGGCTCATTGAAACCCAATGACTTGCATTTGTCCGTCAAAAAGGACTGCAAGCCTAATTCATTAAAAGTCATTTGTATCTAAATATCTCTTTCTTCAACCAAAAAACCACAATTAAGAACCATCGGCGAAAGCGGATGGATTCTTGCGGAAGCCCGCACGTTAGTAAGGGCGTTTCCGTGGCCGCAGTAGTATTTCGCCCTCCCTTACGGGCAGGCCCCTGCAAAATGCAGTTCTTCAGGATTTAATAAGAAGTTACGTTCGCGGAGTGATCTTCAGTGTAACGGTTGCAAGGAAGGAACAGCGCTCGAGGGCTCAAAAACTTATTTGAGCTTCTTCTAACAGTTATAAACGAACCGTCTCTCGAACTATCCATTTCGCCGCAACATAGAGGCGAGTTTACCGTCGGTGAATGAGATACGGAATTATCAAGTGATTAGACTACAACATTTACGGAAAAGATGCAAGCTGTTTAGCGCGGATGTAGAACTCCCTGAAAATGTCCTAGTTTGAACTCTTTTGAAATGTCCTATTTTGAAAACGCCTAAGATAAGCCTCAATTGGGGGCGTCGATGGAGAAAAGAGGGACATTACGAATGAGTGGATAAGAGCGGGAGACGCTGATGGTAATTGACGAGCGGGTGATCCCTGGCGAAACATTGGGGCAAACTAGTGAGGACATTTCTAAAGAGTTTTGACACGCTTTTCGCATTAAATTGAAAATCCTAATTATGATATAATGCCCCGATTCCACAGCATTTATTCAATTTTGTTTGTCAGGAGAAGATCAATGTCAGTTGATTACACCAAGATACAGGAACTATTAGACGGCGAAGCCGAAACTCTTTTAAGTCACGTTTCTAAAACAATACCGAAACAGGACCTTCATTTACCCGGCGGCGATTTTGTCGATCGCGTTTGGATGGACTCGGACCGAACGCCCGGCGTGCTTCGCAGCCTGCAGACGCTGATCGACCACGGTCGTCTTGCCGGAACTGGGTATGTTTCGATTCTGCCGGTCGATCAGGGCATCGAACATTCGGCTGGTGCTAGTTTCGCGCCTAATCCGCAGTATTTCGACCCCGCAAATATCGTTAAGCTCGCGGTCGAGGGCGGCTGCAACGCGGTTGCATCGACATTTGGAGTGCTCGGCATCGTCGCCCGCAAGTACGCTCACAAGATCCCGTTTATCGTAAAGATCAATCACAATGAACTTTTGACGTATCCGAACCAGTTCGACCAGGTGATGTTCGGCACCATCGAACAGGCAAAAAATATGGGTGCGGTCGGCGTCGGAGCGACGATATATTTCGGCTCGGACCAATCGACACGTCAGATCATCGAGGTGTCGGAGGCATTTGCATATGCTCACGAACTTGGGATGGCGACGATACTTTGGTGCTACCTGCGCAATTCGAAATTCAAAACATCCGACGGCGACATGCACACGGCGGCCGACCTCACCGGACAGGCCAACCACTTAGGCGTGACTATTCAGGCTGATATCATCAAACAAAAACTGCCCGAACGGAATGGCGGTTATAACTCTCTGAACATGGAGAGCAGCTACGGCAAGACGAATCCGAAGATCTACTCGGAGCTTACGAGTGACAACCCGATCGATCTTGTTCGCTACCAAGTGGCCAACTGCTATATGGGGCGATGCGGACTGATCAATTCGGGCGGCGAATCTAAGGGAGCAGGCGATCTCGCGGACGCGGTGCGGACCGCCGTCGTCAACAAACGCGGCGGCGGAACCGGTCTTATCTCGGGGCGCAAAGCCTTTCAACGGCCGATGGCGGAGGGTGTGGAGCTGCTCAACGCGATTCAGGACGTTTATCTGACAAAGGATATAACGGTCGCATAGATTGTCAGGTTTTTCGTTATTGATTAAGATTAGGTCGGGCGATGTTCGTGCCCCGGCCTTTTCTGTTTCAACACCGCACCGATAGTTCGACACCTTGATTCCACAATTATGAGCGAAGGCATTTGGAAATACGCATTCATATCCGTGTTGCCAGTTTTGGTTCTTGCGCTTTATCCGCAGATCAGCTTTTGGGCCACACAAGGCCCGGAATGGAACAGGTCGTATTTTGTTTCGAACTATGACGAGGTTGCTTACTCGGCTTACGTAAATGCTCTGATCAATGGTGAACCGCGAAAGAACGATCCGTTTCTCGGTCTACGAGATTCACCCGAGACGCCACAGCCGGAGACACTTTATTCGATCCAATTCATACCCGCATATGCGATCGCCTTGCCGGCAAGTCTCTTGGGCCTTTCGGCTTCCACCGCCTTTATTCTTTTGATTGGATTCACGGCCGTTTTTTCGGCTTTGGCCTTGTTCTGGCTGATATGGGAAGTTACTGAGGACAATCTGCTGGCGGCCGTCGGAGCCATTGTGGTTCTTTGTTTTGGGACGGCGGCGGCATTTCAGGGTGAACTGCGATATTTGCTCGAAGGGCGCTTACTGGCCGATTTTTTTCCTTATTTAAGACGATACCAGCCGGGTTTCACATTTCCGGTCTTTTTTGTTTTCTGCGTGTTTGTCCGACGAGCGACCCGATCGGATTCCCAGCGTCGACTGATCGGCTATTCGGTGGCGAGTGGATGTGTTTTCGCCGTGCTCGTTTATTCTTACTTTTATCTTTGGACGGCCGCTGCTGCGTGGTTAGTGTGTTTTGCGATATTTGTGTTCGTTTCAAACAAGGCTGAATGGAAGAAAATCGCCACGTTTTCGGTTATTGTCGGAGCCATCGGCGTAACGGCTTTGATCCCATATTTCTACCTCCTTTCGCTCCGCTCGCGGAATCTGGACAGCATTCAATTGCTGACCCACACGCGAATGCCAAGGTTCGATTCACCGTCGATGATCATTGGCACCATCGTCGCGGCGGCGATAATAATAGCGGTTTGGCGTGGTGCGGCGTCTTTGACGGACAGGCGCATTCCGCTGCTCCTTTCTTGCGCGCTGGCTCCGGTGATCCTGTTCAATCAGCAGATCGTTACCGGCCGTTCGCTTCAACCAGTTCATTACGAGTTATTTATCGCGAATTATCTTGTTTTGATCGCTGCAATACTCCTGCTGTCTATATTGCTCGCGAAAGGCGAGCCGGCGAATGGAACGACGGCTTTCCGGCGAGGTCTCCTTTATCTTGGGATCGCGGCGGTCGGATGGGGATTTTTTGAGGCATATGGCTCAACATTGCGAAATACCGTTGTTGCCGAAATACGAGATGCTTCTGTTCCGGCCGTAAGATACCTCTCGCCTGTTTCCGGTACCTCGCCGGGAGAGACCGTCGTGCTGGCAACCAACTTCGTAACCGCGGACTTTATACCATCTATCGCTCCAGTCCGATCGCTCTGGAATGCGCATACATCATCGGCTGGAGGCGTTGACGCGATTGAGAACAAGCGGCTGTTTTACGTTTATTTATACTATTCAGGTATCAGCGAAAAAGATCTTTCCGAGGCTTTCAAGGCACATTCATTTGAAGTAACCGCCGCTATGTTCGGCTCCGAGCGGGCACTCCCCTTGCTTGGCACAAACTCCAATGCCATTTCGCCGCAGGAAATACAAACGGAAGTTTCAAAATACGCTGGCTTTACACGGATATTTGATAAGCAAGCCGCAGGGAACCCGTCCCTTGATTACATCATAGTACCGGCGGATGCCGAGCCGAATTTCACCAACCTCGACCGTTGGTATTCACGGGATTCCGGGCAGACATTCAGCTTATTTAAGGTCTACAAGCTCGAGCCCAAACCACCTCTCTAAAAAAGTTTCTATTTTGTCGAATAACTCCTATGGATCGTCTCGATCCAGGATTCAGTTTTGATAAATCCCGAACCCGCTTCCTTGAATTTCTCCGGCAGTCCCGCTTTTTTGATCTCGTCGAGCGATTTACCGGCCTTCATCGCGTCTTGCACGATCTTCGAGGTTTCCAACAACATCTGGTGATAATTTTTCAGATCTTGATACGTCGAAACGGAGCCGTGTCCCGGTATCAGCTTGGCATCGGCTGAGATTTGCCCGATCAGCTCCGCGACGTTATTTATCAAACCCTGAACACTGCCGCCACTGTCGATATCTACAAACGGGAACCGGCCGACAAAAAAGTCATCGCCGAGATGGACAACGTTGGCTTTCATAAAGAAAACAACTGTGTCGCCGTCGGTATGGCCATTCGGGAAATGGACGGCTTTGACCTCTTCGCCGTTGATGTGGATCGACATGCTCTCGGTGTACGTAATTATCGGCAGAGCAAATGATGCGTAAGGCTCTGTCTTTCGGCCAAAGATAACCGGCGGGTCGAGCAGCCGCTTGCGCACATTCACATGGGCGACAATCGTCGAGTTTTTGCCGAAAAACTCATTTCCTTGGGTGTGGTCGCCGTGCCAATGCGTATTGAAAATATAACGAGGGCTAGCCGAGCCAAGCTCTTTTAATGCCGCACTTAACTTCACGCTGACTTCCTTAAAATCATCATCCACGATCAGAATTCCTTCCATGCCGACAAGTGCCCCGACATTTCCGCCGCGTCCCTGCAGCATATAGACATTGCCGTTTACCTTAGTCGTTTTGACGGTAACGTCCTGTCGGTTTGGAAAATGACTATCGTCGCCGTGGGCGAGAACCGAGGATAATAGAAAACTCGAAGAGACAAGAACCGCGCAAATTCGTTGCATTTTTACACCTTCCGCATTAAATTGTGAAAATCACTGAAATGATAGCAAATTTTTGCATCTGTTTTCTTTTGCGATGCGAAAGTAATGGCTAAGTATTAAGTCTCAATCTGAAATAGGAGCCTAGAAAAATGAAAAAAACGTGTTTGATCTTCGCGATGGTTTTGGTTTGCATCTTTTCGGCATTTGCTCAAGGCGGTAAAGAAAAGACACTTTACCAGCGGCTTGGCGGCTATGATGCGATCGCTGCGGTTTCTGACGATTTCATTGACCGCTTGGGAAAAGGTAAGCTTCTGTCCCGTTTTGTCGTCGGTCTGAGCGTCGATTCGAAAAAGAAGCTTCGGCAGCATCTCGTCGATTTTCTTTGTAATGCTACCGGCGGCCCTTGTCTTTATCTCGGGCGGGATATGAAAACTGTGCATACAGGGTTAGGTATAACGGAGGCTGACTGGAAAGAAAGCGTCGAAGCTTTGGTTGCCACGCTCGACAAGTTCAAGGTGCCGGAAAAGGAGAAAAATGAAGTTCTCGGTGCGGTGAGCGGCCTGAAAAAAGATATTGTCGAAAAACCGTAAGCGTCAAAAACGCAATGCCTTCGGGCCGGCTGCGGCAGGTCGTTAAACGAACTTGCCGCGTCCGATCTGATACGAGCCGGTCAAAAACGGATTCGCAGCTTTTTCGCGCCCGATATTAGTTTCGGGGCCATGGCCGCAGTACGCTGTAAAATCGTCACCAAGCGAAAGAATATTTTCATTTATCGAAGCTATCAATTGCTCATAGTCGCCGCCCGGAAGATCTGTACGGCCGATCGAACCGCTAAAAAGGCAGTCGCCGGTAAAAACCGCGCGTTCGTTTTCTTCGACAAGTATGATATGTCCCGGCGTGTGCCCCGGACAGTGGCGTACCTCAAATTTGAGGTTGCCGATCTCGAGAATTTCACCGTGAGCGACGTTTTTGGTGATTAGTGGCGGGTCTTCGTAGTCAAAGCCGAGAGCGGACAATTGATACAGCGGGATGCCCATCATCAAGGGCTGCCGCGGCAGTGAGTAATATAGATCCTCCTCATCCTTGTGGGCCAATATTTCCGCCTTCGGAAAATTCTCGTGCATAAAACGTGAGCCGCCGATATGGTCGAGATGGCCATGAGTCAGAAAGATCGCCGAAAGCTCAAAGCCGCTGCTATTGATAAAATCAGCAACCTCAGTAGACGCTTCGCCGGGATCGATGCAAATTGCCTTGCCCGTCTCTTCGCATGCGACGACGCGGGTGTTTTGCTGAAAAGGCGTAAGAACAAACTGCTCAATTATCATCGTTCAATAATTTTATCGAGGTAGTGCCCTGTGTCAAAATCATTAGTCCGCCGGTCGCGGAGAACGAACAGTATCGCTTCGCGATACGTGCTTTCGTTCGGCACTCCAGTAAAACAAGGCATTTCGAGTTCGGCCAAACTCAAATAGCTGTTCAGACANNACTTCTTCCCGCGTGCCGATCGGATTATGTGCGAAGATCGTTTCGCGGTCTTCATAAATACCATCACAAATTCGAGCGAATTCCGTTTCCGAAATCTTTGTCATCACATAAAATTAGACCACATGTCGAGATTCATTCACAGTGACTCGAAAACGAACACATTGTATGCCCGATTTCATTGGGTGTACTGATTTAGAACACAAGGTTACACGGATAACCGGTTAAACACAGTTGTTCTCCTGTTTTTTGAAGTCAAATCTATGGCACGGAGTTTGCTGACCTAAAAGAGCATTGATAGGACATCTTCGTCATTAACGGAAATCAACACTAGCTCCAGGTAACAGCGAACGCAGGGAAGGCCGGGACTTGATCGGGAAAGATCAGGTCCCGGAAAATCACAACAAAATGCGTGGAGCATGATTTTCGGAGGTTTTGAGAAAAAGGCCGGATCGCTTGGGGGTAATCTTCGCGTGTGGGCACGAAGACTGAACCGGCCTTTTTCTCAAACTTGAACATTATCAAAAAGATCATTCTTTGAAAACCGATATCCGAAGGCTCTCGAATCTTGACTTAATAGGGTGAACATCTTTTTCTACATTAATCTCTTCTATTTCAGAGCTTGTTAAGGAACAGTTTTCAAATAAAGCCGGGCTTTCACCAAAGGGAGTCCGGCTTTAGTCGTTTTCTTCGTACATAAGATAATGCGAAGCCGCCATGCCGACCCGCTCATAAACGCCTTGAGCGGATAAGTTGTCTCTTTCCACATACAGACGAAAACCGCTGACATTTCCATTTTCCTTTGCTTTTGCCTTTACAAACTCGTACATCTGCCGGTAGATTCCACGGCCGCGGGCTTCGGGCACGATGTAAACGCTCTGTATCCACCAGAACCATTTATTACGCCAGTCGCTCCATTCGAAAGTAACCATTAAGCCGCCCAGGATCCCGCCATCATCTTCAGTGACGACGTAAAGGCCCTTCGACTCGTCATGAAAAACCGCCTTGACACCACTTCGCAGAACATCACTGTCTAGATACTTGCCTTCGGTTTCCAACGCCATTTTCTGGTTGAAATCGACGAGCGAATCGATATCGGCGATTTGAGCAACCCGTACCTTCATAGTTCTTTACTGTCCGACTCTTACAAATTTCCTCCAGTATAACTCATTAGAAATGTCCGATCATCACCATCAGACAGCATATCGGGCCACGATCTTCAAACCAGCAGTGATTCTACCCATCTACCTGCACCATCTCTCAAATGGTTCTAACATTGCGAATATAAAGGTTGATAATTAAAGGTCGGGGAACTACAATCTAATGTTGGCGTTCGATGCGCTTCGGGCCGCCGCTTTGAGAACAACGGGAACGCCCGAATTCTCATCAAATGGCATTGGTAGAACTTTCGCCCTGTGGAAGTTGATTTTGGAGGCTATAAATTGAGTTCTAAAGTAAAACAGATCTTATTGTGGTTGATGATTATTTCGAGCGCGCTTGTGTTTGTCTGGTTTTTGCAGAGCAAGCAGACGCCGGCGGCTAAGGATCTGACCATCGACAGGGCAAGTGCCAGCATCGAAAATAAGGAATTCACCGAGGCGGCCTTTAAAGCGTCAGCTGTCGAGTTTACGGATAGAGATAAGAATAAGTTCGTCACCACCATCGGAAGCGACGCGACGCGCGAAATTCTGTTGAAAAAGGTAGACGACTTTAACAAGGCAAATCCAGGGGTCGCCATCAAAGTCAACGAGGAACCAGCGTCGAGCGGCCTCGGCTGGCTGATACTTATTCAGGCCCTGCCGTTTCTTCTCCTTATCGGATTTCTCGCATTCACCCTTCGCCAAATGCAGGCAGGCGGCAACAAGGCG
>DLHV01000104.1:15425-26953 GCA_002483395.1 Chloracidobacterium sp. UBA7659 | reverse complement strand
CGTCATCGCTGGGAACCAGTTGCTTTTGTTGAGCACGGTCAACCCTTCGAGTACGATGCTCTGCCAATCGTCAATAGCAAATGGCACGCCTTTGCTGGGCATGATCTTTTTCGCCATTTTTACCGAGCCCGTTTCAAGGCCGATCAATGGAGCAAGGGCCTTCTTTTCCGGATGGCTGCTCAGATACGGGAAATGTATCGGACTCTTCGNNCTTCGGCAACAATAAGTTCGAAAGATCTTCGATCAGTTTTGGATCAACCACAGCCGGAGCGATCGTCGCGTGGCTCAATACATGCTGTTCGACGCCCGGAGTATTTACGATATCGCCGTAAAGATCGAGCAACGCCTCGCGGTTAGGGAAATAAAACGGCGTATCCGTATGCACCTGGCCCCAAATGAACATGTCCTCGGTCGCCAGCGATATTTGCTTGTTTCCCTCACGCACATTGGCCCGTACCGCGTCCATTATCTTGTCCTTCGGCAGATCGATCTGCGGATTAAGGTCGGGCACGCAGAACTTGCATCGGCGCCCGCAGCCGGTTGTCATTTCAACTACACCAAATGTCGTCCGCGTGTCCGGAAAAAGGATCGAGTCGCGGTCCACGGGGTGTTTTACCGTGATCTCCTTCGGCAGATCCTCGCCGTTTATCGCCTTTTCAAATAGCTCCAGCGTGTCGTTCGATTCGCTGCGGCCATCGACTACGCAGTCAACGCCAAGCTCATCATAAAGAACGGTCTGGATTATCTGCCATCCGCCCGATCCGCCAACGATTACCTTAAAATTATCGCGGTGCGGATTCCTCTTGATCTGTGCAAAAAGCTCACGCGAATAATGCGAATTTATCGGCATTTTCGACGAGCCGAATATCGATGTATAAACGCCGGCGGCGAAGGTAACGCCAAGCGGATTATGTGTTGAAACGGCAACGACACGTGTTCGCGGGCCGATAAACTTTTCCAGGTCTTCGGGAAAGCATGAAACGATATCGTCGCTGTCGTATCGTCGCAACAGCGATTTTTCGACAAGGCGGACGCCGGCCGGCATATATTTGGCTGAACCATCGGCGTTGCGTTCAACCTCCCGCCATTTCGGATATTTACGGTTCAGAATGCCTTCAAGCCAGATCGGCAGCGAAGCCATTGCCATCTGGATAAAGTATCCGGCGTGATCGATCGCCTCCGTCAACGGAGCGGTCAGCACAATTAGCTTCCCGCCATCCTCCACAGCCGCCTCTGCCGCCACGCTTCGTACAAGATCGTTCGTAAAAACGTTCGCATTAACTGCCATTATGTCTCCTTATAAACACTAAGGGGGCAATCCGTAAATCACATCCGAGTTACGCCTTTTTCCCTGTTCTTCTTAATAGTCTATGTGCTTAAAAACGTATTACCGCGTCCGGCCCGCCCTCCACATGTACGGTGTCAACAAATCTAATGCTCTTAGAATCCGTGGTCATCACCACGGAATGCGTCCGCTTTCCAGCGCCGAAAAATCGTACGCCGCGCAACAATGCTCCGTCGGTTACGCCGGTTGCCGCAAATATGATCTTTTTGCCAGGTGCGAGATCGTTTGTATCGTAAATTTTGTTCGGGTCACTGATTCCCATTTCTTTGAGTCGCTCTCTAACTTGGTCCGCCGGTGGAACCTTTGATTTATCAACGCCGAGCCGTTCGGGGTCAAAGATAAGCTTTGCCAGGATCTCCCCGTTCAGGCATTTCATCGCGGCTGCGGTTATAACGCCTTCGGGTGCCCCGCCAATACCCATTAGAGCATGGATATTCGTGCCGGCGACGGCAGCGGAAATGCCTGCCGAAAGATCGCCGTCCGAGATCAACCGTATCCTTGCTCCGGTCGCGCGAACATCGTCGATAAGCTGTTTATGCCGCGAACGTTCCAGACAGATAACCGTGAGATCGTCAACATCGCGTCCCAGTCGCCGCGCGATATTCTTCAGGTTATCGGCGACAGGAGCTTCGATATCGACAGAACCGCGGCACGACGGCCCGACGACGATCTTGTCCATGTAAATGTCCGGTGCGTTAAGCAAACCGCCGCGTTCCGCCGCGGCAAGGACAGCAATGGCGTTATTGGCCCCAAGAGCACAAAGGTTTGTGCCTTCGAGCGGATCAACCGCGATATCTACCTCAGGAAACTCGAGCCGCGCCTCATCGGAAAAAATGCCGCCGCCGAGTTCCTCGCCGATATAAAGCATGGGGGCCTCGTCGCGCTCGCCTTCGCCTATGACAATGCGCCCGCGCATTGGGACCGTGTCCATGACCTCGCGCATCGCCTCAACGGCGACGTGATCCGAATGCTTCCGGTCGCCTTGTCCCATCGTCTTTGCCGATTCGATGGCCGCGGCCTCGGTCACGCGCAGAAAATCAAGTGATAATTCGCGTTCCGCTTTGATGTGTTTCATCTGTTTTTCCTTAGTCTTACGAACACTGAGAGATTAGGTATTGAAGGCATTCTACCACTTGTCTAACCCGATTTGACAAGTTATGCTTTGGGTATTACGGTTTTAGTTTGCCTTTTTAAGACCCAATAGGAGATTTCGTTAAATTAGATGACTTATATTGTTGCCGAGCCATGTATCGATTGCAAGTACACCGATTGCGCCGCGGTTTGCCCGGTCGAAGCATTCCATGAATTGCCGGACAAACTCCTTATAAATCCGGACACGTGCATTGACTGCGACGCATGCATTCCCGAATGCCCGGTCGAAGCGATCTTTTCGGATATGTCGATACCTCCGGAGTACTTAAATTGGCTGGAGATAAACAAAGAAGCCGAAAACTACCCGATCATCAGCACCAAACAACCAGCACTGTTCGGCCCCGGTTGTAAAGGCCAGCCGGAGTAGTTGAACCGTCCTATCGAAAACTTTAAAAAAACCCCTTCCCAAAAGCATTTAAGAGAGATAAAATAGAAACAGGGACTGTTCCCTATCCTTCCCTGACCCCGTCTATAATGCTGTTCCTATTTCACAATGTCTTCGGTACCGGGGATCCGGTCAAGGACTTGATTCTCGCTGCCGTCATACTCGCCCTGTTTGTAACCTGTAATGTTCTGATCATATACGGGTTTGTCTTTCTGTTTCGACACTGGAATGATTTCGATCCTCGATGGAAAAAAGTCCTGATGCTGGCCCCGCCGGTTATCCTTTTGGCTGCTCCAGCCTCGCCGATCCATCTTGGTTGGCTGTCCTTCCCATTCGCAATATTTGCCGGATTCCCNNTTCCCGGTTTTGTTCTTCTTCGATACGCGCGAGCCGCTTACATACTTCCTTGTCGGAGGCACTGGCACAATCTTTAATCTAATTGGATTGACTGGACTCTTACGCTACATCGAAAAGCGACGAAAACGTCCCGACAATCTCAATTAGTTTTTGGGTCTGTCACCGATTCTGACGCTCGGGTGCTGCTTATTTGTCTTCTTTGTTCTCGTTCGAACGTTTTGGATTTCAACACCAACAGAATTAGAATTAATCATCATTAGCAGATTACNNCGCAAGATGCCAGAATCTATCGACCCAAAAACAATCGAAAAGCCCGCCATGCGGTGTACGGAATGCGACCGCGAAAAGGACCATTACAATACGTTCCTGAGCCCGGGCAACGAAATGAAAGTCGTATGCTGGGAATGCCAGTCGAGGGACGAGAAAGGCTTTAATGCAAAGCGAAACTTCCGCCGCGGCGCCCGAAGCGGCTATATTCCAAGATAATAGGAGGCGGAAACACTAGCGGTAGCGAGTGTGCCTTTCAGCATAATGAGCACACTGCCTACCGGTCGTGTTTCTGCCTTGTGCTTATGACGGTACGAAAGATCACCGAATACCCCGAAGAGGTCCTTGGCAAAGTGGGCAAACCCGTTACGGCGTTTGATAAAGAGCTGGCCGATCTGTGCTCGGATATGTTCGATACGATGTATGATGCGGAGGGCGTCGGCCTGGCGGCCCCGCAAATCGGACTAAATTTGCGTTTGTTTGTAATGGATTGCGACGGCATCAAGCTGATCGCCGCAAACCCTGAGATCGTTCACACCGAGGGTGAGCAATCCGGCTCCGAGGGATGCCTCTCGGTCGGGAAAGTCCCCGCTGTCGTGATCCGCCCGATGAAAGCACGGCTCAAAGCCCAAGACGAAAAAGGCATGTGGTTCGAACGCGACGCCGAAGGCTATGCCGCCCGCGCGTTTATGCACGAAACCGACCATTGCAACGGAAAGCTTTTTATAGATCACCTGCCAAAACTCCGGCGGGACATGCTCGTGAGGAAGTTCAAGAAAGAGAAGAATTGGAAGTAGGGCAGAAGCCTGCCCGTCAGGGATAACGGTCAGGCTTCTGCCACATCGCCCTATAAACCGGCAATTCCTTCTCTTCAACCGCTTTCTCCCTTTCCGTCTTTACCGGAAACGGATTTGCTTCGACTAAAGTCTCGGTCAAATTCTCATTGGCACGAAATAGCTCAAACATCTCACCGGCCAAAAACTCAATATCAGTCTGCACAAATATCCGTCCACCGATGGCGAGTTTTCCCGCAACCGTATCGACCAATTCTTTGTTTACCATTCGCCGTTTTGCATGCTTCTTCTTGAACCACGGGTCGGGAAACTGGATCGTCACTTTTTGCAGCAGGCCGTCTGGAATATCCTGAATTAGCGTTCCCAGCCAGAGCATCGCATTACAGAAAACGTAGTGCAGATTCGACAATCCAGCCTCGTCGCCAAGGCGATTAGCTTCATCAACAAGCGGCTCGCGGATCTCGACACCGAGAAAATTCCAACCCGGCTCGGTCTCCGCCATCTTCAAGATAAACCGGCCGCGAGCACAGCCGATATCAAGATGAAGCGGCATTGACGGATCGGCAAAAACTGTCGAAAGGTCAACGGGCTGCGGAGCCTGACGGTAAAAAGGCGAAAGCGGATTTACGTGTTGGTGTACTCGGACGCGGGCCATTTACGAGGAATTAGAAACACTATTTTGATATGAGAAAAATGCTGAAAAGCGACGTAGCGATATATGTTCCGAGCGCTATCAGGCCAAATACTTCGGTCACCGGACCTGCTTCTCTCGGATCGACGTACTCGTCGGAGGGTATCTGAACAAACCCATAAACTGCCCCGACGATTAGCCCGCCGATATGTCCGTAATTGTCTATCTTCTGATAGAGAACCAAACCAAAAACAAGAATGAAGCCGATGTTGATCAAAAGATTTTTTCTAAATTCCGGTGAAATAAATTGACGTCGCCTAAAGGCATAAACCGCAAGATACGAGATCAGCCCGACGATGCCGCCCGATGCACCGACTGAAATGCCATCCGGTAACATCACCAGGCTTAGAAAGCCGCCTCCGATGGCTGACAAAAGAAAAACAATCGCGAGATGAGCCCTGTTCGCGAGCATTTCGAACAGTCGGCCAAAGCTATAAAACGCATAGCCGTTCATCGCCACGTGAAGCAAGCTTCCGTGTAACGCCGCTCCGGTCAGTATTCGCCAATATTCGTGATGCGTAGTGAACGCTCGCTTTACAAAACCGGCCTGCAAAATAGAAGGATCAAGTCCGAACGCGAGTTCCGCAGCCATCACGGCCGCAATACACGCCAGGAGTATGATCGTATAGACAGGAAGTCGTTGACTCTCAGGAGCATGTGCGTTTGTTCCTGCATCGGAATCGTGATGTATTTCATCAACATCGCTTTGATATTTCAATGACATAAATGTGCGGAGACTACATAGCGAGGCCGCCGTCGGCTTGAATTACCTGTCCGGTAATATATGCCGCCGAATCGGACAGCAAAAAGCACACAATTTCAGCTGCTTCCTGCACATTTCCGAGGCGGGCAAGCGGGATCTGGGCAAGGATCTTGTCACGGTGTTCGGCGTTCATCTCGGATGCCATTTCGGTTTCAACCAATCCGAGAGCCAGCGCGTTGACCGTAATTTTACGGCTTGCAACTTCTTTTGCAAGCGATTTCGTAAGCCCGATCATGCCGGCCTTCGACGCCGAGTAATTCGATTGCCCGAGCATTCCGACAACACCGCTGATCGAGGAAATATTGACGATCGAACCGCCGTTCTCGTTTCGCATCATCGGCCGCAGCACGGCCTTAGAGAAATTCCAAGCACCCTTCAGGTTAGTATCGATGACCGCATCCCAATCTTCTTCCTTCATTCGCAAAATAAGCTGGTCGCGCGTGATGCCGGCATTATTGACCAGAAAATCGACGGTTCCAAATGCTTCCTTCACCTGGCCGACGAACTCCGCCGCTGCCGCCGTATTAGCGACATCACACTGCGTCGCTAGCGCTCTAACGCCAATAGCCTCAACTTCGGCCTTCAGCTTTTCCGCTTCGTCCCCGCTTCTTGAATAATTAAACGCCACATTCGCCCCGCGCCGCGCCAATTCAAGCACGATCGCCTTGCCGATGCCCCGCGTTCCACCGGTTACGATAGCCGATCTTCCTTCAAACTGTTTTTCGCTCAATGTATTATTCTCCGGTTTTAACGTTCAATTTTAGATTGGCTACGCCCCCCGCGTCAAAGCGGAATTTCGGTAGTTGTCCTAATTTTCGGCCACTACCTGGTTTGTCAACGTTGGACGAAACGAATGTCTTTCTTTATGATTCGAGTAATTATGATCATCCGCCAAACCGTTTCGCGATTACCCGTCTTGCTTCTTATTGTTCTTCAGACATTTGCCGTCACCGGATTCGCTCAAAGCCGCTCGATCGTGATCAAAAACGCGACGATCATCGACGGCTCTGGAAAGCCTGCTTTTCGCGGTGATGTCCGCATCAAGGATGGCAAGATCGCGAAGATCGGCTCGTTCAAAGCGGCGGCTGGCGATGACGTGATCGATGCTAACGGCCTTGTCCTCGCTCCTGGTTTCATAGATATTCACAATCATTCAGAATCGGGATTGCTACGCGAAGGAACGGCGGCGAATCAGGTTTCTCAGGGCATCACGACCGTCATTGTCGGGCCCGACGGTGGATCGCCTTTTCCGATCAAAGACTATTTCGCAAAGCTCGAAGGCAAGATAGCCGTAAATGTCGGTGCGTTCATAGGCCATGCGACGGTGCGCGAGCAAGTCATGAAAAATGATTATACGCGTAAAGCGACTGAGGCCGAGATCAAGCAGATGGCGGAACTTGTAAAACAGAGCATGAAGGAAGGAGCCTTCGGGCTTTCCTCAGGCCTTGAGTACGATGTCGGCTTTTCGGCCTCGACCGAAGAACTGATTGCACTTTCGCGTGCCGCCGCAAAACATCGCGGCATATATATGACACACATGCGGGACGAAGAGGAAGGCATGCTCGACGCTTTGCGTGAGGCTATCCGCATCGGCCGCGAGGCGAAGTTGCCCGTCCAGATATCGCATATCAAAATGGGCAACCGCAATGTCTGGGGTAAATCGGCTGGGGCAATCGCATTGATCGAAGAAACGCGGAAATCGGGCTTCGATATAACAGCGGACGCTTATCCTTATACCGCTTGGGCTTCGACGATTACTGTATTGGTGCCTAGTCGAAAGCATGAAGACCGCGCTGAAGTCGAAAAAGGCCTGAGCAATGTCGGTGGAGCGGACAAGGTGCTGGTCACGAGCTGCTCCGCGCACCGCGATTACGAAGGCAAAACGCTCGAGCAAATCGCCGCTTCTCAAAACGCAACGCCAGTCGATGTCTATATTCAGATCGTCAAGGACGGCGGCGCGGGTGTCGTATGCAACTCGATGAATGAAGCCGACGTAAAGGCCTTCTACATGCAGCCTTGGGTGATGGTGTCGAGCGACGGCGGCATCGGCAGCCGGCATCCGCGCGGTACAGGAACATTCACACGTGTATTCGGGCGTATGGCGCGCGAAAATAAATGGTTCAGCCTCGAAGAAGCCGTCCGCAAAATGTCGGCAATGCCTGCGGCGCGTCTGGGACTGAAAGATCGCGGCTTGATCAAGAAAGGGATGAAGGCCGATCTAGTATTATTAGACGCCGCCACTGTAATCGACCGCGCGACATTTGCCGAGCCTCAATTATTTTCAGACGGTATCAAAACCGTTTTCGTAAACGGTGTGCGGGTTTGGGACGGCGGAAAGGTCACCAGTAATTTTCCAGGGCAAATATTGATAAGGCGGTAATTCAAGCGGTTTCTGAATCGGCGTCTTTGAGTGCTGTTTCCGTCTCAGAAAATTCAACCCGGTCGTAAATCTCAGCAAGGGGAATTTCACAGTTGATTGACGGTATCCGAAACGTGTCTTCCAAACCGTCAAAAGCATTGAACACCCATCGTCCGTCCTCAGTCTTTTCGTGATGTTCGATAAACGGTGAATCTTGATATATCAGAATATAGTCCGTCAAACTGGGAATTTCTTTCCGGTAACGGAAAAATTTCTTTGTCTGATCGTACCTCTGAGTGGAAGGCGAAAGGACCTCAATTATTACTTTTGGATTTAGTAGGACATCTTTCTGAAGATCGTGGAAAACAGGTTGGCCGCAAACGACGGAAAGATCGGGATAGGCGAACATCCCCTTACTTTCGGCACGAACCTTCATGTTTGGCGACAGTGCCTCGCATTGCGTGCCTTTTAGGGCGTTGCGAATTTCGCCGGCAATGTTCACGCATATACGACTGTGCGCAAGGCTTTCGCCCGCCATTTCATAGATCTCGCCGTCGAAATATTCATGCCGCACACCGGCAGTCCGTTCAAACTCGAGATACTCTTCCGGCGAGTACAATTTTTCCTTTCGTAACGCTAGTCGCATCATCTTAAATTTATCACAAAATCCTGCGGATCTTAGAAATTTAGTGCATTCCGTTGGATCTCGAAAAGCTTGGCCATCCCGATCTCAGCCAACGCCAACATCTCGTTCATTTGATCGCGGTTGAACGGTTCGCGTTCGGCGGTTCCTTGCAGTTCAATAAACTTGCCGGCCCCGGTGCAGACGACGTTCATATCGACATCGGCATTCGAATCTTCGGCGTATGCAAGGTCAAGTATCGGCGTCCCTTCAATAATGCCGACACTCACCGCGGCTACTTCGCTCAGGATCGGCGAGATTTTTACCGTCCCCTGCTTTACCAGCTTTCTGCAAGCGAGCGCCAGAGCGACGTATGCTCCGGTGATCGAGGCGCAGCGCGTGCCGCCGTCCGCCTGGATCACATCACAATCGAGAAAAATCTGGCGTTCGCCAAGCAATTTAGTATCCACCACGCATCTCAGGCTTCGCCCGATAAGCCGCTGGATTTCCTGCGTCCTCCCTGCAGGCCGCAGCGTTTCGCGTTGAGTACGCGTGTTCGTCGCCCGCGGCAGCATTGCATATTCAGCCGTCACCCAGCCTGTGCCCTTGTTGCGAAGAAAAAACGGCACCCTTTCTTCGACCGAAGCCGTGCAGATAACTTTCGTCCCGCCGACCTCGATCAATGCCGAGCCTTCGGCATAGGGCGAAATATTCGGCGTGATCTTTGTGTTTCGCAGCTGATCGTAAGCGCGGCTGTCTAATCTTTCGTAACTCATTTATTCAGAAGTGGCGGAAACCGCGCGGTAGCAATGGTGTCTGCTTTCAATGCGACGAATCAAGGCCGCGTTTCCACTACACACTCCCTACCGGTCGTGTTTCTGCCTTAATTCGTCGATCCCATAAACCTCTATCGCTTCAAGCTTGGACGGCTGCGATCCCAAAAATCTCTCCGCCACACGTGCAAACCTCTCCGCAGCATCTGTGACATAGAAATGATCGAGATCATCGCACAATGACCGGTGTCCGGCGATTTTTCTCCGACTCACCAGGTCCTTATCTACCAAAAGCTTTTCAACTTCCTCGGCCGTCGCCTCACCTGAATCAATTAGCTTAACATTTGCACCGACCGTTTGCTGAATCGCATCCCGCAATATCGGGTAGTGTGTGCAGCCTAGAACGAGAGCATCAGGCCGGAATTCAACGATCTTCTTCAGATGTTTGGCCGCGATCGCAAACGTTTCCGGCTCGTGCAGCCAGTTCTCCTCGGCCAGCGGAACAAACAGCGGACATGCGGCCTGAACGACGTCAGCCGTAGCCGACGCCCGTCGGATCGCTTCGTAATATGCGTTGCTCGAAACAGTCGCCTCGGTCGCGATAACCCCGATCTTCGGGTCCGTTTTCTTACGAGTAATCTCAACTGCCTTTCTTGCCCCCGGACCGATAACGCCGACCACGTCGATCCCGATCCGCTTGCGTACCTTCGGCAACGCCAGAGCAGAAGCTGTATTGCACGCAACGACCAAAAGCTTGATACCGCGAGATGCAAGGAATTGAGAATTCTCGATCGCGTATCGCTCAACTGTAGCAAGCGATTTGGTTCCGTAAGGCACACGAGCCGTATCGCCAAGATAGACGAAATGCTCGTTCGACAACCGGTCATGCAGCGCGCGGTAAACGGTGAGGCCGCCGACGCCTGAATCAAAAATTCCTATTGGGAGGTCGTTATCCATGTTTGATCGTTTTCGTGCGTTAACGAGGTCTAAGGACTTGACGATGCCTTAAATACCCGCCGCGGAAGAATAAACAAGGCTACCGAAATTGCTGCATTTCAGCAACCGATCAACCGCTCTCGACAGCGTTGCCCCGTATTTAAGATGCTCTCCATCACCAAGCAAGTCTTCGTCCTGAAACCATTCGGCGGCGGCAAATATACCTTGTCATTTATAAACATTGTTGTTATAATTTATCGATTTCTCCGCACTCTCCCGCGTGCTGAACCTGTCAAAACCGAAGTTTGAAACTTCGTCAGTAGTCACGCCAAAGTTAGTCTAGTCATCGACTGGAAAACCATAAATATATGAAAAAAGTCATCGTGCCGCTTTTTGCAGTTGCCGCTTGCTGCTTATTGGTCTTGGGCCTTGGTGAATTGGGTGCGTTTTCCCAAGTATCAGCTCAGAGCGAAAACCGGTCGAAAATGGACGCCTCCGTGATTCAGAGCGATAACGATCGTGCGATGGCGGAGGAGATCCGGCGCGTTACAAAACGCTCGTCCGAAGGTCAGAAGGAAACATATACGGGAGATGGAGTAATATTGGATCTCGACGGTGGTTTTCAGAACGTCGCTCTTGCCCGGACTGAGGAGGATGGCGAGACCGCCTCCGCCTGTATAACAAGCCTTGATGAAGCAAATGCATTCTTTGGCAGAAATCTCGAAACCGGAGAACGTGTTTTAAGAACCGTAATTCCGAAGCAAGACATTGCCAAACGCGCCGCCGATCATGGAATGTCGGAATCGGAGTTTATTTTCTACAGCAAATTGATCGAAGAAGCACGACAGCAACGGGCTATGTCGCCAAACGCGGCAACGATCAATATCGTAAACAATGATGGAGTCGGAGAGGGCTTTAACGACACCACAGCCGCTTTTGCGAATCCCGAGGGCGGCAATACGGGAGCCACCAAAGGGGCCCAGCGGCTGAACGTTTTCAATTTCGCAGCCGGAATTTGGGGAGCCTTTCTCGACACAAATGTTCCGATCAATGTTCGATCGCAAATGGATCCGCTCACCTGCTC
>DLHV01000104.1:8635-15404 GCA_002483395.1 Chloracidobacterium sp. UBA7659 | reverse complement strand
ATTTGCGGGGACCTGGTATCACATCGCACTAGCAAATAAGCGAGCCGGATCCGATCTCGTCCCGGCGAATCCGGACATAAACGCGACTTTTAACATAAGTATCGATTCCGGTTGCTTTCAAGCCGGAGGCCGCTGGTATTACGGCCTGGACAATGCCACACCTGCGTTGAGAATCAATTTGCTTGTTGTTCTTTTGCACGAAATGGGACATGGTCTTGGGTTCTCTACGTTCACCAACGGCAGCACAGGAACCTTCAATGGAGGTTTTCCGGACATTTGGACACGCTACATGTTCGACAATAACACCGGTTTGTATTGGAATACGATGACAGACGCTCAAAGACAGGCCTCGGCGTTGAGCAATGGTGCTTTGAGGTGGGACGGCCCCAGTGTGCGAATGGCTTCGAGCTTTCTGACTGCCGGACGAGATGCTTCGACAGGCCGCGTTGAGCTTTACGCTCCGACTACTTTTCAGCCGGGATCCTCGGTGTCGCATTTCAACACGGCGGCGTCTCCGAACCTTCTGATGGAACCGGCAATTAACGCAGGGCTTGCGATCGACGGAGATCTAACGCGGCAGCTTTTACGCGATATCGGCTGGTTCCGCGATACGACGGCAGATGTTACTGCCGATACGATCACAGGTGTAACGCCGATTGGAGGAACCGCCGTCGTCGGAGCAACCCGGACGATAAACTGGACGAATAACGGCGGATTTAACCGTAACGTTACAATAGAACTTTCGACCGACGGCGGAGCGACATACCCGACCGTCATTGCCTCAAACATTGCTAATACCGGTACATACGCATGGACGGTCCCGAATACGCCTACCACCACAGCAAGGATTAGGGTTCGCGAATACGATTTTGCGGCCCCATCGGGCACATCATCGGCAAACTTTGGGATCAGCTCCGCGCCTTCGGCCGCCGGTGCTGCGATATCGGGCAGGGTTCTGAGTGTGGCGGGCCGGCCGATCAGCAGGGCAACCGTTGTGTTAACAGACGGAAACGGCACGGTCCGAACGTCGCTCACAAATTCGTTCGGATATTTCCTGTTCAACGAGATACCGGTTGGCGAAAGCTACGTCGCTAGTGTGCGTCATAAGCGGTATCAATTTGAACCGCGGGTCGTCAACTTGAGCGAGGATCTCGCGGGCCTCGACTTTACGGCGGCACAATAGCGAGCCGCTATCGGTTAAAGGAAGAAAGAGCAGCTGTTTGAGGCTGCTCTTTTTTGCGTTACATCCAAGGTTTTTTGGCTTTTAGCACGGGTGAAGTTGTATTAGGATGTTCGATGACAACGACTAGGAGCAAGGATTTCAAGATTGCCGGTGAGGTTCGATGAACGAAGATACGGAGACGGCTGCGGCGTTGGAGTTTCGTGAGGAAGAAGATCGCGTTGAAGGACGCAGTTCCGGTTTCAAGAAGGAACTTGGGCTAACCGATCTCGTATTGACGCAGATCTTGTTTATCGTCGGACTGCCGTGGGTTGGCGTTGCCGCAAAACAGGGGCCATCGCACATCGTTTTATGGATCGCCGCTATACTCCTTTTCTACATTCCGTCGGCCGTCGTAGTCATCTACCTTAACCGTGCTATGCCACTCGAAGGCGGCCTGTATCAATGGGCGAAGCTGGGTTTTAATGATCTGCTTGGGTTCATGGTGGCTTGGAACCTATGGCTGTTTGCCATCCTCAATACCTCCGAGGTGGGTCTGCAGGTGACGCAATATCTGGGCTACATAGTTGGCCCCGGCAGCGAATGGCTGACAGCGAATGTCTGGTTCATCAGCGTGGTGAAACACGGCGATAATCAGCGCCTTGATCGTTATTACGGTCGTCGGGCTCGGAGTCGGCAAATGGATACATAAAGCGGGCGGCGTGCTAATGATTCTGATATTCGGCGCAATACTGATTCTCCCGCTATTGAATTTGGCAAACGGATCAATTACCGAATATCACCCTTTCAGAACCGAGATGCCCGTTTTGTCGCTGATGACGCTCAATCTCCTCGGAAAGATGGGATTTGGAGCTCTCGGCGGTTTCGAGTATGTCGCGATCCACGCCGGCGAAGCACGTGACCCGGTACGCACCATCGGTCGCTCGGTTCTCGTCGCCGCGCCGATCATCGCCGTCATGTTTATACTCGGAACGGGTTCCGTCCTGTCCCTTATCCCGCAGGATCAGATCGATCTGATCGCCCCGATCCCGCAGGTGTTGAGCGTCGGCTTTGGCCCGCTCGGTTTTATTGCCGGCATCGCATCACTGACGATCGTCGCAATGCTTTCAATTCGGCTGGCGCAATCTAGCGTGATGTTCGCGGGTAACACGAGGCTGCCGATGGTTGCCGGCTGGGACAGCCTTTTGCCGGAATGGTTCACAATGATGCACTCGAAATACAATACGCCGGTCAACTCGATCCTTTTTGTCGGGGCAGCTACGCTTGTTATGGGCATCGTCGGCCTTGTCGGCGTCGGCAAGCAGGAAGCGTTTCAACTGCTCTGGAACGCCTCGGGCGTATTCTATGCATTGACCTATCTTGTCATGTTCGCGATTCCGCTCATCGGCCTGCGAGCCTCCGGCCAAAGGGTACCGATCTGGCTGAAAACCGCCGCGTTTTGCGGATTTGCGATGACTCTGCTCTACGTTGCTCTCTCGATTATGCCTATAATCCAGGTCGAAAGCAGACTGTTGTTCGGTGTTAAGGTCGGCGGCTTGATCGTCGTGGCAAATGTGATCGGACTGGTTGTCTATTCCGTTGCGAGGCGAAAGAGCCGTAATTCGCAACCATAACGAAGTAGCTCTAAATCTCACTTGATCTTTTCTCGACGCATCAGGGCGTGAAGTGCATCCGAGGTTCACCCGATAAATGACGCAGGATTCGTTCGGCATCCCGCACGAGCGATTCTTCTCGTCATGCTCTAATTATCCAAATTTTCGTACTTTATTCCGAATGCCGCAACTGCTTCTGTTTTCCCCGCAAATCTCCCTGTGGATTAAACACAGCTATAAGTAAAACTTACTAGCGTATAACCAATGCTGGCATATTGCTTGCGTATAATATTGATTACCCTCAGTTACATGTTAACTGCCCGCGGGCCATTACGATATTGGTTCCCGCCAATACTGATTCGCCTGCCTTTAGCAGTGATTATCTGTGATATTGACTGCCCCCAATAATTACAATATTGCTTGCCCACAGGTTGCAATACTCATTGCGTAAAAACTACGGAAGGAAAACGCATTTAGGAGGTAAATGATGATCACTAAACAATTTCGCTTACTTGTTCAAGGCATTGCGCGCAATAAATGGCTGTTGATCACGCGCGGGCTTCTCGACAAACGTGCTTACATAGCGATGTTCGCACTGCTTGCGTGTCTTTTGGCCGTCAGCCTTTTCAGCACATTTGATATTGCGTCTGCTCAGATCGGATTTCCAGATCCAAACGCGAATTGCCCTCGCGCTGTATGCGGCGAGGTATCGCCATTTATCCCGATGCAAAGCGTTGAAGCGGTTCATATGGGTCTGGTCTGGAAACGTAATTCCACAACGCCAAAAATTTTGTTTCACGCCAGGTTTCCCGAGTACACGCCAAACGACATGGCCGATCCGGCGCTTGTCGATCTGGCAATTACGCGCGGCGCATTAACGACCGCCGGCAACCAGTTCAACAGTTCGTTAAGGGATGTCATCCACGGGTTCGACCCGTTTTTGGGCCTCGGCACAATGCGGTCGGCGGACGATTCGTTCCAAAGACTGACTTACGGCGGATACCTGATGCGCCAGGGCCTGAGTCAAAGTGTGCCGACACGCATCGTCGCGAATCGCACGATGGAAAGGCAGCTTTTGTTCGATATCTCTCACCCAGATGCTTTCAGAAATTCCGGTAAGTTCCACACCGCTTTGCTTGACCAGAACGATTTCGCTATGAACCGGGCGGCATTTGCCGAAAACGGCTATTCGAAAGGTTTATTCTACAACACATACTGCAATGCCCGCGTAACGTTGTCTGACGGCCGCGTCTATGTTTTCGGCGGCCATGACATGCAGAGCAATAACGGGATTTACAAGGTGAATATTTTTGACCCGGAAACCGAAACCTGGGTAGCCCGGCGTGAACCATGCACCCGGTCAAACTGGGCGAGAGATCCTTTCGGCCGGATGTTGTTCGCTAACGACCCGAATGCCCAATTCTATCCTAACTGCGATCCGCGCGATCAGCAGAGTACTCAGCCGTCGGAACCATCCGACCAGAAATACTCCCGGTGGTATCCTTCGGCGATTCCGATGCCCAACGACATGGTGCTGGTCGTGGGCGGCTTTGATCAGAATAATTCGGTCGCGCCTGATCCGGCCCGGGTCGCAAAAGGCCGCCAAAACCAAAGCCAGACCGATTCGGCCTTTACCGCTTCTCGCGTCAACATTGTCGTACCGGAGGTTTACGACCCAAAAACTGACCGGAACATCGCGCTGGAAAACGCCCGAATGGCGTTCCCGCTCTATCCGCAATTAGAGGTTGTCCAGACGGGCCCACGGAAGGACGATTGGGTGGTTTGCACGTATGACGGTGAGATAAACTACGGTGCCGAGCTTATTCCAGGCGGCGCGAGGTTCGGCGTCGGTGGAGGAACTCCTAACTTTACGGCGGGAACGACGTGGTGCCTCGACGTGTTGGGAGCAATGAAGGATCCGAACCGAAACGTTCCGGCCAAGAACTATTGGACGCTCGTCGACATCGCTTCGGAGGTGAGGCCATATTGCTGTCCGACCGCGAGCTTTATCGAGATCGACGGTGACGGGCACACGGTTTCGCACAAATGGTTTATGATCTCGGGAAACAATGCCGCCGGCGAGCAGACCGGAACGGTTGAGAGCATCGACTTTACCGATACAAAACCGAAATGGCGGTTTGTCGGCAACATCCTGCAACCGCTCGCGACGACCAAGGCGGTGCAGCTTCCGGATGGAACGGTGCTTATAGGCCAGGGAGTGAACCGCTCGCCCAGTTGCACCGTCGATGGAAGACCGTGCACGTTCGAGGAAAAAGAAGGCCATCACTTCCAAATGTTCGATCCGGCGACCGGCTCGATAACCCGAATGGCCAAAACGACTGTTTCGCGAGGCCTTCACGGCACCGCCACCTTGCTGCCGGATGGTTCGGTGTTCTTTGCGGGAGAAAACCGCGAAGCACTGGTGCGGCCCGATGACCCGTCCTTTCCGCTGATGAGTTCATATGCCGGCTTGCTTCCACGCGGGGATCCCGATCTTGGAGTTCCCGTGGGACAACTTTTCTTTCCGCCATATCTGTTCAACCCGGACGGGAGCCAGGCGGAGCGTCCTGTCATAGTGGAGTCGCCTGAAAAGATCTCGTTTGGCGGACACTTCGACATAAAAGTTGCCGGTGATCCGCGTGAGATTGGCTCAGTCGTGATGCTTCGCAGCGACCATAACACGCATAGTCTGACAACAGGTGATCGATACGTGAAGATGGCGTTTCATCAGAAAGGAGCGGCTAAAAATGGAGAAATTCGCATTAGAGCTCCGAAGCTGCCTGCGCAAGCAGTTCCCGGGATCTACCTCCTCTATGTTCTGGACGAGGCGGGTGTTCCCAGCGTAGCGAAACGTATCTACCTGGTAAACAGTAATGACGAATAACTTGGGCGCTTCGGATGACCGTGCTCGTCGGGTTGGTCTGTAATCAATGCGCCACCTACTATTTTCGATTGTTTAAGAGCCGGCACCAGAAATGCCGATAAAATGAAAAGGAGAAGAATGACATGAGAATATTAAAAATTGTTGCGCTTGCGGCCGTGCTGACTCTTTCGCTTGCGCTGATTTTCGCGCCAACGCTGAGTGCGTCGAATGATAGTCACAAGGCTGACCTGCTTGGCTTTGACGAGGTCCCTTCTGTCTCCAGTACCGGAACCGGAGAATTTCGGGCGAAGATCGACGAACGTAATCAGATTATCGAGTATGAACTGAGTTATGAAAACTTAGAGGGCACGGCCACCAATGCAGCCCACATTCACATAGGGCAAGAATCCGTCAACGGTGGCGTTGTTGCTTTCCTATGTGGGGGCGGCGGGAAACCGCCGTGTACGGCAACCTCGGGGAGTTTCTCCGGCACAATAGTGGTTGCCGACATCGTTGCTGTGACGGCGCAGGGAATAGCAGCCGGGGAATGGGCCGAAGTTGTGCGAGCAATGCGTGCAGGCAAGATCTATGCGAACGTGCACACGAACAAGCACCCGGGAGGCGAGATTCGCGGGCAGGTCAAGTAGCCGGAAGAACTTGAAAGATGAGCGGGATAAAGATCGCGAGTCTTTTTCCTGCTCATGGTTCTGGTGAACGCAACTTATATGGCCCGGTCCAAAATTAGTTGTGTCGCGGCCGTCCCATTAGTGTGAACTGCGCGAAATCACCCAAAGCCGTAAAAGCAGGACGAAAATACGAAAACGTATTTCGGCCTTCAATCCGAAATCCGCAATCCCAANNGCGGGAATCGAACCCGCATCCAAAGGTTGCGACCAGTGAAATCTACACGTTTAGTCGGTTCACTTAATTTCGCCGATGAAGAGCAGGTGATCCGACAAGACCTCATCATCAGCAAACCCGGCTAATATTTCGGGATGCGTCCGCAGGTGGTGAACGCGCCCTAGCTTCTACTGAGTTATGCCTTGACCGGTCGCTACAAGCTGACTTCCGGTAAGACACTTGTGGTTAGTAATTAAACTAAGCAGCAAGAGCTAATTCTTGATTAGCATTTGT
>DLHV01000104.1:0-8598 GCA_002483395.1 Chloracidobacterium sp. UBA7659 | reverse complement strand
CCCTGTCGAAGCCTGTCGCCCCCACTTTGAGGATGGGTAGTTTACGCTATTTTGATGAAGAATGGAAGGTCCGAGTTGGCGGGACATTCTCTAAGTCAATTGAATGGATGTACAAAAAGTGTTTAACGCAATGGTCAAGTAGCGGCTAATTTCAAACACTCTACGTATGTCGTTTTCTATCAACGAGTTAGGTGAAATTGAGGATTAACATATTGGCTTTTTATCAACTACCAGTCAATTAATCTATCTCCGCCCAAATGGGAACATACTTCTTCATTTTGGGAGGGGCATCTTCGTCGAATGGTTTAATCATACGATCCCCGACAGCTTCGCGTATGTACCTAGAAGCAATTGAATTGTTACTTTTCGAAATGCCGAACCGATCACGAATCGAAGAATTTGTCAGATAATCTCGGTTAACATACTTTAGAACAGAATGCCAATAACACGCTCGGNNTCGGACGCGATCTGCTTTATCCATCCTACTTGTGGGTCTTGGTCCAAAAAGGACGACACGCATATTTTCACCCGCTTGTTCAAAAATGGGTGCAGGGAGCTGATGGAATTCAGTTTCAAAGACAACTTTATCAATACCACCACCACGTTCTTCACAAAACCCGATTCTTCGCATGAAGGATGCCAGAGCTTCGTTTCTGGATCTAGGAGGAGAGTCCAACAGGCGATCGGTGCTAACAAGCGGAGAGCCTGGGTTGCTTACTTCTAAACGATCATCAAAAATTTCAATCATTGGTCCGGCTCCGGTGATTGCCAAATCCTGGTGAATTAGAGCATTCGCAATAATCTCACGGACCGCTAATTCTGGAAACATTGGGACAGTACGCCTGACGGCAGCCTCGATAACCTCAGCGGTTGGCAAAAGCAGGTTTACAAAGGAAATCAATCCTTCAAAGCCTACTGCATAACCTTTAGTTCCTAATTGTTCCCGTTTAGCTTCAATCCGTGTAGTACCATTATATTCAATTACCCTAGTCGACTTGCGGCCGACGGAACGAAAATCGGACAGCTTCCGAGCAAAGAGCAAGGCGCCAAGATTCGTCACATTCCAGTGGCCACTATCCATTCGTGCAACAAGCTGGTCTTTAGCCAGCTGATCTAGAATTGCTCTCCCATTTGTGGGAATCGGCAGTCCAAGAAACTCGAAGTACGCGCTATATTCGAGCATCTGCAATACATCGCTGGATGAAAGATTTTCGCCCGCAACAAGGTCTTCAAATGGCGTTTGATCAAAAATACGCCAAAGCTCGCGTTCCTTTTCAGGAAAGTCCTTCAATTTTTTCTTGTACGTACCGACTCGAATGAACTCCTGTCCTTCAAAGCGCACTGGGTGTCTAAAGGCCCGCCCAATTTCAAGAAGTACTATGTTAACCCCGTGGATCAATGTCTCATAAAATCGGAAGCTTATCTTGGGTTCGAGCAGGCGAAGCAACCAATTCTCACATTCTTCATTGCCAACTTTCGTCAAAGATGGAGAAAAAGTCGTCCCAACTATTTGGTGAGTCTTGTCGTCTATTCCCCAAACCACATATCCGCTGGTTTTTCCAACTAAAGCCGCCGAATTCGCTAAAGCGGAGATATATTCACCTATTTCTTTTGGAGTACAATCGTTGAGTTTGAATTCGACCCACTCGGTTTCATTAGAAAGTTTGCAAAGCTCCTCCAACAAGCCAACTAGATTTTCCGGCGTTCGAATAGTTGTCATTTTTCAAATTGGACGGACCGTAATTACTTCGTAATATTAACTTTTTGGAGCAGAATTGGAAAACCTCTAGATTGGACTAAAATTCCTCGAGTCTTTCGCATCATGCCGCTTTGCTGTTGGCTAGTAACGTCGGGTATTAGCAGGCGTTGCATGAAGTTGCGGGGTCGAAGCCTATGCTCGCGAGCATTCCTTCGTGCGAGTTATAGCCGNNAGCCGAGGCTGTCGGCACCGACAGAGTCGCAGAGCGCTTCGACTGTTGGTCTCATTCCCGGACAACCCCATTCTGATTGTGCTATGACGAATGGGCCGGCTCCATCATCATTTTTGTATAAGCAAAGACCGGGCTGTACGCTTGGGCGGTTTGGCCGGCGACGCCGACCGTCCAGTGGAGCGGTACGGCATCAAGATTTAGGGTGAATTCGATTTCGCCCTCTTTTTGGTCGAGCGGCCGGAACGGGTAGGCGACCGACGGCCAGCTTGTCGTTTTGAAGGTGTCGAGGTTTATCCCTTCGGCCAGTTCCGAATGTGCCCATACGGCTATGACATTCGCGTTTGTCGCCGCCGCAATATCCCATCGTCCGGTCAGGCCCTGCAGCGTAGGCATCGTCACGATCTCGGTCAGATCGACCTTCAGCAGGCACGCCGGTTCGCCAAGTATTGTTAAGTGTTCCTTTTCGATGACGAGCGACGTGAGGTTGAAGCTTAGATTGTTAAAAAAATCGGTGTTAACCGGAACGCCCACCGGCATTTCCGTCGCCGTTCGAAAGTACGCGGGTGCGGCCATAAGCGAAACCGTCTGTGGGATCAGGACGCCGCCCGGGGCGAGAAAACGTTTTTTTGCGTCGATCATCGTTGGGATGATAGCTTCGTCAAACGCCTGGTTGCCGATCGTTTCGCTGACGATGAGGTTGTATTTGTGATCAAGCTCGATTTCGACCGAATTGCCTTGAATAACCTTCACAATGTCGGCAACTCCGTTTGCTCGGACGTGACCGTGAATCACCGGGATCATTGTCGAATCCGCTTCGATTGCGGTGACGCTTTTAGCACCGAGCTTCGCGGCCATCACCGCCCACAAGCCCGTGCCGGAGCCGATGTCCAGGACACGTGTTTCGGGAGTTACAAAACGCTTAAGCGCTTCGTGAAACAGCCGGTTGCGAGCTTCATCGCGCAGAAGCGTTTGATGATAGGGCAGGATGTGCTGGAGGCGGGCGTAGAGTTTTGAATCGTCGTTTTCGGCGTCTTTCATAGGCTTTAGGCCGCCTTGCTGTTGGCGATCAGCGTCGGGTATTTACCGCTCCAGCATGCCGTGCACGATGTGCTGTCGTCGATGCCGATTGCGGCAAGCATGCCTTCTTGCGAGAGGTACCCAAGGCTGTCTGCGCCGATAAAGTCGCGAATCGCATCGACGTTGGTACCTCCCACCACNNCCTCCTAAGACAGGAGGGGAGCTGAATCCGGCCACGACTCCCCTGGCCGGCGAGGCGCTGAGGCGGGCGGCGATAAGATCGGCTTCGCGAGGCGTATCGACGCCGTAGTAGCACGAATGCATCGTCGGCGGGCACGAGATGCGCATGTGGACTTCGGTCGCGCCGGCGTCACGAACCATTTCAACGATTTTTTTCGATGTCGTGCCGCGGACGATCGAATCGTCGACCAGCACGACGCGGCGGCCGTTTATCAGGTCCTTTATAGGGTTGAGCTTCAGGCGCACGCCGAACGAGCGGATCGACTGCGACGGCTCTATAAAAGTGCGGCCGACATAGTGGTTGCGGATGATCGCCTGGCGATAATTGATTCCGGATTCGCTTGCGTAACCGATGGCGGCCGAAACGCCCGAATCGGGAACGGGCACGACAATATCGGCGTCGCAGGGCTGCTCGACGGCGAGCCGCTTGCCCATTTTGTGCCGTGATTCGTTGACCGAGCGGCCAAAGATGGTCGAATCTGGCCGCGAGAAATAGACGTGTTCGAAGGTGCAGACGGAGCGCGGCTTTTCCGTGAAAGGCTTTGATGTTCGCAGGCCATTCTCATCGACGATGATCATCTCGCCGGGCTCGACCTCGCGAGTATAATCGGCGTCGATCAGATCGAACGCACAGGTTTCCGAAGCAATGCACCAGGCCCCGTTCAGCTTACCCAACACAAGCGGGCGAAAGCCACGTGGATCGCGGACGGCGACCATTGATCCTGGAGTGAGAAATAGGAGCGAGAAAGCTCCTTCTGTTTCCCCGAGGACTTTTTCGATCGCTTCCGTCGCATTTGCCGCTTTTGTCCGGGCGATGCCGTGAAGGAGCGTTTCCGTGTCGGATGTGGACGAAAATATCGCGCCTTCCTTTTCAAGCTCGCGCCGCCGGGCCTCGGCAAACGGAAGATTTCCGTTATGGCAGACGGCGATGTCGCCATGCTGACAAGTGACCGTGAACGGCTGGACCTCTTTGATCGTGTTGCGGCCGGTGGTGGAATATCGTGTATGGCCAATGGCGCTAGAACCGGTCAGCTTTCTAAGCACATCTTCGTTCAAAACGTCCGCCACAAGCCCTTGAGAGCGAAACTCGTGCAGGTCTCTACCGTCGGCCGACACAATGCCGCACGCTTCCTGACCGCGGTGCTGCAATGCAAAAAGCCCGAGCTGCGTGATAGTCGAGGCCTCCGGGTGCCCGTAAATGCCGAAGACGCCGCATTCTTCGTGAAATTTGTCTAATACCAAATCCATTGCTTACATTGTAAAGCAATTGGCCACAGAGCACACAGGGGACAAGCGAAAATGAAACGCGGTGCTTTCGGCAGGTGTTAGTTCGGCTCTGTGTTCTCTGTGGCTAATCCCTGCTCATTTTATCCGCTCTTCGAAGATCCGCCCGCGTGTTCAGATTCAGAAAGAGGTCGACGGAGTTTGCAGGAAAAGAGAACTCGTCGAAGCCGACCAAGCAGGCACGCTTGCTCTGAAGGATCTCTTTTAGTGAAGGCAGCTTGTTTTGACCTTTAACGAGTTCATCAAGCCATCCGAGAAACGCTTCGACGCGGTAAAATGCGCACAATGGCTGTAAACGGCCATTGGCAGAAACCGGCACGACGGCATCATGGCCGGCGGACAGCCGTTTTGCAAGCAGGCGGATCAGTTCTGCGGAAACGAACGGGAAATCGCAGGCAAGCACGAATATCCATTCCGACCGCGCGTTGTTCAATGCCGCGTGCAAGGCACCGATGGCACCGCGATCCGGGTAAATATCGAAGATCATCGGCACGTCGGAAGATAGCACAGAAAACTGTTTGGCTTGATCGGCGCTTCCGGCGATAAAGGAAATATTAGCCGGTTTCAATGCATCGTTTACGGTCCGCCAGGCTCGTTCCGCCAGGGTTACACCGTCAAATACAAAATTCGCCTTGTCGCTCCCAAAACGGCTGGACTTACCGCCGATAAAAATGAAAGCATCGATGTCCATTACGCAGGTTTGACCGAGATAATTACGCATTTCGAGGTCGGCGTGCCGCTGCTGCGGGCGACGCTGCCGAGCGGCACGAGCGGATTGGCCTCGGGAAAATAGGTTGCGGCGCAATCGACCGGAATCGTATACGGCACGACAATAAAACCGGCAGCATGGCGTTCGCCGTCGTCGAAATGGCTGGTAATGTCGACTGCTTGACCGGCCTTTAGGTTGAGATCGGCAATGTTTCGTTCATTCATGAAGATCACGCGGCGGCTGCCATCGATGCCGCGATACCGGTCCTTGAAGCCATAGATCGTCGTGTTGAACTGGTCGTGCGAACGGATCGTGGTCATCTTCAGCCGGCTTTTTTCGAGTTTGAGCGTTTCCAATTCATGAGCCTTAAAGAGAGCTTTTCCGGTCGGCGTCGTGAATTTTCCGTCGTGCGGTGGGTTCGGCATGTAGAAGCCGCCCTTAGCACGAATCCGCTCGTTATAGTTTTCGCAGCCGGGCACGACGCGTGAAATCGCATCGCGGATGTTGTCGTAATTTGTCGCCATTGCGTCCCAATCGACTGTCGTGTTTCCACCGAGAGTCGCTTTTGCCAGTTGCGCAACTATCCACGTTTCGCTCCGCAGGTGTTCGGACGCCGGTTCGAAAATGCCTTTGGACATCTGGACGTTGAGCATCGTGCTTTCTGTTGATACGAACTGTTTGCGCGGAGCGAGGACACTCTTGTCCTCACCGTCGCTTGCGACGGAAAACCGTTCGTCCTTCGGGCTCATGGGGACAAGAGTGTCCCCGCTCCGGTCGATCTCGGAGCGGCCGAGACATGGCAGGATCAGCGATGTTTTGCCCGGTGAAAGTGCGGTCCGGTTGAGTTTTGTGATGACCTGAACGGTGAGATCACATCTTCGCAAACCGGCAGCAACAACATCCGTATCGGGCGAAGCAGCGAGAAAGTTTCCGCCCATCGCGAAGAAGACCTTCGCCCGGCCGCTGGCCATCGCCTGTATCGTTTCGACAGTATTCAGGCCGTCTTTTTCAGGCGTCTTGAAGCCAAATTCCTTTTCGAGGTTCGCGCGAAACACCGGATTCATCTTCTCCCAAATGCCCATCGTACGGTCGCCCTGCACGTTCGAATGCCCGCGAACCGGGCAAAGTCCCGCTCCGGGTTTTCCGATCTGCCCGCGAAGCAGATGCAGATTTACTATGTCTTGTATGGTCGCGACCGCGTCCATATGCTGTGTCACGCCCATCGCCCAACAGGTTATGATTGAGTGTGCTGAAACTACCATCTCTGTCGCTTCGTCGATCTGAGCTTTTGCCAAGCCGGACGAATAGATAACGTCGTCCCAACCCGTTGCGTCGAGCGATTCGATAAATTCTTTATAACCTTCGGTCTTTTCACCGATAAATTTGTTATCGAAAACCGTGCCGGGATTAGCACGCTCGCGTTCGAGCATGAGCTTCATTATCCCTTTCAATACGGCCATGTCGCCGCCGATGCGGACGGGCAGGTGGAGATCGGCAAGCTTTGCCGGGCGAAATCCCAAAAGAGAAAATGGGTTGCCGTGCTGCGGATTCGGGTCGACGAAATTCATTAGGCCGACCTCGGGTAATGGGTTGATCGCGATCATTTTCGCGCCGCTGGCTTTTGCCGCAGCAAGCGATGTCAGCATTCTCGGCGCATTTGATCCCGGATTTTGGCCGACGACGATGACAAGACCGGTCTTTTCAAAATCGTCAAGCCGGATGGTCGCTTTGCCGAGGCCGATCGATTCGGTCAACGCGACGCTCGTCGATTCGTGGCACATGTTTGAGCAATCCGGCAGATTGTTCGTGCCGAACTGCCGTACGAAAAGCTGGTAGAGGAACGCGGCCTCGTTAGACGTGCGGCCGGATGTGTAAAAGACGGCCTCGTCCGGCGAATCACACGAGTTAAGTTCGGCTGCGATTATCCGAAAGGCTTCGTTCCATGAAACGGGCGTGAAATGCTCAGCTCCTTCACGAAGAACGACCGGCTCGGTCAGACGGCCCTGATCGTTAAGCCAGAAATCGTCCTTAGCGGCAAGGTCCGCCAGCGAATATATAGCGAAAAACTCGCGATCAATCCGTTTTGTTGTAGCTTCGTCGGCGAGAGCCTTTGTCCCATTCTCACAAAATTCGGCGACGGTGCGGCGGTCGTCAGGGTCGGGCCAAGCACAGGATTGGCAGTCGATGCCGCCTTTTTGATTGAGATTGAGCAGGCCACGCGTTCCTCGAATGACGCCCATCTTGCCGTAAACGTGTTTCAACGCGTTGGACGCGGCATGGATGCCGGCAGAGGTCTTCGGTGGCGGCGTGACTTTTAGTTCTGAAGGCCTGTCTTTCATGACTACGCTATTGAAAGGCCCGAAGGCGGAAACATGAGCGGTAGCGAGTGTGTCTCCGGCAGCATTAACACACTCCCTACCGGTCGTATTTCTGCCTCTCCCGCTACGGCTTGATCCGCTCGCCGCCGCAGTAGATGTTGAATCTATCATCCCGGACAAAACCGATCAGCGTCATCCCGAATTCGCGGGCCAACTCGACGGCAAGGCTGGACGGAGCGCCGACCGCAGCCAATATCGGGATTCCGGCCATCAACGCTTTTTGTACAAGCTCGAAACTCGCGCGTCCGCTGACCATCAACACTTTGCCGCCGAGCGGCATTTCACCCGCCAGAAATTTCGCGCCGATAACCTTGTCGAGAGCGTTGTGCCGGCCAACGTCTTCGCGAAGGATCTCAATCTCAGCCTCGCTGTTTAGCAATGCGGACGCGTGCAGGCCGCCTGTTTTTTCAAAGGTTGTTTGCCTGGCGAGAAGTGCTTCGGGCATTCGTTGAATAAAGTCAGTGTCGATTTTTGGAAAGGCGGCATTTTTAATTCGTTTTGCACCTGTGTGCAGTGCCTCGATTGCCGTTTTCCCGCAGACGCCGCAACTCGACGAGGTGTAGAAATGACGTTCGAGCCGTTTCATGTCGACATCGACGCCGGGCGAAAGCGTGACAACGATCGTGTTTTGAAGATCGCATGCCGGTGGCCGATCTGCACACTCCCTAACGGTCGTGTTTCTGCCCGGGCCGCAGTGGCGGATTTTCGCGATCTGTTCGCGGCTTCGGATAATGCCTTCAGTAAACAGAAAACCGGCGGCGAGTTCAAGATCGTCTCCCGGCGTGCGCATCGTTATGGAAATGGGTTTGTGTGTAAGTTTGCCTTCTTCATACTTACCGATGCGGATCTCAAGCGGTTCTTCGACAGCAAGCACGTCCGCGCGGTGTTCGGTGTCCGATCCGGACTTGATCCGGCGAATGGCCGTTTTGGAATAGGCTAGAGCTGGTTTCACGTATCAATCTTAGCAGAGCGGGGTGGAAATTAAACGCAGAGGCCGCAAAGTACGCAGAGATATTGTCCACAGATGGACACAGATAAA
>DLHV01000075.1:12604-14689 GCA_002483395.1 Chloracidobacterium sp. UBA7659 | reverse complement strand
GGAATCGTCGATATTTGGCCGCCCGACGCGACAAATCCCGTCCGCATTGAATTCTTTGGCGATACGGTCGACTCCATCCGCGAATTCGACCCTGAAACGCAGCTTTCGACCGGGCAGTTGAAAGATATTTCGATCCCACCGATGCGCGAATTTGCCGCCTCCGCCGCCGACATGAAAGATTGGGCCTTCTTCGCCCGTGAACGCTGGACCAGCGAAAACCTTGCCCGCAATCTAAAAGATCGCACCGATTTCGCCGACGAAGGCGAATCGTTCTCAGGCTGGGAATTCCTGCTGCCGCTCGTGAAACCGCTTTCGAGCAGCATTTTTGACTATCTGGACGACACGATATTCGTAATCGACGAACCCGCGACCATCGAGAACGTGATCGGCAAGTTTTATGAAGATATAAACCGGCATTTCGCTGAGCTGGCCGAAGCCGACGACATCGGATTAAGACCTGATGAGGTATTTTTAGCACTGGACGAGATTCGAAAGCGCCTCGAAAGCGCGCGGCTGTTGGAATTACGCGCGCTTGGTAAAACAGCGGCAAAAACCGATGAGGAATTTCAAATAAGCGATGACAACGTGGATTTTGGATTGCGGAATTCGAAATCAAATCCAAAATCCAAAATCCNNCCCTACCGGTCGTGTTTCTGCCTCAACGCCACTGTTTCTGTTCCCGACAGCTGAAAACTCAACCGACATCGAAATAAGCTCGCTGTCGACTCGTAAATTCCACGGCAATATTGCTGATTTTGTCGAGAGTGCGAAAAATCCTAACCGAATTACACCGCTTTTCGTAATGCAAACCCGCGGGATGGCCGAGAGGGTCGAGGAGATCTTGCGCGAATACGATTTTGCCGTTTCACCCGAATCGATAGTCGTCGGCGAACTTTCGGGCGGTTTCGAAATGCCGTCGCAGGACCTGATCGTCTATACCGAAAGCGACATATTCGGTGAAACTTCGGAAGCTGCTTCACCGGTTCGACGCCCCCCACCGACGACGCGCAAATCGAATCTCGGAGCGTTTATCTCGGACTTCCGCGATCTTAAGGCCGGCGATTACGTCGTGCATGTCGATCACGGCATCGGCCGTTTCGAAGGCCTGCAGACGCTTGAAACAGGCGGGATTCAGCGCGAGTTCATGCTGCTGATCTACGCCGATAATTCGAAACTTTTCGTTCCGGTTGAGCGGCTCGATCTGGTATCGCGTTTTTCATCGGGCGAAGCCGCCGAAGTTGCTCTCGATCGCCTTGGCGGTATCGGCTGGCAGAAAACCAAGGCAAAAGCCAAACGCGCGATGCGCGATATGGCTGATGAGCTTTTGCGTCTATACGCCGAACGAAAACTGGTCACGGGCTACGCATTCTCGCCCGACGCTCCCTGGCAGCACGAATTCGAAGACGCGTTTCCGTTCGATCTGACCGTCGATCAGGCCACTGCGATTGACGACGTTAAGGGCGACATGGAAACGGCGATCCCGATGGATCGGCTGATAATCGGCGATGTCGGATACGGCAAGACCGAGGTTGCGATGCGTGCGGCGTTCAAGGCGGTGATGGATGGCAAACAGGTCGCCGTATTGACTCCGACGACAATTCTCGCCTATCAGCATTTCGAATCGTTCCGCAAGCGTTTCGCCGCATTCCCGGCCAAGATCGATCTACTCTCGCGTTTCCGCAGTTCAAAAGAGCAGAAAGCAGTTGTCGAGTCAGCAGAAAAAGGCGATGTTGACGTTGTTATCGGCACGCATCGGATTCTGTCGAACGATGTCAAAATACCAAAGCTTGGCCTTGTCGTGGTCGATGAAGAGCAGCGGTTTGGTGTCGCCCATAAAGAAAAACTAAAACATCTGAAGAAAAAGGTCGATGTTCTGACGCTGTCAGCAACGCCAATTCCGCGGACGTTGAATATGTCTTTGCTCGGCATGCGCGACTTGTCGGTTATCGAAACGCCGCCGCGCGACCGGCTTGCGATCAACACACAGGTCGTGCAATTCGGCGAAGGCGTTATTCGTTCCGCTATAGAACTCGAACTTGCCCGTAACGGACAGGTGTTTTTTATCCACAACCGCGTCGAAACGAT
>DLHV01000075.1:9803-12504 GCA_002483395.1 Chloracidobacterium sp. UBA7659 | reverse complement strand
ACGATCATCGAAAACGGTATCGACATTCCGCGGGCGAACACAATAATCATCAACCGGGCCGATAATTACGGCCTTTCGCAGCTTTATCAGCTTCGCGGCCGCGTTGGCCGCTCGAATCGCAGGGCGTACGCCTACATGCTGATCCCGAGCGAGATCGAGCTGACGCCCATAGCCCGCCGGCGTCTGAGTGCGATCCGCGAATTTTCTGATCTCGGAGCGGGATTTCGAATCGCGGCACTCGATCTTGAATTGCGCGGTGCGGGAAATATCCTCGGTGGCCAGCAATCCGGGCATCTCGATGCTCTAGGATTTGATCTTTATACAAAGATGCTTGAGCGCACCATTGCCGAACTCCGCGGCGACGAGATTGCCGATGAAACAAGCGTTTCCATAAATCTCGGTATCGATGTCTCGATCCCGAAGGAATACATCTCCGACACAAGCCAGCGGCTTCGTACCTATAAACGAATATCCTCGGCAGAATCGGACTCGGCGCTCAGCCAGATACATTCCGAGATCGGCGACCGCTACGGTCAAATCCCGGCGTCCGTCGAGAATCTGTTCGCTTACGGCCGTCTGCGAAAGCTTGCGGAAGAAGTTCGGGTGATGTCGATCGATAAGACCGTTGACGGTATTGCGATCAAGCTGACGGAGAATGCGAAGGTGTCGCCGGACAATCTGATGAAACTGGTGTCCAAGAATGAAGGTGCGGTTTTCTCACCAAACGGCATTCTGCGCGTGCCATCGAAAACGGAAAACCCGATCTCCGCGGCGCAAACCGTGCTGGAACAAATACGGACGTAACCGCTATTCCGTACAGTCCCCGTAAGGATTCGTGTCACACACGAAAAGATTGGGCGTGTATTCCCTTGTTTGTTTTCTGATCTCGCTCCAGGCGACCGAATTCCCGTACCGTTCGCCTACCCAGCCGAGCTTCTTTCGGTTTCGCCAGACGTATTCGTACGCTTCTCGTTCATCTTCTCCCAACAGGTGCCTCGCTTCGTGGAGCAGGATCGCTGCCCTTTCGACGTCGTCCGCTGGATATGTGAAGAAATCGGGATATAGCGTGACGATCTCGAACGGAAAGTTGGTTGCCGCAAAGGCATTTTCCTTCGCGACTGAAGCGTTGAGCCAGTTGTCATTGGCCCTGTACACCGCAAGCCGTTTCAGGATCATGGCTTCATTCGAAAAGCCTTTTTCTTCCAGAATAGCTATCGAGCGCTCGACAGTTTTCCTTTCTTCGTATGACAGCGATGCAGCTGAGAATACGAGCGAAACATAAAAACCGGCGACCGTGATAATTGAGACCGCAATACATATAAACACTCGCCTTAGGATCTTTGACGTTTGCGGCCCGGCAAGCGAGGTTTCGGCATTCCGATCGTTAAACGCGGAACCGCACCGCGCGCATTTCTCCGCGTTAGGGTAGTTAACCAGCTTGCAATTCGGGCATTTTTTCTTCATTCGGAGCAGGCAGGTTTGCGCGAACGACCTGTTATTATATATAAAGTATCAATTGAAATTGTTTCCAAAGCGGTAATTTGCCATCGCGGAACAAACGCCTGTTCGTTTTTTAGCATCAAAGATTCTGTTCAAAAGTAAGGTATTACGACAGTATCGTATTCAGGAGTATTCGATGAAGCATATCTATTCAACTTGTTTTTTGCTGACAGCTATTATTTTCATGGGCTTTTCCGCCTCCGCTCAGGAAACGCAGGAACGCGTTGTCGATGAGGTCGTCGCGGTGGTAAATGAAGGCGTTATTACGCTTTCACGTATCAAACGCGAGTCGAAAGCGATCGTTGACAGTGAAGTGCAGCAGGGCAAATTGCGCGATGTTGCTCAAAAGATGGTCGACGAAAAACAGGGTGAACTGATCGCAAATATCATCAATGAAGAGCTTCTGGTTCAAAAAGCAAAGGAAATAGGCCTGGACAAGGAGATCGATGCAAGCCTGAACCAACGATTTCTTCAGATCATGAAGCAGTACAACATGAAGAGCCTCGATGCCCTTTATGAGGAGATGCAAAAGACCGGCGTCGATCCGCAGGAGATTCGTGAGGTCTGGCGAAAAGAGGCCACGAGGACCATGGTCCTGCAAAAAGAGGTCCAGTCCAGGGTTTATTGGGAGGCAAGCGGTAAACAACTAAAGGATTACTTTGAAAAGAACAAGGCCCGGTTCACCAAACCCGAAACCGTTTCGATAAGCGAGATCTTCCTTGCCTTTGCCGGCCGCGACGAAGCGGGTGTTCGGGAGAAGGCAAAACAATTGGTCGCCCAGCTCCGCGGAGGTGCCGATTTCGCAAAAGTTGTTGCGGAAAACTCCGATCGCCCCGATGCCGCCAAGACCAAAGGAAAAGTCGATACAATGAACCTCAAGGACCTGGACGAAAAGTTCGCGGTTGCGATAAAAGACCTGAAGGCCGGCGGTTATTCCGACCCGATCGAGGTCGATCAGATCGGCATAAATATTCTTCGCGTCGATGATCGCACAGCGGCAAGCAGCGAATCTTTTTTTGACGAGAATGCCGTCCGCATGGCGATCCTGAATGAAAAGCTGCCCGAGGCAACCAAAAAGTATATGTCGTCGCTTCGCGAAGACTCGTTCATAAAAATAAACGAAAACTACCGGCCAATCGTCGCCCCGATCCTCTTCGCCGCCGAGCGTAAAGAAAAGGTCTCGTTAAAATAAAGCCGGAAT
>DLHV01000075.1:0-9757 GCA_002483395.1 Chloracidobacterium sp. UBA7659 | reverse complement strand
TTCGGGTGACGAGGTGGTGGGAGCGGCTGACGGGGTGGTTCTCTAACTCCCTCCTGGTTGCCGGCGGCAGTATTCACAATTCTGACAACCGTTTAGCTCGCCTGACCTAACACAAAACTTAAGATGTCTGCGGTTATACACTTAAAGTATTACCGTAATCTATTCGGTCGGTTAGACCGGCTCTTGCGTTTGCTTCATGTTGATCTTAAGCTCAAAGAATGCGCCTTGATCTGTTTCTTAAAGTTAGCCGGCTGATCGCGCGGCGGAGCCTTGCGCAGGAATTCTGCGATGCCAACCGGATAAAGGTTAACGGAATGGTGGCAAAATCTTCAAAGGAAATAAAGGCAAAAGATGAGATAACAATCCGACGCAAGAACACCGTGACTAAAGCGATTGTAGTGAAAGTGCCGGATAAAAAGCAGATGTCGAAGGAAGGGGCGGAAACACTTTACAAGATAATCAGCGAAGAAACGACGCAAGAGCCGGACCCGCTATCCTAATATTTCCTTTATCGCTGCCTCGTAAATCTCGACCTTTCGCTTGGCTCGTTTTACGTCGGGGTGCTCCGGTTTGTACGTCTCCGACAGGCTCCAGAGATCGGTCTCAAGCTCGGTCTTGCGGACGATCAGTTTCCCAAGAGCCAGCGTCATCTGCGTAGCGTTAACGGTTTTTGCGCCCGCCAGCCGGTCCGTTTCCTTTTGGAGCAAACCGAGCGTGTATTTTATCTCTTTAACTTTGGGATAATCGTAGGTGAATTCGACCAGGAGAGATTCCAAATTCGCCTGAAGCTCAGTTTTTCTTTCCAGCACCTCGGCATACGCAGCAGACGATTTGTATTCTGCCGCCGGTTGTTTGGCTGCTTCAGGCTTCTTATCCGCGGATCGCTGTGCAAAACATACGGGCGCAATCATCAACAAAAATATTGCGGCATAAACGAGGATGGTTAAACGTAAGGGGTTCATTTCAAATTGCCGCATATGCATCACACGAATCGGTTAACAGAGCTTCTGCTTCGATTATTCCATCGCCGAATCCGTTGCCAGCCGCCAGATTCTCAAAGTAGATCGTAATATTATCAAGGATTTCGACCGCCGAATGCGAATGATAAAGCGTCTGACGAAATTGCGCTCCCCCGATCAGGCCTTTTGTAAATTGGCCGGCAAGCTGTTTCATCTTGCCTAACGCGACGATCTCCGGCATTTCGGCACGGAGCATCTCGAAAAACTCCAATAGCACAGCTTTTTTCTCAGTCAGATCGGGTTGATACGGTTCACGGCCTTCGAGTGCATCCTGGATCTGACGAAATATCCACGGATTCTGCATCGCACCGCGCCCAATAAGAATACCGTCGGTTCCCGATTCCCTCCAACACTGCAAACCATATTCAATAGATGTAATATCGCCGTTGCCAGAGACCGGTATGTTCACCGCTTCTTTGACCTGCTTGATAAGGTCCCAGTTCGCAAGGCCCTTGTAGCCCTGCTCACGCGTGCGTCCGTGAACCTGGATGTGCTCAACGCCGCACTGCTCGGCCATTTTGGCGACATCGACGACATTAATCGTCGAATCGGAATAGCCGGTACGGAGCTTTAAAGTAAGGGGGATCGTGATCGCTTTCTTGATCTCCTTGAGGATCTCTTCAAGACGCGGCATGTCTTTTAGAAGTCCGGAGCCGCCGCCGTTCTTTACGACTTTCGGGGCCGGACAACCACAGTTTACGTCCAGAATGTCGGCACCGACCTCTTCGGCCATCTCGGCTCCCATTGCCATCCGCGGAGCCTGCCCGCCGAATATCTGTATGGCAAACGGGCGCTCTTCCTCATCAAAAAACATCTGCCGTTTCGATTTGGGATTATGACGCGTAAGGCCTTCGACCGAGATAAATTCCGAAACGACCAGACCGACCCCGCCCCGCCTTTTTATCAGCCGGCGGAAAGTATAGTCCGTCACGCCCGCCATCGGCGAAAGGATGAGCGGCGGATTTATCTCGATATTTCGTATCTTGAATGGCTTCATTTCTATGCAGCGATCTTCCCTACCGCATCATGCGATAAAGCGATCAGCTGGTGAGGACGAAGGGTCAGCAAGCCATATGTATGTCCATCGCGGTCAACGAATTCCACCTCGAAGGCCGCGCCGTCGTTATAAACTTCCACAACAGCTCCAACCTGCCCGCGCCAGAGGTTTTCATTTGGCAGGTCNNCTTTCATAAGACTTCCTCGTTAATATTACAGCACAAGACACGATACAAGTCTTGGGATTTCCGAGCCTGTATCAACTATCCATACACTTCGCACCTCAGCCGCCCTGCCGTTATATTCCAGCTGAAAATCAACCAAATACCGCTGTCCGTATTCGTTCAAATTTCCCAAAACTGCCTCATTCGTTTTCACCGCTTCCAACAATGCCGATTTCAGCATCGCAGCATGGCGAATCGTCAGTCCCAAGGCCGAAGCGAACACGCGAGCCTTATGTTTGCCGACTTCGTGAAGCGGGTTCAAACAGTAATCAAGGAGTTTACCGATATCAACCGCCGCATTCTCGGCGTTTGGGAGAAGCATAAGAAAAAAAGTCTAGTTGGTTGCCGGACTCCTTTTCTTCCGGTTCTTGATCACAAAGATCAGGGCGATCAGAAAAATGAAAAAAGACAAGATCAGAACAAACGCTCCGGGAATGATCCCGTACATCGCCTCATCCCAGCTCGTGTGCGGGCCGTTTACGATCGGCAACGCAACGGAGATTCCCGTAACAAGCAGACCAAGCAATACGCCCAAGATACCCAAAACAAGAATTATCTTCCAGATCATTTCGTTCGTGCTCCTGAATTCTTAATCGTCGGTCCGTCAAATTCGCTCACTGGCTGTGTTAGCCTGATGAAAAATCTTACCACATGAGACAATTTTGAAGGAATATCGGCCAATTTCCGATAACTCCGGTGGGAAGCGAAAGATTTAACATCGCATGGTTTGTAAAACTACGAAAACAAGGGTTATAATTCGCCAGTTTTCAATTTTGTAACATCGATTTTTGGAGTATGTTGCGTTCGCGGCTCGGAGAAACTCAGATGCTATCGATCTGAAGGTTCGATGTCGGCAACAATAGGTTTTCAGTTCATCTTTTCGAAACTTCACCTGACTTTGTGATTCGGGCAAAGTGGGTGTTTGCTTGTTTTCAAAATCTATCAGAGGAGAACAATCATGTTTAGTAAACATACGAAGCGAAAGGCGTGGCGGTTAAAAATAGGATTTTCTATGGTTCTTTTGTCAATGTGGTCAGTGGGCGCGTTAGCCCAGGACATCACATCAGGAGCAATTCAAGGAACAGTATCAGACGAGCAAGGTGCGGTCGTCGCCGGTGCAACAGTTGAAGCGAGAAATGTAGGAACCAATTTTACCCGTGTCTTTACAACTGACGCCGATGGGCGTTTTACTCTTCTGTCAATGCCTTCGGGACGCTACGTTGTATCGGTTACAAAGCAGGGATTCGCAAAGTTAAATCAAGAGAATGTTGATGTTACGGTTGGCAGCCGGATTTCGTTAAATCTTGGGTTAAAAGTTTCGGGCGTCAGCGGAGAAGTGACGATCACCTCAACCCCGACGATTGATACGGTCAAGACAGAGGCGAGCACAACAATCAACGAAACGGCTATTAGTAACACGCCGACTTTGGGTAGAAAGTTCGAAGACCTTTTGACATTGACGCCGGGCGTCAGCATCACACAAGGGCCAGACGGTGATGAAATCAACTTCGCCGGTCAACGAGGTATTTTCAACAACGTCAGTCTTGACGGAGGCGATTACAACAACGGGTTCTTTGGCGAACAGGCAGGCGGACAGCGGGCGGCGATTGACATCGCGCTCGACGCCGTTAAAGAGTTTCAGGTTATTGCCACGGGTGCAAACGCCGAATATGGGCGCACGGCAGGCGGAATTATTAATGTCATCACAAAATCAGGGACAAACAGCGTCAGTGGCAGTTTATTTTATAACCAGCGGCATAAGGCTTTAAGTTCAAATACTTCTGATGGAAAACCATTGACCGGTTTTCATCGTGAGCAATTCGGCGGAACAATCGGTGGACCGATCGTAAAAGACAGAGCGTTTTATTTCTTTGCGTTTGAACAAGTCTTGGAAAACCTCACTCGCCCAAACTTAAGCGAAGCAATAGGAACGCCGTGCTCGACGCAGGCACCAACGGTTCAGGCTAACGAGGCTTTGATTAACGGCAGCCCGGATTGTCAGAGACGCGCTTTGCTTACTTTCTTTCAGGCATCACGCCAGCAGGATGAAGGATTGCCGATAGACCATAAGATCAAAAACTCCGCGTTTCTGGGAAAGATCGATTGGGATTTGACGAAAAACACCAAGCTCGGTGCGTCATACAATTTCGATTTTTCAAAGAATACGAATCAAACCTTCGATGTTCCAACTTATGGAAGTTCGGCAAACGGGACGGAAGGCCCTTCAAAAATAAATGTTGTGAACGTGAACCTTTACAGCACGCTTTCGCCGACGATGGTAAACGAGGGACACTTCACATATTCGCGTGAAGACCGCCCGCGTTCTGCTACTCCGTCAAATGTTCCCGCCGACACAGCCATGGGGTTTGCGACTACGTTCCGTTTTGGCAATCCGTTCTTTCTTGGGCCGAATATCGATGAGGTATTTTGGCGCACGCAGATCCGCGACAATTTCTCGGTCATTGCGGGCCGGCACAACATAAAGTTCGGAGGCGAGTGGGTACATAGCCTTAACGACCAGGTGTTTCGCGGTTTTTTCAAGGGTCGTTACATTTTCGACAGCGTGAATGGATTTTTGAGATACGCTGCACCTGCAGCCGCGAATGGTTTTGGACCAAATGCGGTACTTTGTTCAGGCGGAACCTGGATAACGACAACTTCGCAAACTTGCCCTGCCGGTCAAACGTCTTCAACGCCTTTGCTTTTGTTTTTACAGGGAGCAGGACCCACGGGACCTGCTACCGATGCTGCCGGTGCTTCAAAGATAGACAATGAAGACTTCGCAGTATTCGCGCAGGACAAATGGCAGATATGGCCTAACTTCACTTTGAATTATGGTTTGCGTTGGGAGGCACAGATCTTTCCGGACCCGGTGACACCTCCTTCGCAAACCGCTTACGGAATTTTCTTGAATGATCCCAGATTCCCGTCAGACGGTACGTTGCCGAGCGATAAGAAAATGTGGCAGCCGCGGGTCGGTTTTGCCTGGGATATTGCAAACAATCAAAAATCCGTGCTTCGCGCGAGTTATGGAATCTATAACGCGCGTCAGAATATGCTCTCGCAAGTCGGTTCGATAACGACGAACGGCGTTCAGCAGCAAACCATTGCAGCCGGGCCGTTTAACAACGTTCGCCCCGTGTGGCCCAATCTTGTTACACCTACGGCACAAACTTGTACCGGCGGGCTCGGCACGACGAATTTTCCGTGTTTCAGCGGTGTTCGTGTGTTCAGCCGTGATTACAGGAACCCGCGCATTTCTACGGCCAATGTTGCATTTGAACAGGAGATCGCCCCCGATTGGGCTTTGTATTTCGATTTCACACATTCAAAGGGTGTCCGCCTGACACGCTTTTTGAACGCCAATCGTAACGCTTTCTTCTTCCCGTATTTGGATGAAACCATGGTCACAAGTTCGGTTGGCAAATCCGTCTATGATGGTTTCACCGTCGGAATAAGAAAGCGTTTGAGCAATAAGTTTCAAATGGAAGCAAACTATGTGTTGTCGAAAGACAAGGACGACGATTCAAACGAACGTGACCCGTTTACAGATCGCGCATTCAATATTAATAATCTCCAACTTGATTACGCTTTGTCCGATCGGGACATCCGAAACAAGTTCAACATCTTCGCTTATGTAGAACTTCCCGGGAAATTTCAATTTACGCCGCGCGTGCAAGCGCGTTCGGCACAGCCGGCCACGCCAGCTACCCGCAATGCAACGAACCGCAACACACTTCGTAAGGACAATAAGTACTTCTCCTTCGATTGGCGCCTTTCGCGTCCGTTCAAATTCACTGAGACCGTGGAGTTAATTCCGCAAATTGAAATGTTCAATACATTTAACAATGACAACCTGATCAACTCGCTTTCCGGGGCGGGAAACCAAAACTCTATCACCGCACCGAGCCTCTTCAACTTCGATGGCTTCCTGAGACAGGGTATTGGTGATCCCAGACAACTTCAGCTTTCAATTAGATTGAAGTTCTAAACTTCAATTCAAAACAATAAAAGACTCGGTTCGCTGTTGGCGGACCGGGTCTTTTTTCGTCAAAGCTGTTAGGCCCTGCTATCTATTTAACTACTTCTTCCCTTTCTTAAGCTCTATGCCGGTCGCCTCAAACGAGACCTCACTCACCGTACCGTCTGCGTTACGGTTTTCGAACTTGGCCCCGTCCTCTTCGATCATGTGATCGACCTCCGCTTTGCTGAGCGTTTTTACGGTAAACACACCCTCGGCACGAGCCGATGCTCCGGCCGATTCGAGCGGGATAAAAAACGCATGATCCTTCATCTTTACGCGGACGCTCTTGGCATCCTTTTTGGGTGCGAGTTCGGCCCAGCAGCCTTCTGTCTTGCAGGAACGGACGATCACGCCTTCGACGCGAACCGTTTTACCCGCAAATTTGGCAGGGTCTTTCATGACCTTTGCCAGCGAAACCTTTTTCGAATTGCCGATCGGCGCTCCGCGTTTCAGATAGCCGTCCGACGGAATCGCCGCCGTTTTGTCCTGTTCCGTCGGTCTTGCTTTTTCATTTACTTCCTGGGCAAAAGAGGAAACAGTCAAAATCAAAACAAAAAATAAAAAACTTAAGGCTTTCTTCATTGATAAATTATCTCCTAAATACGAAACATTAAAAAGCATATTCTACGGTTCTTACCGAGTCCACTGGCCTACCGTTTATTTCAGCTGGGAGAAATTTTATTTGCGACGCGGCCCGAATAGCTGCCATCGTTTCGTCACTCTTTCCACCTGACACCACGACCATTTCTCCAACACACCCATCTGCCTGAAGCAACACCCGCAATCGCACAGTCTTACCCGTGAAAGATCCCCTGCTATTAAACGCCTTCACCTTTCTGAGGATTATTAATCGACGGGAATATTCATTTACGGCAGGTGGGTTTTGATCCGATGCAGGGGAGGTTTTGTCATCCGGACTCGGAGGTTGATATCGGTATTTGATATTTCCGGTACATTTCTTTGCCAAAGCCGCCTTGACGATTGGATTTGATTGCAACTTCTCGAGTATTCGCGGACTCGTAGTAACTTTCAAACTAGAATTCAGATCCGCAAACAAAGTCTTTCCAGAAAGTTTGATCGAACTGAGAAATGTAACGAGTGTTTTGTTGTCACTAGTCTTTGCGAACGCCGAAATCTCATAATAATTCTTTGATGAACCAATATAAAGATTCGTCGAGTAGTATTTTTCAAACTCATATATTAGCTGTAATACCTGAAAACCATTGAATTCAAACAGCGTAGATTTATTCTTGGAACCAGGAAAATTAATCCTCTTCACATATTCTTTGGGGTTACCAACTTCTCTCTTGGAAACCTGTAAAGACGCACCGTCTAAATAAGCGTGTATTTGATACTCATTATCCTCATTAATTATGATGGAATTTGATGGAAAATTGATATTCAGGTCGCCTTTTGAGCCAACTATTGCCTCCCATTGTGACTCAGTCTGACCTAGACCTAGGACACTACCCGAAAGCGTCGCCAAAATCACTGCAACGACTCTTACCCTACTTCCCGTTTTCATAAACCACCTTTCCGTCAACGACCGTCGTCAGTACTTTACAGTTGCGATCTTTACCGGGCTGATCGTAAATATATCATCCGACAGAATTACAAAATCCGCCAGCTTGCCGACCTCAATCGAGCCCTTTACATTCTCCTGAATTCGGCATAGGCGGAGCCCCACGTAAAACCACGGACGGCTTCGTCAATCAGCAACAGTGCAAAATCAGCGTAGGTTCGCCAATCCTGTTTTCATTAGCTCGTGACAAAGTGGTCTACTACCGCAGGCGTTACTGACAAGAGAACCGCCTCGACGGCGAAACGCCGCCACTTCTCCTTCGTAAGGATGGGAGCTAGATTGCAGGCGAACCGGTCAGCGCTCCGATCACTTAATGAAGCGTGAAACGTTTTTGTTGATCGTCAGTTCGCGTTTGCCGGAGTCGGAAACGATCACGTTATTGGCGGTCAGCGTCGTGCCGGTGGCGCGTTGGAATTCAGAGATCGCTTTGTTGAGATCGGTCTGTGCCTGGAGTTCACGGCCGCGGGCGGCGAGTAGCTCCGTTTGACGTTGGAGGACGAGATAAAACGTGGTCGTTCCGGCCCGGAATTGCCGTTCCTCGCTCGCCGCAAGTTGTTCCGCTGATGTCCGTGCTGCGAGGGCGGACGAAAGACGCGCCTCGGCTGATCGCAATGCCTGTATTGAGTTGCGGACTTCGGCCTCAATGACTTGTTCGGTCTGCGCCCGCTGATTCGCCAGCCTATCTGCTTCGACAAGCGTCCGGCCAAGGTTCGCTTTTGCTCTGGTATTTCCCCACGGCAGCGATATCGTGATACCGGCGCGATACGATGGATAATCCTGGCCGGTCAGATTTCCAAGCGAGTTGAAATACCCACCGATAAGATTCGCGGGCACTCGGCCCGTGCCATTCGGGGTGACGGTTCCGGCCAGACCTTGCGACGTATACGAGCCGACGAGATCAATTTGTGGTTTTGTTTGATTGCGAAAGTAATTTTGCTCGATGTTGTTTATCTCATTGCTCATTTCAAGCTGCGTGATCTCCGGTCGGTTTTTCAACGCTTCCGTTATCGCGACGTCCAAACCGATCCGCGGTGGTTCAAGGCTGATCGGCGAAACCGGCGTGATCGGCCGTGACCATTGAGTTGCGGTTCTGTCCGCGAGCATCAAAAACTTCAANNTGGGCCGAATAAACCAACTGCTCGTAGGTCGTGATCTGGGCGCGGGCCGCAACGACGTCTATCGACGCAAGAACGCCTTTATCAACGAGCCGCTGATTACTTTCGAGCTGCTTCCGGGCCTGTTTTACGGCATCGATCTGCACCTGAAGATTGCGGAGCGCGAACGCAAGATTCCAGTACACCTGTTCGACTAGAGCGATCACATCTATAGCACGCTGGCGAAATTGCGAATCGCTCAAGCTCAGATTCTTCTTCGCGATCTCGATCAACCGGCGATTGTTGTCGATACGGAAATTCCTGGATAGCGGCTGCGTGTAAGTAAAGTTGAGTACCGTCGGGTACTGTGGATTTAAGAACGCGTTGGTGTTGCTCGTGTCCGTTCGAGACGAATCAAAACGGGCGGTATAACTGCCACCAAGGGCCGGAGTGAAGCCGCTAAGCCCGGCAGACCCGAAAAAACGGTCAAGAGTGACGGCCCCGTTTACCGCGCCTCCGATCAGCGAAGCCGTTGGCGTCGTTATCTTCTCGTAATAACTTTCCGATTCGATCAGCGGGTCATAAACGCCCCGTGCACCGCGCAGGTTGAACTCGGCAATCTGTACATCGTTTCGCGAAGTATCGATGTCGTTATTATTTTTTAGCGCGAGCTCAATTGCCTCTTCCAGAGTGAGCGAAAGCTGGTTAGCAAGATCGACGCCGACGCGCGCGGAGCTTGGGAGCGGGCGAATAGGAGCCTCGAAGTTCGGGGCGATCGGCGGCGGCTCTGTCGGCAGCACGGCGCCGGGTACGGCGGG
>DLHV01000186.1:6559-7472 GCA_002483395.1 Chloracidobacterium sp. UBA7659 | reverse complement strand
CATCGGACCGCACGCGACTGAACTGTTAGCCGAAGCCTGTGTCGCCATGGCTCTCGAAGCCACCGCCGAATCTATTGCTAATACGATTCATGCTCATCCGACAGTCAGCGAAAGTATGATGGAAGCTGCGGAGGGAGTTCACGATTTGACAATCCATATGTAATTGTTAATGGTCAGTTAGAGAAATTCGGCTGACCATTTTTGATTATATTTTCCGAAAAATCTCTTGACTTAATTACGGTTAGGGGCTAGACTCACGGATACAAAATAAAATCAATTTTGCTAATTTTAGTGTTGAACCAAAGGAGGAGAAAGTTAAATGTATCCCAGTNNCTTTAACAAAATTATGGATATTAGTTTTAGCTGTTTCCCTTTCCCTTTGCAGTTGTAAACCTAAAGAAGAAATTACCAGTAATGTTCATAAAGCAATACTCGGTCACTGGAGAGAAAAGAATCGTAACTATGAACTCTTCATAAGCCCAACTACTCAATGGGAAATAGCATCTGATGGGCAAAAGCGTTTGATTCCGTATAGCGTTAAAGAAANNAAACTGAACCAATTTTAGAAACTAAAGAAGGGACACAACCATCTCTAGAAAATTTAGACGACAGTCTGCCCAAAAATTGGGATGTCAAGTTTGCGAATAGTAATAAAAAAATGGTCTGGACAAGATACGGAATGGAAATAACGAAACAGTATGACGATAGATATAATTTTGAAAGCAAGATAATTACATTGGAATTTGAATACATTGATGATAAGACTGCTCCAGAAAAATAAAATTATTAAATTCGACATATAAAGAAGGAAGAATGAAAATGTCTGATGATAGTGAATCTACTGTAACTACCACTAAACAAAGAAGAATTAGTCCAAGTGGGCAAGCACGGCTAATTGCAATTTTAGCCTACA
>DLHV01000186.1:0-6524 GCA_002483395.1 Chloracidobacterium sp. UBA7659 | reverse complement strand
TCTGGAGATAAAATACTTTTTGTTATTTGGACGTTTATTGGACTTTTTTTCGTAGTTGGAAGTTTATTGACCCGTTGGCTCGCCATTGGAAGTTGTTTAATTGCGGTTATGGGCTTTTTTATGTTCATTACTTATCCTGTAACTTTAAGCCTATCATATTTTTGGGGGCAAGCATTGGCATTAGTTTGTTATCTGGTCGCATTTGTAGCTAGTGTCATAATAATGACAAAAAGCGCAGGGGAAAGCACTCAACCTAAACAGTGACCCTTGCCCTGTGAAATCAATTTTCATTATCACTTGGCACACGAAAAATAATCAGCCGTTGATTACCAGCCAAATCGAACAACCTCTTTACAAATTTCTAACCGATAAAATTCGCAACACGCCCGAAACATTTTTTCACGCTATCGGCGGAATTTCCGACCATATTCACCTTGCCGTTTCGATTCCGCCAACTCTGCAAATTGCTGAATGGATTGGACAATTAAAAGGGTCAAGTTCGCATTTTATCAACAAAGAAATCGCCAATCAAAAAGTTTTGGAATGGCAAAACGGTTATGGAATAGTGAGTTTTGGAACAAAAGATTTGAAATGGGTGGTCAATTATGTTGAAAAACAAAAAGAGCATCAAAAACAAAATAAGATTTTTGCCAGATTAGAAAAAACTGAAATAGAATCCTAAAACTATGACCCGTTAGCCACGTCGTTTACGGCGTGGGTCGCGTAGTCGGGGATACACAAGCCCGTTTCAACGGGCTTACTCAGATGGCTTTTGCACTTGGAAAGCAAAAATCTGTCCTTCTCGTGATAAACTCGCTAAAACCAAATTACCTGAAATCATTTAGAAAAAATGACAACATTTCCTGTCCGTCTAGTGCTTCTCACAACCGTTTTTGCGACCTGCGCTTTCGCGCAAAAGGGTGTTCAAACTTCGGTGCGGATGAACACAACCGTTCAAATCCTAAAGGCGGAAGACGCCCGCGCTTATGACAAAACGCTTGAGGATCTAATGGCCAGCCCGAATGAAAGCGTGCGAATTCGTGCACTTCTTGCAGCCGGTCGCATCGGTGATGAAAAGGCGATCCCGCGTATCGCGTCGATGCTTGAGAGTGGTTCAGTAAAGTTGCGTGAAATGGCCGCATTCGCGCTCGGCGAGATCGAATCTGTCAAAGCCACAGATGCCATCCTCAAAGCATTGAAAAACGCAGATGCGGCGGACGCACAGGCAGAAACACGAGCGGTAGCGAGTGTGCCTCTTCGGGCAGAAACGCGAGTGTGAACGAGCGTGCTTCTTGTCATTACCACGTGCGGTAGCGGGTGGGACCCTTTTTCGGCACGCTCCCTAACGGTCGCGTTTCTGCCCGTCACTAATAAATAAACGCACCCTCCGTCGGCACGTCGCCCGTCACGCCGTAGTTCTGTATCAACTGCCCGGACGTCGACCCGACGATGTACCAAGTCGCGTTCGAAGGCCTGAACACCGCGACGTCAGATTTGCCGTCGCCGTCATAATCGGCCGGGATAGGCTTGTCGCCAGCCTGCCCCCAGTTCACAACGTCGAATCCAGCCGTGCTCCTTATCCTGAACCACTGCCCGGTCGAGGGCCTGAACACCGCCACATCGGTCGCACCGTCGCCGTCGTAATCCGCCGGGACCGGAATATCGCCCGCCTCGCCCCACGTCTGGACAAAGAACCCAAACCCAGTCTTCAAAATGTACCAGTTGTGATCCGAAGGCCTGTACAGAGCGATATCAGCCCTGCCATCACCGTCAAAATCCCCAACCACAGGCTTATCGCCCGCAGCTCCAAACCCGACTTCCGAAAACGAATTGTTGGCGCTGAATCTCGTGTACCACGTAATCGTCGAGGGCCGGAAAACAACCAGATCGGCCTTCCCATCCCCGTCATGATCCGCCGGAACAGGCATATCGCCATCCGCACCCCACGCAACGGTCGAAAAACTCTGCGAAGCCGAATTAAAAATGTACCAAGTCCCATTCGACGGCCTGAACACCGCAACATCCGTCATCCCATCGCCATCATAATCCGCCGGAGCGATCAGATCGCCCGTCACCCCAAACTGCATCGCCGTAAATCCACCCGCGCCGCCCTGCAAATACCAGGTCCGATTGGATGGACGGAAGACAGATAGTTCTGTACGTCCGTCGTGGTCAAAATCAAAAGAGGGCCTGCTGATAATTGCGGAATTCATCCCACCGGGGTAGTCAGGAATGCTTTCTGCGGCCACTAAGTTCGGTATCAGCGTGCTGTATAGCCTTATTCTTACTCGGTTATTTGTCCCCGGTAATCCTACAGAAACAGGGTTTGAGCGCGCTCCGAATTCAGCTAGATCATTTTGTTGATTATTGGCTAACCGGCATCCGCGAAGATCCACGTTGACCGTGTTGTTCGACGTTCCGCTCGGGACCAAGGTGTTCTCCCCGCCGATTATGATCAGACCGCCCCGATCGAAGGTGGTAAACCCATTGTTGTTCTCGAAACTGCTGCCGGTTGCCGTGAAACTGATTGTGTTTTCGTTCGCGCTTGGTGCGTTGAGACTTAGTCCGCCGATTATTATCGCTCCCGCGCCGTTTTCGTAGAACCGGTCGCCTGATGATGTAACCGAAGCCGTAGCACGATTCGATCCATTACTGACGATTATCATGCCGGTAGCATTGTCATAAATGCGGTTTCCGGTCATGATTCCGATGATCGTGCCGCCGGTCGCTCCTTGTTGACTGGCCAGACGCAAACCTTCGGGATTGCCGCCTTGCCTGTTGTTGAAAATGTCATTGTCAATGATTTCGGTGTCAATCATTCTGCCTACCTGCTCAGGTCCGAAATTTCGGACATCAATACCGCGTTGACTTCCGGTTGTTGCCACATGCGCGATGCGGATGTGTGTTGTTGCCGATTCCAGGTCGGTCTCAATGTTTGCTGAAGCTGTAGTAGCGTTCCTGACGGTCAGCCATTCGATGGAGTTGGTGCCTCTTCCCATTCTGATTGCTCCTGTTCTTGGAATCGGCGGCGCGCTGTATGAAGTTGATGGGAGATTAATGGCATCAATGTCAACCGCGCTACGGTCACCCGCAACGCCTTGCAGCGACATATTCTCCTGAAGCTCTATCCGGCCACTATTCGGACGCGCAGCTCCGCTCGGATCGTTGACGGAAAGCATATAAACGCCGGGCGCAATGATTATCGGCAAACCTGCGTTTTGAGGATTATTTACCGCTGAATAAAGTTCTTCGAGGTTTGCGACATTGACGGGCTGGACTTCAAATGCCCCGATGTCCACGGTCGCTATGGTGTCGCCGTTGCCGTTACGAATACGAGCAAATCCTGCTCCGCGCTGGTCAAAGTCAAGCGGATTTCCGTTGAACGGATCAATCGCTAAAGCATTAAGTCCTCTGTCAATTGCCGGACTTCCTGCAAGCAGCGCTCGCGTCGGAGTTGAGCCGCCGTTGTTTTGCAGCGCGCCGAACAACGGATTGGTATCTCGAATGTCCGTTGATTGATAAACCACAGTCGAATTGCCGGTGCTAGCCGAGTCGCCCGGCGAATCTCCGACAAGGTTGCCGCCCACCGAGGTGATCGTGCAGTAGCAATTGATTTCTGGCGCGTACGTGGGAGCGATGTTATTGGCGTTGCCTGCAATAATTGAATTGCCAAAAATGACCGTAGTCAAATAAAAGGGAGCACTTCCGGCGACAATGCCGCCGTTGCTATTGTTGGTAATCGTTGTATTGCGCAGAGTCACCGTGCCGTATTCACTTAATATCCCGCCGCCGTTGTAGGACGTGTTGCCTGAGATGGTTGAGTTGACGATCATCAGCGAGGCACCACCATTGCTGATACCGCCGCCTTCATCACTGCCGTTGTTAGCGGAAAGGGTTGAATTGACAACGCGATGGGTGCCGCCATTGAAGTACACGCCGCCGCCGAAGGAGGCTGAATTGTCCGTAACGTAAACACTGTCAAGCGTCAGCGAGCCTAATTCGGCGTAAATCGCCCCGCCGAGGTTGCTTGGAGGCAAGCCCACTGGATTTGCGGTACCGCCCATCAAAGTTACGCCCGAAATTGTCGCGGTTGCAGAGTTAATAGAAAAGATGCGGTTCGTTCCCGCGCCGCCGTCAATCGTCAAACTCGACGCGCCGGGTCCATTGATGGCGAGGGCGCCGGCATTGTTGATGACGATCTCATTGGTGAGCGTAACGGTCGTCAAACCCGCAGCAAAATCGATCGTGTCGTCGGTCGCCGAAGCGTTTGCCGCATTGACGGCTTCGCGCAACGAGCAATCGCCCGGCACACAAGTCGCGTTGCGGTCGTCGCTTCTGGTAACGGTCAAGCTTAATGTCCCCTTCAAATCTGCCGGAACCACTGGTATTTGACCTAAAGCAAATAACGAAAACATAAAAACGGTGGTGAAAAAAAATGTGATTCTCGAAGCGTTGACTTTCATAATGGTCTCCTGAACGATTTTCGTTCGTTTTGGCCGCCGGTTGATATATAATGCGGGCGAAGCTTCTTAGACATTCACCACGCCTTAAAAGCAACCGGCGATAATTGTTTTCTCAGCGAACAAAATACTCGTCGGAGGCGTGGAATGTCTTTCGAAAAAGTTCCGAATTTTCTTGTAAATTTCTTCGAGGCTGAAATGAGCGGCAACGAAACGCCTTCCTACCGGTTCAATTCCTTTTTGCTCGATGTTGCGGAGCGGCAGTTATTCCACGATGACAGACCCGTTCCGCTGACACCTAAAGCGTTCGATGTACTCGCATATCTAGTCGAGCGAGGCGGACATCTAGTATTAAAAAACGAGTTGATGGAGGCGGTTTGGCCGGATTCTTTCGTTGACGAAGTAAATCTCCCGCGCACCATCCATACACTTCGCAGAACCTTGGGCGAAGATGAAAACGGCAACAAGTTCATTGAAACTGTACCGACCAAAGGATATCGGTTTGTCGCCAAAGTCAATGAGGTCCACGAACAAGCACCGCAAAAATCCACGAATGGTAAGCAAAGTGCTTCACCCATAGCCGAAAATTTCTCTGAAACCGCATTTCAAATTCCGCCGTCGGCAACCGATGAAACCCTTACTCCGGCTGTCGCCAAGCCAAAACACGCAACGCGGATAGTACTTTTCACCGTCGGTTTCGCAACTGCAATCTTTCTGATCTTCTTGTTGTCTTTCAATTTTTCATCTGTAGTTTCCGACAAACGACATAAGCCTTCGCAAAATAGTTATCCGGCTAATGACGAAGCATATCGTGCTTACCTGCTGGGGGCTGCATTGGCCGACAGATGGAGCAGGGACGATAACCGGAAGGCAATTGAAAACTTTGAAAGGGCTATCGAACTCGATCCGAATTACGCCGCGGCCTACGCCGGTTTGGGCAATGCTCATTCTCTGCTGGCGATCATCGGCGGCGGCGGCAATTCCACCGAAGAATATTTGAAGGCAAAAGCGGCGATAGAAAAGGCACTCGCACTCGATGATTCTTTAGCCGAGGCCCATTCCTATTTCGGCGAATTAAAGCTCAACTTTGAATGGGACTTTGCGGGGGCCGAACGCGAACACAAACGAGCCGTAGAACTAGATCCGAATTCCTCCCTCACCCACCGCATGTATGCCCTGTTTCTTAGTTTTCTTGGACGATCTGACGAAGCCCTTGCGGAAATCAAGACTGCCATCGACCTCGAACCGTCATCAATACTTAATCATAAGATCTATGGGTCGACATTGTATTATGCCCGCCGTTACGATGAGGCCATCGCAGAGGACATAAGGACCTTAGATATGGGCGCAGATTTTTCGGCGGTTTCCGATTCTCTTGTCGGATCATTTCGGATGAAGGGCGATGACGACCAGGCCTTCGAGTGGTTTGTACGTGGGCAGGTGATGAGCGAAGAGACACCAGATAGTATACAACTCTGGAAAGCAATTTATGCCCAATCGGTTTGGCGAGGCATTTGGGAACGGCAACTTGAACAATTGAAGGCGAATGAAAAAGTGGCATTCAATAAGGATATGCAGCTGGCGCGTCTTTATATAAAGCTTGAGGATCGCGATCAAGCATTCCTTTATCTCGAAAAGGCTTTTAACATGCGCAGCTGGGCAATGATTTCGCTTAAGGTCAACCCGAGCTTTGATCCAATACGTTCCGACCCGCGATTCGACGATCTGCTAAGACGGATCGGCCTGAAATGATCGACACGGGCGCGACTTGCAACTTCCAGACTACTCGCTCGCGTCCGTGATCGCCCCAATACTGCTCGAAGAAACCAGCTTCGCGTATTTCGCGATCATGCCGTTTGAATACCACGGCTTTGGAGGTTCCCATGATGAACGCCGTTCGGCTAATTCATCGTCGGATAGATTCACATTCAGAGATTTCTCATCGGCGTCGATTGTAATAATATATCGCCATCCCGGACGAGGGCGATGTTGCCGCCGACGGCGGCTTCGGGGGCAACGTGGCCGACGACCATTCCGTAGGCGCCGCCGGAGAGGCGGCCGTCC
>DLHV01000094.1:4208-9143 GCA_002483395.1 Chloracidobacterium sp. UBA7659 | reverse complement strand
CGCCCGTATGCACGCTCCCTAACCGTCGCGTTTCTGCCCGTATCGTCAAGCTCCAGGTCTATTCGTATCTCAGAGCGTCGATCGGATTCAGTCTGGCTGCTTTCCAGGCGGGCAACAAACCAAAGACCAAACCAAGTCCGACCGAAACACAAAAACCGACGATGGGTGCCCAAAGCGGAATGTAGGTAGGCAGGATCATCTTGATTAGAAGCGAAAGCCCTACGCCAATTACGATTCCTAAAACCCCACCGAGGCCGGTAAGAGTTGCTGCTTCGATCAAAAACTGCGTGATAATATCAATGCTGCGGGCTCCAATGGCCTTGCGTACGCCGATCTCCTTTGTGCGTTCCGTTACGGAAACCAGCATAACGTTCATAACGCCGATGCCACCGATCAGCAGTCCGACGCTGGAAATGGCGACCATCAGAAGAAAAATTCCGCTTGTTATCGCGCTGAACTGCGTGATTATCTGATCGGATGTCTGCACGCCGAAGTTATCGGGTTTATCGGGCGGAACATTCCGTTGTCGCCGCAGGATGTTTCGCATTTCTTCGAGCGCGTCGCTCAATTTGCCCGGCCTGGCGGTCGCCATGATGAAACAGTCCTCGTTCGCAGGATAAAGCTGCTTGATTGTTTTGAAAGGAAGATAGACGGTCTTGTTCTCATTATTAGGGTCTTCGGAACCGATCAGGAAGATCTCTCTTTCTTTCAGCACACCGATGATGCGATAATTGCGGCCTTCGATCTGGATCTCCTGATCCAAAGCGTTCGAATATGGAAACAGAGTGTTCGCAACGTCTATTCCGATGACCGCGACCTTTCCGCGCCTCGCTTCTTCATCGGCGGTGAAGTAACGCCCTTCCGCAAGGTTAGTCACGCCCATTTGAAAATAGTCGGACGAAGACCCCATAACTGTCGCATTCGTCATTTCTATTACCTTGCTCCGAATATTGACACGCTCGGCAAACGGCCCGGTCGTAAAATCGACAGGTGACATAAAAGGGCTGACGTATTCGCAGTTTGTACATTCGGCCCGGATCGCGTCTGCGTCTTCTTCCTTTAAGGGCTTTCGCGTTCGCTCCTCCATCGACGGGTTGATGTTGAAGCCAGGGTCGAATTTGAAAGCGTAGATCGAGTTCGTGCCGAACGATTCGATCTCTTTTGATACACGGGCGTCTATTCCGGAAACAAAAGCCGCGATAACGATGACAGTTAGAGTACCGATGACAACTCCGAGGATCGTCAGAAACGATCGAAGCTTATGCTGACGCAGCGTGTCCAACGCCATCAGGAGGTTTTCGTAAAAATTGGAACGCGGAAATTGCATAAATACAGGGCCTGATTACGGGCGGAAACGCGACCGTTAGGGAGCGCGCATGGGGCCCATAATTTATCTTGACATCCGTATGCACGCTCGTTCACACTCGCGTTTTTGCCCGTAACTCACTCAGCTCGTAACGCTTCGATCGGATCGAGTTTCGCCGCCTTCCAGGCTGGATAGACGCCTGAGATCAAGCCGACACTGCTCGAAACTATTAAGGCGATCGTGACCCAAACCAAAGGAAGAGCTGTCGGGATAGAAAAAGCCACGGCAACAAGTTTGGCTAGCAAATACGCGACTAAGACCCCAATAGCTCCGCCCAATAACGCAAGCGATGTCGATTCGGCAAGAAACTGTTTCAGAATGTCGCCTTGTCGCGCACCTATGCTCTTGCGGATGCCGATTTCTTTCGTCCTTTCGGTAACGCTGACCAGCATGATGTTCATTATCACAATGCCGCCGACAACAAGCGATATCGACGTGACGCCGATCGCCGCTATCTGGATTGTCCCGAAAATCTTGTCACGCAGTTCGTTCACCGCGCTAGGCGTTACAATTCCGAAACTNNAAGGCTCAAGCTTGCGGCGGACACGCATCAGCGTTCGCGCTTCCTCGATCGCGTCCTCATAGGTTTCTGGACTCGTCGAAGCAACCGAGATGGAGATCGAACGCCGGATACCGTAGATCGAAAGAAACGTAGAAAGCGGCATAGAAACGTACATGTCCCGCGTCTGGCCAAAGGCCGATCCCATCTCTTTTCCGACGCCGATCACCTGGAACGAGCGTCCGTCAACCTTAATCGTTTGTCCCAGCGGATTGCCCGTCGGAAAGAGCTTTTCAGCCGTTTCCGAACCGATAAAACAGACATACTTTCTTGTCTCTTCTTCGGCGTCGATGAAGTAACGCCCCTCGCGTGCTTCGATCTTTTCTATCTCTTCGATGTTCGGCGTCGTGGCTTTGACCTGAACACTCAAAAGGCTCTTGTCGCCAAACTTAATATCGGCCATCGAACCCGATTTACCGCCGGCGTCTTTGATAAAACCTCCGTGATATTTTAATGCGTGAAGGTCGTCAACGCTTACGTCTTTGTTACGCCGTCGGGCGGCATTGAGGGCTTCGACGCTCGAAAAATCTTCGATCGAGAATCTCTGAACGCTGAATGCGTTCGTTCCGATGTTCGCAATTTTTTCATCAACGTAGGCGTTGAATCCCTCGACCAGCGAAACGACTACGATAACCGTCGCCACGCCAAAGATAACGCCGAGCAGCGTCAAAAACGAACGCAGTTTATGAGATAGGATAGAAGCAAGCGCTAATTTTAGGGCCTCATAAAAAGACATCAATCACACCCAAATCCCCGATTAAAAAGGCAATATCAATACGGGCATCGGTTGATATTGTTTCGTGCAGGTTGTTTACCATTTTGCCAAACCTTTTCTCAAAATTCTACAATCTAGTTCAAATGTTTATCGACCGCGTAAAAATAAAGGTCAAAGCGGGTGATGGCGGAAACGGCGTCACGGCTTTCCGTCGCGAGAAATTTGTCCCGCGCGGCGGCCCTAGCGGCGGCGACGGGGGTGTCGGCGGCAGCGTCTGGATGGAAGCCGACGAAGGGCTGAACACGCTGCTTCATCTTCGCTACAATCCCGAGCATAAAGCCGAACGCGGCCGTCACGGCGAAGGCTCGAATCGATTCGGAAAGGACGGCGAAGATGCCGCTATCAAAGTGCCGGTCGGGACGCAGGTGTTCAATGCGGAAACGAACGAGCTTTTATTTGATTTTACCGAGGCTGGTCAGCGATTTTTGGTCGCAAAGGGTGGAAAAGGCGGCTGGGGAAACGCTCATTTTGCGACACCGACGCGACGTGCTCCAAAGTTTCATTACACAGGACGGCCGGGCGAGGAAAAGGAATTGCAGCTTGAGCTAAAGTTGATAGCCGATGTCGGTCTTGTCGGCTTTCCGAACGCCGGAAAATCAACCTTGATCTCCGTCATTTCCGCAGCTAAACCCAAAATTGCGGACTATCCATTTACGACGCTTGAGCCGAATCTTGGCGTCGTCGATCTCGGTGATTTCCGGACATTCGTCGTTGCCGACATCCCGGGCCTGACCGAAGGGGCGTCGGAAGGAGCGGGGCTTGGCGACCGTTTCCTGCGGCATGTTGAACGCACCAAGCTGATGCTTCATCTGGTCGATGTTTCATCGCTCGAGGGGCGCGATCCGGTCGAGGACTACAGGATCATTAATCGTGAGCTCGCAAATTACAATAAAGACATCGCCGACCGGCCGCAGATCGTTGTTGCGACGAAGATCGATTCGCTTGACGAGCCGGAACGCCTGAAAAGTTTGCAAGAGGCTGCCAAACGGGATGGCAAGGAATTTATTGCGATCTCGTCAGTAGCAAATAAGGGACTGAAGGAACTTGTAGCCCTCGTAGCTCAAAAACTGGACAGCCTGAAAATAGTGGATTCCGAAATGGCCCAGGCGCAAGCGAATCCCATTTGAGATCGATCCTGCTAAGCGATAATGAATAGAATTGCATTCTACGGCGGGTCATTCGATCCGGTTCATGTCGGCCACCTGACAATCGCCCGTGAGCTGATCGAGCATTTTTCGTTGGACGAGTTCGTTTTTATCCCCGCTTTTCACGCCCCCCACAAGCCTGAACGTAAGCCTACGTCGGCCCTTCACCGTTTTGCAATGCTTTGCGTCGCAACAAACGACGATCCGAACATCAAGGTTTCCAAAATCGAGATCGAGCTTCCTGAAAAGCCATATACGGTCGAAACGCTCCCGCGTTTGCAGGCCGCCTTTCCCGATGCCGAGACTTTTTTCGTGATGGGAGCCGATTCGTGGCGGGACATACTGACATGGCGGGAATGGGAAAAGGTGCTGCTGATGACGAATCATATAATCGTTTCGCGGCCCGGTTTCGAAATAAATTTTTCACATGTCAGCGATGAGATCCGCGGCCGGATCGTCGACCTTCGCGGTCACGATTCACCGTTCTCTTTAACGGGGCCGAAAGAGCGGCACATCTACATAACCGACGCCGTCAACATGCAAGTATCGGCAACCGAGATAAGGCGAAATATACGTGACGCGAGTCCCGGCTGGCGAGACGAATTGTCGGAAGCGGTTGCAAAATACATTGAAAAATATCAGATTTATAAGTAATGGAAGAAATACAGGAAAAATCGCTTCAACGCGAAGTAGTAAAAATAGACATTTCCCAGGCCGTTACGCCATTCAATGAAATAGATCCGGAAGTCCAGCTTGCCGTTCGCTGCGCCGCCGACAAAAAAGCCGTTGATATCAAGGTGCTCGATTTACGTCAGATCGTCTCGTTCACGGAATTTTTCATAATTGCGAGCGGCAGCAATCAAAGGCAGGTTNNAAGCAGCTAAAGAAGCAGTTAAGTTCCCGAGCGATAAGGATCGAAGGTTACGGAGGTGGTGAATGGGTGCTTCTTGATTATGGTGATTTCATCGTTCACGTTTTTGATAAAGAAGCTCGCGAGTTTTACGATCTCGAACGACTCTGGCTGGATGCGCGGCGGGTCGAACTGCCCTCAAACCTTTAGATTCTTTTTCTTACGGGCAGAAACGCGACT
>DLHV01000094.1:2070-4187 GCA_002483395.1 Chloracidobacterium sp. UBA7659 | reverse complement strand
TTCTGCCCGTATTTACTAAACATTAATGAAATTCAGGTTTATCTGGATCGGAAAAACAAAAGACAAGAACTGGAAGGCGCTTCAGGACGAATATCTGGGGCGTCTTTCTCGTTTTGTGAAATGCGAGATCGTTGAGATCCGCGACTCCACCCCGCACGAGACCAAGAGAATCGAAGGCAAACGAATTCTGGAATTACTGAATCAAAAGAGTTTTGTGTGTCTGCTGGACGTGACGGGACGCTCAACTTCCTCGCCCGAAATGGCTCGGGAAATACAAAAATGGCAAACGCGAGGGCTTAAAGAGGTGACGTTTATCATCGGCGGAGCGGATGGCATTTCAGACAACATTAGAAATATTGCTGATTTTGTGCTATCTTTATCGTTTATGACTTTTACCCATGAGATGGCTAGGGTCGTACTGCTGGAACAACTTTATCGAGCTTATACAATAATTAACGGATTTCCATACCAAAGATGAAGAAATTGAAAGATGTTAAACAGAGACTCCTTGATGAAAGGATGCTTCTCATTGAAAAATTGAAAGGTAATGACCTTTCCGTCGACGATTCGGAAACACCGGATCCGGTTGATCTGGCAGTTCGAAATTACTCGAAGAATGTGATGCTCGCCGTTTCGGAAAACGAAAGCCGTCAGCTCGCCCTGGTTGACGAAGCCTTGCTTCGCGTTGAAGACAAGGAATACGGCTTGTGCCAGAATTGCGAGCAGGCAATAAATCCTAAACGCCTTGCGGCGATTCCCTGGGCACGGTACTGCCTGAATTGTCAGGAGCTTGTCGAGCGAGGTTTGCTCGACGACGAACAATAAGCTCTAAGTGCCGAGTGCCTACTGAAAGGCGTTTTCCCGAACCGGAATTGAACCAAAAGCTTTGGGTCGATCCGGTTTCGTCTTTGGGGTTAGTGTGAATTAAACTCAGTTGGTTTCCGCGTATGCTCAAGGTCATCCCTGACGCCATCACCACCCTTCTTTACCCTCAAGCCTGCAGCATTTGCAAACAAGGTGTCGAAAATATAGCCGACGGCGTAGCGTGCCGCGATTGCTGGGAGCAAACAAAGATTTTTTCCGACCGTGATGTTCTGTGCGGCAAATGCGGTGCGTTCCTCAGGGAATCCGATCACCAGACCGAGACATATTGCCGACGCTGCGACGATCATTTCTACGATTCCGCCCTGGCAGTCGGCGTCTACGACAAAGCGCTCGCGGCAGCCGTAATCAGCCTCAAACATGTTCCGAATGTGGCGAAAACAACTCGGAAACACCTGGTCGAGTCGCTAGAGCGCAATTCGTTCGCGAACCCGGATGTCATCCTGCCGGTCCCGCTATCGGGAAAGCGCCTTCTCGAACGCGGCTTCAATCAAGCAGCGGTTCTCGCTCGAATTATCGCAAAATCGTCCGGTATCGGGCTCGACGAACACAGCCTTATTCGAACCGTCCACACACCGATGCACCGGGCCGCTATGGACAGAAAAGCTCGCGAAATGACGGTAAAGGATGCATTTTCCGTAACCCGCCCAAACCTGATCGCCGGCAAGAATGTGCTTTTGATCGATGACGTCTTAACATCAGGTTCGACCGCTTCGCACTGTGCAAAGGTTCTCAAAACGAACGGCGCGGGTAGCGTCAACATTCTGACTCTTGCCCGCGCCGTTTGATCGAATCCCTGGCCCTATTTACGGATTATCCTTGTTCGGGATCGGGACGTCGCCCGCTACTCCCCACGGAGAGCTCTGGATAATGCCCGACGTGCTGCCGACCACATACCAGATCCCGTTGGAACTTCTGAACACGGCAATGTCATCACGGCCGTCGCTATCGTAATCGCCGACGACCGGAACATCCCCATTCACGCCCCAACTCGATACCTGGAAGCCATTGTTGCTGCTGCGTTTAATGTACCACTCACCGGTCGATTGCCTGAAAATTGTCAGGTCGTTTCGCCCGTCCCCGTCAAAATCGCCGGTCGCCGGCTGATCGCCGGGAATTCCCCAAATATTGATCGAAGGGCTATTATTCGTGGAATTTATCGTATACCAGCCGCCATCCGACGCTCGCCAGACCGCCACGTCGTACCTTCCATCGCCGTCGTAATCGCCCGGTAC
>DLHV01000094.1:889-2020 GCA_002483395.1 Chloracidobacterium sp. UBA7659 | reverse complement strand
GAAAGTCAGCCTTTGCATCTCCATCGTAATCAGCGGCAACAGGAATATCGCCCGCGTCTCCAAAATTCACAATCGCAAAGGTCGAGTCAGTGCTTCTTATGTAATACCATTTTGCATCGCTCGGTCGAAAAACGGCAAGGTCAGTCTTCCTGTCACCGTCGTAATCCTCGGGTGTTGGAATGTCGTTGTTTACTCCAAATTGCTGGATCCGAATGCCGCCGGTAAAACCATTTAATATGTACCAATTACCGGTGGTTGGACGAAACACCGAAAAATCGGTCCTGAAATCCCCATCGAAATCCGCTGATGCCTTCGCAGGCACAATCTTCTGCACGATCCCGGCACTGATCTGAACGACATAAAGCTCGCCGTCTTCGTCTTCGCCGAATGCCGTCAGATTAAAATCCGCGATATCGTGCAGGGGAATCTGCTGACCGCCACTCCAAAGCAAGACCTCGCTGGTGCAATAATCTCCGTATATGTAAGAGCCGTTCGGCAAAGTGCCCTGAGTTCCGCGATAGACATAGCCGCCGGTTATCGAACATCGCGGGCTCGGGTTGGCACTGCTGTATTGGAAAACCGGGGGAATAAAATTCGCCGGAACACATAACCCCGCGTCAAGACCGGTACATTGTGTGCCTTCATAAACACGCCATCCGAAGTTGCCGCCGTTGGTAATGATATCGACCTCTTCCCACGAACCTTGTCCAACATCGGCGACCCAAAGCTGATTTGTTCCGCCACGGTCGAACGACCAGCGAAACGGGTTTCGCAGCCCGACCGCGTATATCTCGTCGGCTCCGGGCGTCGCGCCGGCAAAGGGATTTGTTGGTGGTATAAGGTATGGTGCAGTTTGCGGCAGCGGCACGTTTATATCAAGCCGCAGCATCTTGCCCAGCAGTTGATTGATGTTTTGCGCATTATTCGGCGGATCGTTGCCGCTGCCTCCGTCGCCTGTCGCTAAATAGAGATAACCGTCCGCACCGAACCCGAGGGTCCCCCCGTTGTGATTCGTTTGTCCCGGGTGGGGAATCGTAATGATCTCCTTTTCAGTCGTGTCCGCGACATTCGGATTCCCTGCCGAAGCCTGGTATTCGCCGATATGGATAGCTCCGTCGCTTACCCGCGTGT
>DLHV01000094.1:0-821 GCA_002483395.1 Chloracidobacterium sp. UBA7659 | reverse complement strand
ACGTTCGAACCTGGCTGCACGACCTTGATGATCCCTGCCCTTTCGACGACAAAAAGCCGCTTTGTGCCATCCGCCGCGTTGGTTATAAAGATCGGCGATGACAGTCCGGTGAGGCGGTTTTGCAGCCGCGTCGAAGGCACCTGGCCAAAGCCATTGAACGCGGCCACTGTCAGAAAAATTAGAAGACCGGTAAACACGATTTTTTGTTTCATAGACCTACCCTTATACATTGAAATCGATGCTGGATATTTTACTTTAGGGGGAGACTCCGCAATACGCCGAGCACCACTGATTAAGCGTCGCGAATCGCGATAATTGAAGTTGAACAAATCGCGCAAGACATTCTGACGCGATTCGNNTCCGAATTGAGTTTCCCTTTTGGGTGGGCACACACAAGGGCTTTCTTAAATTGTAACGATTTGGCACACGTAAAGGCAAGACGTTTATAAACGGTATCGAACACGGTTCTTTTTTAGTTCGGCATCTTCATTTTCGAAATTTTGAAGCCGCATCGTAACGTCCGCCGTCATCCTGAGATCCGATGCCTCGCCGCGCATTAAATGTGCATAACCGGCGGCCGCGATCATTGCCGCATTATCGGTCGAGAGATGTTTTGACGGAAAATAAACCGGAATACTAAGCGCTTCGGCCGCTTTCTGAGCCGCTTCACGCAACACAAAATTGCACGCCACACCGCCAGCGACTATAAGAGTTTTCGGCATAAGCTCGGCCGCGACGCGTCGCATCGTCCCGACCAGCGATCGGACGACAGTGTCCTGAAAGCTCGCCGCGAGGTCCTTGATTTTTTGATCCGGCGCCTC
>DLHV01000125.1 GCA_002483395.1 Chloracidobacterium sp. UBA7659 | reverse complement strand
GAACGCAGGCGCCCTCGCCTGCACGGACGCGTGAGCGTCCGGATTGACGTCAGGCAAGCGCAAGTTCGCGCTCCGCACTCATGCAGGCAACAGCGCCTACGTTCCCGGGCGGAATCTTGCTTTTTTCTTGCGGATGCATTATTGTTGCGTCTATGCGACACATTATCAACCCTCCCAATCCCTACAACCGCTACTCCGCCGAATACGTCGGCGAGCCGCCGCCGACTAGGCTGGAGATCTTAGAAGAAACGGCAACGAAGAAGGTCATCACAAAAGCCTTCGCGTCGGATTGGGAAGGCGGGTGGCGATATACCGTGAATTGCTATCGCGGATGCATTCACGGCTGCACCTATTGTTTCGCACGGCAGTATCATGAATACCTTGGCTACGGTGCGGGCACGGATTTCGAGACAAAGATCGTAGTCAAACCGAATACGCCAGTGCTGCTCAGACAGGAATTGAAGAAAACCCGCGACAAGATGCCGCATCTCGATTTTTCGTTCGCGACTGACCCTTATCTGCCGCTCGAAGCCGAATATCAGCTCACCCGCAAATGTCTCGAAGTCTGTGCCGAATTCCAGGTTCCGGTCGGTGTAATTACAAAGAGCCCACTTGTCACCCGCGACATAGATGTTCTGAAAAAACTAAAAAAAGTATCTGTATTTTTCTCGCTACCATTTTTGACAAAAGAAAAATCGAACCCGTTCGAGCCATACACTCCCGTGCCCGAAGCCCGTTTTCGGGCCATGCGGCAGATCGCGGACGCCGGGATTGAGGTCGGCATCGGAGTTGCACCGATCATTCCCGGGTATAACGAGTCGGACATTCCCGGCCTCCTCGAACGGGCGAAGGAAGCAGGGGCAACGCGGGCATTTATGTCGATGTTGCACCTCGACACCGATTCGATCGAGGCGTATTTTGTAGAAAAGATGCACGAACGCCTTCCGCTTACCCGCGTTACAAAGATCATCAACACAATGAAGCGCGAACGCGGCGGCAGTTTGCGGCATCGAACTTACAAGGAACGCGGTACAGGCAAGACCGAGCAATGGGAAGTGACGAAAAAGCTTTTTGAATTTCACTCCCGCCGTCTTGGATTTAGACAACATGAAACACCAGTCGAGGCAGTCGTAGCAACGCCTCCGGTCCAACAAACACTGTTTTAGCGGCGCGTTCTCAATACAATCCACGGAGGTTACAATGAGATCAAAAATTATTATTGTATTATTACTGTCGATCAGCTTGGCTGCGTTTAGCTCGTACAGCTTCGCGCAGGATAAGGATAAGAACAAGGGAAAGGAATTGAGAGCGGCAGTCGACCGTGTGGACAAAGCGTCCGATGTGATCGATGAGGTCATGAAGGTCGCCGAAAAATCGATCCCTCGCGATCTGCTGAAAAAAGCGAAAGCGATAGTCGTATTTCCAGGCACATTGAAGGCGGCGTTTATTATCGGCGGCCAGGGAGGTAACGGCGTTGCGATCCGCCGCACGGACACAGGTTGGAGTGCTCCGGCATTTCTGAACATGGCCGGCGGCAGCGTCGGTGCTCAGATCGGCGGGCAAAAAACCGATTACGTTTTGCTTATTATGAATGACAAGGGCATTTCGAACTTGCTGCAGGATAAATTCGAGATCGGCGCCGAAGGCAGCGTGTCCGCCGGGCCGGTCGGCCGCACGGCTGCTGCCTCGACGAATGTTACGCTTGACGCCGAGATCCTTTCATACTCGCGCAGCAAAGGGCTTTTTGCCGGGATTGCACTGAAAGGTGTCGTCATATCGCAGGACCAGGACATGAACCAGGCCGTCTACGAAAAATCGGCCGCTCAGATACTTGGCAGCACACCGGTGCTTGCATCCGAAGCACCCGAGCAGCTTCGCAAATTTTCCGAAACGGTTGCAGATTACGTCAAATGATCGGCTTCCCTTTCCCCTCAAAAAAGGCGCCGTTTCGATAACGGCGTCTTTGTGTTTTTGTAAACCCGGCCTCGCGATGTTAAGTTGACCGTTATGACCAACAGAATAGAAGTCTTTAGACAGATGCTCGAGGCCGATCCGGACAATACAATTGTGATGTTCGGGCTCGCCAAGGAATACGAAAAGATCGGCCGACACGCAGATGTGATCGCCGTCCTCGACGCGTACCTCGCAAAAGCCGACGACGAAGGCAACGCATACGGCACGCTCGCCAAAGCCTACGAACTATCCGGGAAGCGCGAAAAGGCCATCGAGATCTACAAAAAAGGCATAGATGTAGCAATGGCTCACGGCCATCCGTCGATGGCGAATGAGTATCGCATGACGTTGGATTTGGATTTTGCGGAATGATCGAACGATGAGAACGCACTTTATTTTATATGTCGCGGATCAACAAAAAGGCACGGCCTTTTATTCGGAAGTGCTCGGAAGGCCGCCGGACCTAAACGTACCTGGAATGACGGAGTTTCGATTGGGCGATAACACTGTTCTTGGTTTAATGCCGGAAGAGGGAGCGGCAAGACTTTTTGGCGGTCGGATAGAACATCCGTCTCTCGCTCATAGGGTTCCGCGAGCCGAAGTCTATCTGGTTGTAAATGACCCGGACGCGTATCATGCACGTGCTCTTGCTGCCGGTGCCCGCGAGATAAGCCCAATGATCGAACGCGATTGGGGGCATCGTGCGGCTTACGCTGTCGACGCGGACGGTCATGTTCTTGCATTTGCCAAGGAAATTAGTTAGGCGAATTGCCCGGTACCGGTGTGCATACGACAACACTCGCCTTCCTGATCTTCACCGGCTTTTCAGGTTTATCGCCCTCGACCTTTGTTTTGTTTATCGCGTCGACAACGTCCATTCCTTTTGTCACTCGGCCAAAAGCCGCGAAACTGCCATCAAGGCTCGGTGCGGAATCAACCAAAATAAAAAATTCGTCGTCGCGCCATTCGGTTCGGTCGGGCGTGCCATTGAGAGAATGCCGCGTTCGTGGAGAATTTTGTTTGGTTCGTCGGGAATAGTGCGGCGGGCTCTTTGATCGATCTGCGCGGTCATTTTTTCACGCGTCCAAATATTGCCGCCCTGGATAACAAAACCCGGTACGACACGGCTGAATGTCGTCGTATCGAACAGGCCTGTCGCGGAAAGATTCAGAAAATTTCGCACCGATTCCGAAGCGCTTTCCGGAAACATCTCAAGCTCGATCAGGCCGGCCTCGGTGTCGAGCGCAACGCATTGCGCCGCCATCGTTTTAACGTCGGCTTTATCGAACGGCTCGCCCTTGACAACCGCCGGCTTCGGGGCCGGCCTGGAGTTGATCTTTACGGGCTCGCGCGGAGGCGGCTGCGAATTTGCGGCCGCGGCAAGAGCGGCGAATATTATAAAAACCGGGATCGCTTTCTTAAGCATTTCATATACATTTTCAGATAAACCGAATCGCGTGTAAAGTGTTTTTAGCATAAACCAAACAGGTCAGAACCACCTGCGTCCGCTGCCGGGTTCTTTTCGACGCCACAGACAGTAAATTATGAAAAAAATCTCAATACTCGCCGCCCTTCTTCTTTTCGTCGTTAGTTCATTTGCCCAACGCGAACTCGGCATCCGTCCGACCGAAACCGGCGGCCCTCTGATGTTTGAACAGGCGGCCTACGACGTTCAGGCTTACGACATAACCTTAAAGGTCGATCCGAAAACGAAGACGATCTCCGGCATTACGGTAATGACTGCGAAAATCGTCATTCCGACAAACGTAATCGTTCTCGATCTGGACACGCCGTACACGATAGGCCGGGTTTACAGCGAAGCGGGCGGCAAACAGGCCGCGCTCAAATATGAACGGAAGGAAGGGAAGATCTGGATATACTTTCCGGCGACAAAGCAGCCGGGCGAGATGTTTGAAACCATCATCAGTTATTCCGGCATCCCGCGCGAAGCGCCGCGGCCGCCTTGGATCGGTGGTTTTATGTGGAAGAAAACTGGAGACGGCTCCGACTGGATCTCCGTCGCGCTTCAGAACGACGGTGCCGACCTGGTGTTTCCGGTCAAGGATCATCCTTCAGATAAGGCTTCTACCGCGACTATGCGCGTCACGGTTCCTGACCCGCTTGTCGCAGTCGGCCCGGGCAAGCTCGAGAGCACGGCGAAGAACCACGATGGCACCTCTACATATATTTGGCGAATGACGAACCCGATTCCGAATTATTCGATCCTGTTCAACGCCGCGCCGTATCGTGTAATCAAAGACAGCGTTAAGAGTATAACCGGCGAAATGATTCCTATGGAGTTTTATATTCTGCCCGAAAGTTTTGAAAAGGGGCCGAAATTGATCAACGAAACCAAGAAATACAACGCATTTTTTGAGAAGTATTTAGGCCCGTTCCCGTTTCGTTCGCAGAAGCTCGGCATTGTCGAAACGCCGCATCTCGGCATGGAGCATTCGACGCATATCGCGTACGGCAACAAGTTTCAGTACAACGAAGACGGTTTCGATTGGCTAATGCTGCACGAATTCGGCCACGAGTGGTGGTCTAATCTCGTTACCGCGAGCGACTGGCGCGATTTCTGGATACACGAGGGCTTTCAGTCATTTATGGATACGCTCTACCTTGAAGAGATAAAGGGCAAGGATGCATATTTCGAAGCAATGCGCGGCCGGGCGGCCCGCACCCGAAACATGCAGCCCGTCGCCCCGCGTGAACCGAAGATCTCCTATCAGGTCTATATGGCCGAACCGGATTACTTGAAAAGCGACGGCGACATCTACGGCAAAGGCGCTGTCGTACTTCACACTCTGCGATACCTGATCGGCGACGAAGCATTTTTCCGCTCATTACGCCGGATGTGCTACCCGACCAAGGAAATGGAGGCTGTCACCGACGGCCGTCAGGCAAGATTGGTAAACACCGACGATTTCCTGAACATCGCCGAACAAGAATCCAAAATGGACCTCGACTGGTTTTTCGAACTGTATTTGAGACAACCGAAACTGCCGAAACTGGTAACCGCGATCACCATTGACAGTGCTTCATCGGGCTCACACGATCAGGTCATGTCGCTGACGTGGGAAACGCCGAACAATTTGCCTTTCCCAATGCCTGTAGATGTTGAAGTAAACGGCAAAACCCGACGGGTTGAATTGAAAAACGGCCAGGCAACGGTAAGTTTCACCGGTACCGTTCCCGTCGTTGATCCGAAAGGCTGGGTTTTGAAAGTTCAATAAAATATTGGCAATAAAAACGGTCATCAACATGAAATCGCGGGATTCGACGATATAAATACAATTTGACGATCACGATTTTGAATCAAGCGGTTTAAGTAATTAATCTTTACTAGATTTGGCGTCATGACCTAATTCGCGCCTCCAGTCCGCTGGTAACTGCCGCTGGTAGAGTTCGGCATATTCTCTGTCAAAATTCGAGCCACCCTTATTCGCCCTTCCAGCTTTCCGGGACAATGACACTGCCGAATATTTCGCGGTAAACCGTGACATTTTTCGCATCCATTCGTTCTCAAGCTAATCATATATGAGTATATCGGCATATTATCCAATACGGATATGGCTTTGGCGAACGGCGTTTGGCCATTCATTCTGGCAGACCAATTGCGTCTGAGCTGTAGTAAAAGGCGCGATTACGCATGCGCCCCGCCAGTAAGTTTAAATGGAGGTAATTATGAATCTAGCAAAATTAATGGCGATCGTTCTTTGGATCAGTTTCATCGCGATGACCTCCACGATCACCGGTGTCACGAGTTTCGCTGGGGACGAGAACGGAAAGGATCTTTATAAAGTTGATTGCAAGGTTTGCCACGCAAAGGATTCACCAAATGGCGAATACACGCCGATGAGCCTCACACAGGATCAATGGCGTATCTTTTTCGATAAAAAATTTACAAAGACGCATAAAGATGTGGTCCTGGAATCGGAGAAGAAGAGGCTTCTGGAGTTTCTAACCGCCGAACAGATCGCAAAGATTAAAAAGTTCTGTATCGACCACGCCGCCGATTCCGAACAGCCGCAAACCTGCAGCGAATANNGGATATAAAAGGCTGCTTTTGGAAGCGGCGATCGAGTTCCAAAAACTCGAAAGGAGATATCATGAATCAAATCAGTCGAGTTATTTATATTTTGGCGGTGATACTGATAATGATCCCGCCAATATTGGCACAAAACGTCCAGCCTACGCCTCCCGCAACGCAATCCGATAAAGTTAAGAGCGACGAGCTGCGAAACGAGCTGGACCAACTCAAATTAATGGTTAAAACGCTTGAGGAAAGGCTTGCCGCCCAAGAGGCAAAACAAGCAGCTCAAGCAGAAACCCCCGCGGCCGAGGCGCAAAAAGAAACCGCGGACCTTGTCAAAGACCTTGATAAACGCGTAACGAAGACGGAACGCGACACGTCGCTCCAACGAGTCCGTTTCGGCGGAGACTATAGGTTTGAGGCGCATTCGATCCGGGCCACGCTTCCGGCGCATTTTGATGGCATGAAGCTGCAGAGCCTGCTTGTACGGACAATGTTCGCGATGAGCGTACTCGGCCGTCCGCCCATGAGCATCAACGAGATAAACAGCACGGTTGCCGGAAACTACAGCGGTTACCAATACTTCACGTCAAACCTCACGTTCGACCAGTTAAAACAGCAGATGGCGTCGTTCCCGCAGCCGCTGCAGCAGCAGTTGATGGGCATGCTCATGCCGGCGACATTCGTTCCCGAGACCAAGGCGAACAACGGCGTTCTTTACACAAACCGTTTCCGGTTCCGTATCGACGCTCCCGTCGCCGAAAACATGTCGTTTAGCGCGAGGCTGAGCATGTACAAGGTGTTTGGCGATTCGACCGGTGTTCAGGTTTTTAATGGGCAGCCGACGTCGCTTAATGTGGACGGAACAACCGCGGGTGTCCCCAATTCCGATCAGCTAAGGGTCGAGCGGGCATATTTCGCATGGAACAAGATCGGCGGATCGAAGTTTTTTCTATCGATCGGCCGTCGCCCATCGACGAACGGCCCGCCGCTAAACTTCCGTGAGGATGAAATGCGGGCAGGAACGCCGTCCGGAGCCTTAATAGATTATCAGTTCGATGGAATCACGTTCGGCTATAACCTGAGCGAAAACACAATATTCAGATTGTGTTACGGGCTCGGCTACGAATCCGGTTTTGGCAACGGCGATCTGATCAAGATGCCGCAGGACAGGCTAAAGGACGTTCATTTCCTCGGCGGCAATTTTGATCTTTGGACCAGCGATAACATGCTGATTCAGGCAACTGTTGCACGGGCGTTCGACGTAACCGATGGTTTTAACGGGCTGACCGTATTGCCCAACAATCCGCTGACAGGAGAACCCGTCGGTGCTCCGCTGGTGATGCGATTCACTCCGTCAACCAATCTCGGCGCGATCAATCTCGCAGGTATCACCGTCCAGCGAAAAATCCGGCGTCTGGACCTGTTTGCAAGTCTCAACTATGTCGGTTTGCGGCCGAATAGTGCGACAACACCATTCGGCGGGATGATGTCGGACCCGTTCGAAACACCGATAAACCGCGACGGCGCGATGATCTATGCCGGTCTCCGTTACGGATTTGGTCAGGAAGAAAGAACGAAACTCGGCTTCGAATTCAACCATGGAACGAAATATTGGTTCAACTTCGCACAGGCTGAAGACGACATCATCGCACCGAAGACCAATGCCCGCGGCGAAGTCTATGAGTTTTATCTGACCCACCGGATAAACAATCGTTTCACGATCAAGGGTGATTATATTCAATACAATTACCGTTATTCCGGATCGGGATGGCACCTCGGAGCCCCGAAAGATTTGACGGCCACGCCGATCTTGGGATTTCCGACATACAAGGACGCCCAGATGGTGACGGTCAGCACGATCGTGAGATTTTGAGGAGGTTGTCATGAAAAGGTACTGGGTTCACCTGTTACTTGTTGTTTTAGCGGCAGCGTTCGGTTTCACGGCGACGCTTCTTTATGCTCAGGATAAAACATACTCCCACACCGATTATTTTGAGCACTACGAAGGGACCAAAACGTGTTTGACATGCCATCAGAAAGAGGCTGAAAACTTCTTCAATTCGCAGCACTATCAATGGAAGGGTGATGCCCCGCAGATCATAAATTCAAATAAGCAGAAGCTCGGGAAAATGAATACTTTCAACGACTTTTGCACGAGTCCGAGAGGAAACTGGATCGGTTTTGTCAAGAATTCACGCGGTGACGTGGTCAGCAAGGGCTGTTCCGCCTGCCACGCCGGTAAGGGCCAGTTGCCCGTCGACACGATCAGCAAAACACAGGTCGAGAATATCGACTGCCTGATGTGTCACGCGAGTGGTTATCGCCGGGACCTTTACCAGAACGACAAGGGTGAATATGAATGGAAACCGATCTTGTGGAAGAACCAGGAAGGCCTCGATTCCGTCGCCAAAAGGATCTCTTCGCCAACGCGGGTAATGTGCCTCCGATGCCACAGTGCTTCGGGCGGCGGCCCCAATTTCAAGCGCGGCGATGTCGAGTATACGCTGGCCGACCCAACCCGCGACTTTGACGTTCACATGGCGACTGCGGGAAAGAACATGCAGTGTGTCACATGCCACGCTGGTAAGGATCATCGTGTCCTTGGACGCGGAACCGACCTGTCGGGCAGCGATACGCCCGACAAGCAACTGACCTGTGACAGTACGGCGTGTCACGGCTCGCCGCCGCATAAGCTGGCTGTCCTGAATAAGCACGCTGAAAGCGTAAACTGCACGGTCTGCCATATTCCGAAATTCGCCCGTGCCGAAGCCACCGATATGATTCGAGACTGGTCGAAGCCGACGTATAACGCGGAGACCGATAAGTACTCGGCGACGATCACCCTGCAGAAGGACGTAGAACCGGTTTATGCCTGGTACAACGGGTTCACAAGGGCACAGCTTCCCGGCGAGTCCGCCACTCGCCTGGCCGACGGTTCGGTCGGGATCATGACTCCGCAAGGCTCCCGCGAGGACGTAAAGGCGAAGATATTTGCCTTTAAACTCCACAAGGGCCGGCTCCCGCTATTGACGGCGAAGGACTGGCTGATACCGATCACCGTCGAGCATTTCTTCTCTAACGGGCAGATCGACCCGGCGGTCAAGAGTGCTGCCAAAGAGATCTATGGTATCGACAACGCAAATTATACGTGGGTGGACACCACCCGATACATGGGTATATTCCACGGTGTTCAGCCGAAGGAGCAGGCCCTGAAGTGTATGGATTGTCATGGCCCGAAAGGCCGTATGGACTGGAAGGCCCTTGGTTACAAAGGCAATCCGATGACTGTTAAGCCTCCTCCTCGCTTGAAATAGACAAAGAAGAAGGTGGACATTCTCTACATCCACCTTCTTTTTCAAATTATCGGATAAATTTTTAAGCTGCTGCCAACATCCAATCCATTTGCAAGCCTAAATCCGTCAATGTTCCCAAAACCCGCTGCGGCTCGCCCCAATCGCTCCAGGTGACATCGCTGACGCGCAGAACATACAATTCATTCGTGCATTTCTCCAGAACTTCGCTGGAAAAATTTGTTTCCTCTATCCAAGCATAAAGCGCACGCATCGTTTGCTTTTCGGCAAAAGTTCCGTAAGTTACGCTGGTTGCTTCAAACATCCGAAAAAGGTCGGGCAATTCGCGTTTGATGATTTCTAAAAAGGTCGAGACTTTTCCGACCATCACAAAGCTGTTCCACAAACAGCCTTTTAACAAAAGATGTTGCGCGGATTCAAAGGTCGGTTTTTCCCAAAATCGCTGCACACGGCTAACTGCGTTTGTTTCATAGGAAAACAACGAATCAATCGGCTCAATCCAACCGTAGGAAGTTTCCGCTTTGTCGGGTTCGATTCCCAATAAAACGATAGATTGGGGTTGCCGTTCAGCCGTTTCAAAGGCTCTTTCAACCTGATTCATCAAGGCTTCGTCGTCGGAAAAATAATGATCGGATGGGAAAAATGCCACAGTTGCCTGCGGGTTTTGCGTGGCAATTCGCATCAGTGAATACAAAATTGCCGGCGCAGTTCCCTTGTTTTCGGATTGCACGACAAGATTCGATTTTTTTACCTCAACCAAGTGCGAAAGGTAATAAAATTCGTGCTTTTGCGTCAAACTGTAAAAGATTTTTTCAGGTTTGAAGTTTAATTCAACCCGCTTTCTGGTTACGTCCAAAAGCGTTTCGTTATTCAAAATCGGACAGAATTGTTTCGGGCGTTCGTCTCCCGTAATTGCTCTGGTCAAAGACTTTAGACGGCTTCCATCGCCACCCGCTAAAATAACTGCAAACTTTTCCGAACTATTTTTCATAATAATTGCTCCTCGTGACTATTAAATCAATTGAGAAGCAATTCTTATTCCAAAATTAAGGCAATCTTTTAATTTGATTCGGATTTATCTTGAAAACAAGTTGGTCGCCTATCCGTGAGACTTCGCCCGAAACTTCTATCGGCTCTGCCACAAAATCAAGAATTTCCCGATTAACAGGCTCGCCTTTTTCCGACAAAAGCCACAATTCCGAAACATTTCCCGCCAAATCCTTAACCACAAAAAGCGGCGGAATTCCTCCGCGCAAACACGCGACGGCACATTCCCGATGCGGTTTTGACTGTCCCGGATTCATCACGCCCAAGTAGCATTTTGAATCAACAATTTCGCCGCGAAGAGTAAAATTGCCCAATGATTCGCCCTTTTCTTCAATCGGATTCGCGGTTTCGGAAAGTTTTCCGGCTGAATGAGGAACGACTTCAATCATCCGCAAATCATCCCGGTAAATCAGCGTTCCTTTCAGCCTGACGTGCTGACCGTCGAGCAACGCCGCATCAAACCCGTGTTTGCCTTCAGCCACAAGGGGAATTCTTTCAAAGGTCGGCAACCCGTTATTTTTCTCGCTCTTTTCAACCAACAAAAACGGTATTGGNNATGGTTTCGCCTGAATCGTTCCTTCAAAATCTTTCACCGTGCCAAATTCAAAAACGCTCTTTGCAAACGGTTTTTGCCCAAGCCAAAGGATTATTACCAAACCAATCCCCGCAATAAACAAGACAGTAACGAATGTTTTAATAATCTTCGCTAAATTTTTCGGCATTTTCGGCAAATAACCAATGTAAAAATCTTCGTTCATAAATTTGGGGAATTCACAGAGATACGGGGGATAAGAAGGGATATTTTTTAGTGATTTTTCCCCTGTTTATCTCCTCGATCCCTGTAAATTTTTAATCAAAACAGGTTCAACCCGCGTTCCTGCCGGATTCGGTTTTCGATGGACAAAAACTTTTCCGTCTTCGACTTTGACATTAAAAGTCGGCACTTTTTCCGTGAACGGCGGCGGAGATGCGCCTGTTTCGGGTTGATATTGAAACCCGTGCCAAGGGCAAGTTATACAGCCGTCATCACCGATTACACCCTCGCCAAGCGGACCGTTTTGGTGTTGGCAGACGTTTGAAACAGCGGAAATTTTGCCGTCGTATTTAAAGATTGCTACTCTTTCGCCCGAAATTGTTCTAATACAAGCCCGTTTTTCAGGAATTTCGTTAACCGAACAAGCTTCGATAAATTCATCATGTTCATTAATTTCACTGTCCGACTTGCTTTCTTTGAATCCTGCAATCAGATGTAATCCAACTACCAAAACTATTCCCACTCCCAGCGAAATTGCCAAAACCGGCGAAGTTTCCGCCTGTAAAACTCCCAGCGCAACGTGACAAATCAGCAAAGCATACGCGACATAAACAAGCGTGTGCAAAGTTTTCCAAACAGGCGCAGTCAGATTATTCAACCAAAAATCGTGACTCGTCATCGCCATTAGAAACAATATGAGCAAGGCAATTAAGCCCAAAACCTGAAACGGAAAGTCCGCTAAACTGTTGTATCGCGTATTACTTATCAAAATACTGACAAACGGATTCACGTTGCCAAGCGCGTGAAACTGAAAAATCGAAAGACCGGCGTGAACCGCTCCAATCAAAAAAGTCGTCACGCCCAAATGCCGCCGATTGTAAAGCAAAGGCAAAAACTTCGGCGAAATCCGGCACAGTGGTCCGATGATTAAAACAATGTGCAGTAACAAAATCGCGCACGTCCCAAACCCACGAATCAGCAGAGTTTCAATCGTTGCGAAAGGCTGCAAAATGCCCCCTAACCCAATAAATAACAAAAGATACACAACTATCCCAATCCACAAAACCGCATCGTAGATTTTCTTTTGCCGATTCCAACTGATTGCTGCGTATTTTTCGCTCATTATTAATTTTTAGCCACGAACAAACACGAAAGAACACGAAAAAAAATCAATGAGAAAATCTGTGTTCATCTGTATTCTTCTGTGGACAATTCTCTTGTTGGCACTTTTTCGTTCACGGGTTCGCTGTGCCGAAAGGCAATACTCGCCGCGAAAACAAGCGGTAAAATTATTGCCAAAATCAGCCAAATTAGGCGATGCCTTTTGCGAATTTTATGAATCATGGTCTTTACTAAATCACCCCAAATAATAAAATCCCTTTTGAGTCTGGAATTATTTCATAAAACTTTTCATCTGCAAATAAAAAAGCTGAGAGATTTCTCCCTCAGCTTTCATTTGTCTGTTTGAATTTCAACGATTAAAAATCATCATCCTCAAAGGTATCGGCGATTAGCTCATCCGCAACTTCTTCTATTTCAAAGACTTCCGGCTCATCCATATATGAACTGTCTTCGCCTTCTTCAATCGAAAAACCGTCCATATCGGCTTCGACCAGCGGAATGTCCATCGAAGCGTCCGGCATATCCATTCCGCCCGTGATGATTGGAATGTCGTCATAATCCCGCTCTTGTTTTTGATTCATCGTCGGGTCGTAAGCAACTTCGACGTTGCGGTAATATTTCATACC
>DLHV01000251.1:2930-5100 GCA_002483395.1 Chloracidobacterium sp. UBA7659 | reverse complement strand
TGTTGGTGCTGCAACTGCTGACATATTATTAGTTATGACTCCTGTCAAAAATTTGGACCCCGGGGCGAATCCTTACGTTAATGTACATATTACTGGGCATGTTGAGAGTTAATATTATTGCGCGTATTGCTGCCATTCATCAGTCATGTAGAAATAAGTGATGATAAGCAAAATAGCGTTCACTGCTCCGCCGCCGCACGAGGCAACCCACATTTTCCAAGTGCGTAGAGAGTCGGATTGTTGCTGGTAGCTTTGCATTACATCCGCAGGATTATTTGCATCAATAGTTTCTGGAAACCACATACGCAGAAGTGCGTAAATGCCGAACATCGTAGAAGAAAATGCAGGTATTATCAGCAAAAGCCCACCTTTTGAAAAGATCAAAGCGAGCGAGAGAACGATCTTGGAAACGATAAAAGGAAGAAAAATGACCGAAAGCCATGAAATGAGGTTTGTTGCCAAGGCGATCCAATAGATATGGTAACGAAAGTATGGATGTTGAAGTTCATCAGTTACTGACGCCATTGTGGCATAACCGTGATCTTCGATTCGATCTTCGTCCAAATACGTGGCAGACATCTTGCCTATCTTAGTTTGGCCGTATTTAGACCGTTCAATTGAGCGCGCGGCCTTTTTACCAAGATATTCTCTGATCACACGTGACTCCTTGTAAGTATCGTTAGCTCTGGTTTCATCGCTTCGATAGAGATTTGCCTTGCAACTTCTTCGGCAACCTTATGAAAAGCTATAGCTTGAAGCGATTCGGGAGCGGAGACGACAACCGGAATGCCTTTGTCGCCGCCCTCGCGGACTTCCATCCCGAGCGGCACTTCGCCGAGGAAATTCAGGTCATACTCGTCGGCCAGCCTTTGGCCGCCGCCTTTGCCAAAGATGTCATAGCGATTTCCGGTGTCCGGAGCGATAAAGTAGGACATATTTTCGATAACACCAAGCACCGGAATCGCGACCTGTTCGAACATCTTCACAGCCCGGCGAACATCGGACAGCGAAACTTCCTGCGGCGTTGTCACAAGCACCGCACCCTGGACAGGCACCAACTGAGCGAGCGAAAGCTGAACATCTCCCGTTCCGGGAGGCATATCCACAATAAGATAATCGAGCTCGCCCCAGTCAACATCCGACAGGAACTGCCGCACTACGCCGTGGAGCATCGGGCCGCGGAGGATCATCGGTTTATCGGGCGGAACGAGAACGGCCATTGAGATCATGCAGATGCCGTGGGCTTTGATCGGTACAAGCTTGCCGTTTTCGATTTCCGGCTGATCATATCCGGTACCAAGCATGATCGGAATATTCGGCCCATAAACGTCGGCATCCATAATCCCGACCTTCGCACCGTCCTGGGCCAGCGACACCGCGAGATTGACCGCGACCGTCGACTTGCCGACGCCGCCTTTGCCGCTCGACACGGCGATAATGTTTTTCACGCCCGGAATGGCAATGTTGTTGGCGATCCCGCGGCCTTGCGGCACCTCGGCGTCCATCGTTACCTTGACGGACGAAACGCCTTCAAGACCGACGACGATCTCAGTCGCCTGTGCTTCCATTTGCTCCTTCACGGGACAGGCCGGCGTGGTCAACACTATACGAAACGAAACGTCACCGTTATTTATCGACAGATTTTGAACAAATCCGAGCGTAACGATATCCTTTCGCAGATCGGGGTCGATGATCCGCTTTAGGGCTTCCAATACAACTTTTTCTGATATTTGACTCATCGTGTAATTGAGAATCGGCGTTATAAAGTAAAAGGGTATTGTAACAAAAATCGTGTAGTTGGTCAGTACCATATAATTGTAGGTAGTGGGTTCGTTTGAATATTTCGACCGAAACTGGACCACTGCCAAGGCGTGAAACTCTTGACACGATATTGCATCTATGCGACAATATTTCAGTCACGCATCTCGGCGCGGCCTGGCAGGTCTTTGACAATTAGAGATTCGCCACGCGAACAGATTTGCTAAGGTCGTGTGTCTCGGCACAAATCGTTCCACTAAGAAGCAGTGTTAACACAAAGTGGAACGATTTTTCGCTGTAACCAGCGTAGCTGCAACATTTAAGCCGTTCCACTTTCGACACCTAGTTACACCTAAGTGGAACGATTTTGGGAACCACGATCGTCCCATTTAAGGAGTGTGTGTTAAAACAA
>DLHV01000251.1:226-2834 GCA_002483395.1 Chloracidobacterium sp. UBA7659 | reverse complement strand
GGGTGACCCGGAATGTGCCCGGACCTAAAACTCAATTTTCATCTGCCGGTGCAACCTTTCCGGCCTTCGCGCGTTCTCAAAATAACAACTTCCGTTGATCAGGAGACAATTCAAATGAAAAGCAAGCGATGGTTAATGGTTCTGGTGCTGCTCTTGCATTGCATGAACGTTTTTGCGCAGAAGGAAAATGACGCAGCAAAAGAAAAACTGCGGCGGCAGATGGTCCTTATAGAAAGTATAGTTGCCGACACTCGTGAGCTACGGATACCCGAAAACAGGGCGATCGTACTTGCAAAGTTGGGCAGCCGGCTTTGGGACATAGACCAAAAGCGTGCAGCCGATTTCTTCCAGGATGCGATCAATGAACTTCTCAGCGCCCAGGCTGCCGCCGAAGCGAACCGCAAATCCGGTCAAAAAAACGACCTTTTGACCGGCCAATCGACTCGCCCGCAGATCCTGCAGACAATAGCTGCACGCGACGCGGAATTTGCCCTGCAAAGCTTATACAAAACGCGGCCGGCGGCAATTGAGAGAGCTATATTCAATAAAGGCTCTAAGGATCCGAAGATACGCAACAACCCCGGAAACGATCAATACCTCGCACAGAACGAATTAAATCTTGAACATGCTTTTATGAGACAAGCGGCTGACCAAAATCCCGCCAGGGCGATCGCACTTCTAAAAGCTGCGCTGAAAAACGGTGTTTCGAACGAAGCGCTCCCGCTGCTAAAAAAGCTGTTTGAGAAGGACCCGAATACCGCTAATGAACTGGCCGGCGACGTTGTCAGCCAAATTTCCCGGAAGACTTTTCTGATCGCCAACCAGCCGGATTACCAAAGTATTCAGGTTGCAATGTCCCTGCTCGCGGAATTTATCCGCGAACACTCGCCGACGGAAAAAGCACTGCATTTTGACGATTCGCGGATGAAAACACTGGCGGAAAAACTCATTACATTTTACCTGGATCGCGGCAGCCAATACGGCTACGGGCTTGGCCCATCGATCGTCAAGATAGCGGAAAAACTTGTGCCGGCAGCGGTTGAACGGATAAAACAGGCCGAAAAAACAACGGTGCGTAACGGCTTCGGCCGTATTTATCAGGACGAGAATGTAACCAAGCTAATGAACGGCGACATACCCGTCGAACAAATGTTGGCTGAGGCGGCCAAGCTCCCGATAGAATCACGCGGGCAGGTTTATCAGTCAGCGGCCAACAAGCTTGTTGCAGCCGGGAATATTGCTCATGCCAGGACTATTTTGGATGAAAATTTTTCGGATGATGCGCTGGAGAATGCCGTCAGCAGCCTCAATTGGTATTACGTTCATCAACTAATGAATGAGGGCCGATTCGCCGAAGCCGAAGCGTTGATCGACGAGTTTCCCGATTCGAACCGGCACTCCGCTCTTATCTCCCTGGCAAACGCCGTGTTCAGCCGGGACACCGAAAAGAACAAGTCTTACGCCGCGGCTTTGCTCGAAAAAGCACGGGTGCAGCTTCCGGCAAAACCGGAGACAAGCAACGAAATGTCCCAAACTTTGCAGATAATTGGGGCGTACTCGACAATCGAACCGGCCGAAGCTTTTAGAATGTTCGACGGCCTTATCGGGCAGATAAACGAGATTTCCGAAGCGGCGGTTATTGTTTACGGTTTTCAGGGCAACTACGCTGTCCGGCAGGGCGAAACGATTATTTCACAGGGTAATTCGCTGGGGATCTATTTCGACTTTTCGATCTTTACAAACCTCGCCAAAATCGATTTCGACCGGACGATGAGCATGATCGGAGGCTTTTCGCGACGCGAAATGCGCGTCAACATGAAACAGCAGCTTTTGGAGGGTTTATAGGCCGCTCTAATTCAGAACGGCTTTTAATGCCTGGCCGGTATACGATTTTCTGACCCTCGCAACTTCTTCGGGCGTGCCGGTTGCGACCACACGCCCGCCGCCCGAGCCGCCTTCCGGACCGAGGTCGATGACATAATCCGCCGATTTGATCACGTCGAGATTGTGTTCGATGACGATCACCGTGTTGCCGACATCGACCAGCCGCTGAAGAACTTCGAGAAGCTTGTGGACGTCGGCAAAATGCAGACCGGTCGTCGGCTCGTCCANNACGTCTTTCCGGTCGCCCGTTTCGATAGCTCTTTAGCAAGTTTAATTCGTTGGGCCTCGCCGCCGCTAAGTGTCGTTGACGATTGGCCGATCTTTACATACCCGAGCCCGACATCCAGCAAAGTTTGCAGTTTCTGTTTGATCTGCGGAATATTTTCGAGGATCGGAAACGCGTCTTCGATCGTCGTATCGAGCAGATCGGCGATCGAAAGGCCCNNGTCTCGCGGTTGTAACGCTTGCCTCGGCAAACATCGCAGGTAACATAGACGTCCGGCAAAAAATTCATCTCAAACCGCTTCAGGCCGTCGCCCTCACACGCTTCGCATCGTCCGCCTTTTACATTGAAGGAAAACCGGCCGGCCTTGTAGCCACGAACTCGCGATTCCGGCAGCATAGCGTACAGCTCGCGGAGCGGCGTGAACAAACCCGTGTATGTCGCGGGATTCGAACGCGGCGTGCGTCCGATCGGCGTTTGATCGATCTCGATCACTTTATC
>DLHV01000251.1:0-169 GCA_002483395.1 Chloracidobacterium sp. UBA7659 | reverse complement strand
GATTTGCCCGAACCCGACACGCCGGTAACAACGGTAAAAACACCTATCGGAAACTCGACATCAATACTTCGCAGATTGTGCGCCCGTGCACCTTTAACCTTGAGTCGGCTGCCGTTCGGTAGTCGGCGAACATCCGGGATGTCGATCTTCAATTTGCCTGACATGTACT
>DLHV01000189.1:8049-9745 GCA_002483395.1 Chloracidobacterium sp. UBA7659 | reverse complement strand
ACCATCACCTTGTCGCCCTCTTCGATCATCGAAAAATCGGCGATAGCGTTGCCCATTTTTTTGAGCAGCTTTGCCTTTGTTTTACTTTCCGCGAACAATTTTTTCCACAGCCTCCCGAAACTTTTAATTTTGACACGACGGGCGGAATTTAACAACTTTAAGAAAAAGCTAGACAGTTTACCCAAAACTCATTTATTATGGTTACGTAGTAAACATTCAACGATAGTTTCTCCGGCAANNAACTGCCGCCCTAACTTGAGGATTTCAAAGGAGTTTCAAAGAGATGATTAGAATGGGAAGAGGTTCCAGATCGGAACAGACAAACGAGCCGAACAATTACGAGAGCAATGCGGATCCGCATACGAATCCGATTTACCAGCAGTACACGGGCGAGAACGCCGCGACATCCAAAGCGGTTACCGACAGCGAATCGATGGCCCGCGACATTAAAGAAGGACGATTGAGCGGATTTGTCGGCCACGGCACAATGCTGACCGGCGAAACGGTCTTTGAGGCAATGCTCCGTGTCGACGGACATCTTGTCGGCACTGTTTCATCCGAAGCGGGAACGCTTATCGTAGGCACTAACGGGCGCGTTGACGCGAACGTGAGTGTTTCGGCGGCGGTAATAAACGGAACAGTAAATGGCGATATTGCGGCTTCGGAGAAGATCCAGCTTGGGCGAACGGCCAGGGTTATCGGCAATATCCAAACGCCACGGCTTACGATAGAAGACGGCGCCGTGCTCGAGGGCGGATGTACGATGCTAAAGGCACGCGAGGTCGTCGAAAAACAGGCGACAACCCAGGCCGAGGCTCAGTATAAGGCGTCCGAAATTGCCAGTTATGAGGCTGCTGATGCAGATGAGGATGAAACCGACGATCTCCTTTTGAGCAGCGAGAGCGAGGACGAGGACGATGAGGATGCCGAGGATAAAACGGATGTAGCCACCGTTTGAGAACCTCGAAATAGCACTGTAACTGCAAGAAAGGGCGGAGTTTACCGCTCTTTTTAGCGCAATTTTTACGATCGCCACGCTTGCTTCCACGCTCTTTGTGGGTTAGATTGAGTTGCTCCACTGAACTTATCTTTAGGAAACATCCGGGAGGATCGGCTTTATGCTTAACGACTTCAAAGCTTTTATTGCGCGTGGGAACGTTCTTGATCTGGCAATCGGCGTCATTATCGGCGCTGCATTCGGTAAGATCGTCACGACTTTTACCGAGGGGATAGTAATGCCATTTGTCGGACTCGTAACCGGCGGCATGGATTTCAAGACAAAATTCTGGGACCTAAGTGGTAAGCTTGGCGCCGGAGCGACAGCGGCCCAGATCGACGAAGCCGTCAAGAGCGGATCGCCCCTAGTCAGATACGGCCAATTGATCAGCGACATAATCACATTTCTAATCGTCGCATTAGTGATGTTTATGCTGGCGAAATGGGCAATGGCATATTTTACAAGACTTGCCGCCGAAACGCCGCCGCCGCCGCAGGAAGCATTGCTTGGGGAAATTCGCGATATTCTCAAGGCTAAATAGAGCCTGAGGAATTTTTTGCCGCGGATGCACACGGATAAGCGCCGACACGATCAACCTATCTGTGTGCATCTGTGGCCAGATCTTCCCTTCGCCGCGCCTCCGCAGTAAAGATGCCTTCCGGCGTGACGCAAAAATCGAGCGCGGTGTCGCCGTCGTGA
>DLHV01000189.1:0-8016 GCA_002483395.1 Chloracidobacterium sp. UBA7659 | reverse complement strand
AAAGCCTTTGCCGTACCCAACGCGGTGTCCAGCATGATCGAACGCGAGACCGGGAACGAGGACCACATCAATATCCGCGGGTTCGACCTGGTTGCCACCCGGCGGTTCGCTGATTCCCCACACGTTTTCGAGAAGTTCGGTGTCGACGGTGTAGGCGACACATTCCATCCCACCGGTTTCGAAATTCACGCGCGGGGCAACGATTTGAATTTCGGGCATAGTTGACCAAACAGCCCGCATAATTAGCGATGTATTGACCTCGTTAAATTTTTCGATGGGTATAAAAGAGTGCAGCAGCTTCGTTTTTGAAAGGTCGATGCCTTCGAAAAAGTGATGTGCTATCCGGCGGCTTTTCTCGGCCCTTTCCGAAGAAGAAAGGGCTTTCTGACGGGCGAGGTAAATTTGGCGCAACTCGGTTTTCGTCATGGCGAACTACAAAAATAGCTGATTACTGAAAGGCGATAACGGAAAACGGCTTTCCAGCAGTCAGTAAATCAGGTCTATCCCCTTTTCTTGTTGGGCCTCGGCTTAATGGCGGTAGTATTTGTTCTGGGCGTCACGACAGACGATTTGAACTCCTCGCCCGCACCGGCATGCGCGGCTTTGGTCGCGGCAAGCAGTTTTGATTCGTTCAATGTTTTCAGCGCCGCTTTCGCGTTTTTGCTCAGTCTTTTTTTATCTTTTGGCATATGCTCAACGTCCAAACCTGACAAACACTTCGCGGCCCGAACTAACCATAAAACTTTTCGTAACCTTCGTGTTTGCCAATCCAAAACCAAATCGCGGTGTCTCCCTCAACTACACAAAGTGCGCGATAGCCTCTCGAAATTCTAGCTGACCAAATATTTGCGGGGGAATTTATACATTTGAATTGCAGCGAAGGGTGAAAGGGATTTTGGTGCCAGATAGAATAAGCTTTTTGAGCAGCCTTTTTCATATTTGAATCAAGTTTCGAATGTTCTTTCCAAAACTCAGGCGTTCAAAAGGTTCGGTCTTTCCGTTCTTGAACTGTTCTCTCACATGCCGAGATGTTTCGGCCAATTTTTCCGAGGTCCGCTCAAAACTTTCATCCCATCGCAAGTCATCCGTAATATCTGCAAGGTATTCGCGCAAATGTTCGACGGCCGATCCTGAACTGACTCTGGGAACGCTTCGAGCATTTTAGTAAGTGTCTCTATTGTTGCTGTTGACATAAACTAACTACCTCAATGAGCTTATTTTCGCACAATCCACCCGCCGCCGACAACTTCTTCACCATTGTAGAAGATCGTTGCCTGGCCGGGTGTTATGGCCCGCTGCGGCTCGTCGAAGATAATTCTGGCACGGAAATCCGGCAATGCAAAGATCGTTGCCGGGGCTGGTTCATGGCGATAGCGCACTTTAACGTCGGCGCGGACGGCCCCTGACGGCTCGTCGAAGGCAACCCAGTTTACGCCCTTTGCCGTAAATTCCAGCGATTCCAGTTCGTTCACTTCGCCTACGATGATTTGGTTTTTTGCGCGTTCGATCTGGACTACATATAGCGGCTTTTCGCGCGCGATGCCCAAACCGCGACGCTGGCCGATGGTGTAGCGGTGAATGCCCGTGTGCTCGCCGACCGTTTCACCTAAAATGTTGACGATCTCGCCCGCGACCGGTATTTCCGCCGAGCGGTTTTCGTGGTCGAGATAGCGGTCAATGAATTCGGCATATTTTCCGTCGGGTACGAAGCAGATCTCCTGCGATTCCTGTTTTTCGGCAGTATATAGATTGGCGTCGCGGGCGATGTCACGAACCTCGCTCTTGAGCATCTCACCAAGCGGAAAGTACGAACGCGAAAGCTGATCCTGTGTAAGTTCCCAAAGGAAATAACTCTGGTCCTTCCAATGATTTTTGCCTCGAAAAAGACGGTATCTGTTTGCCTCTTCGTCGTATTCGACACGGGCGTAATGTCCGGTGGCGACCTTGTCGCAGCCTAAAGAAACAGCCATTTTGTCGAGTGAGGCAAATTTCAAACGCGAGTTGCATGCAACGCAGGGAATCGGCGTTTCGCCGTCTAGATAACTCTGCACAAAAGGCTCGACGACCGACTCTTCAAATTCGCGTTCGAGATTGAGAACATAGAAAGGAAAGCCCAAACCCTCGGCCACTCGCCGCGCGTCATAAACGTCATCGAGCGAGCAACAGCGTGAAGGTAAAGAATCGCCGTTTTCATCGACACTGATGCCACGCCGCTGGTTCCAAAGCTGCATCGTAAAACCGACCAGCTCATGTCCCTGCTCCTTGAGAAGCGCAGCTGCCGCCGAACTATCGACACCGCCGCTCATTGCTACCGCTATCTTCATAACGCCAAACGCCTATTTTGACAGGCGAGTAGTGTTAATGGCAAATAAACAGCACACAAGCGGCAAATCATTTGAGGCTGCTAATTGGGCTTTAGGTCGGCGCCCATCATTTTCCATATCAGCCCGTCTAACTGTTTAGCAATGTCGAACGCGGTCCTGCCTTTATTGTCCTTGATATCTTTTCGCGCACCGTTAAGCAAGAGAAACCTGGCCATCATAAACTGATTTTTTAACACGGCACCCATCAAAGGAGTAATCCCTTCCTTGCCGCTCCGTAGATTAACGTCGGCCCCGTGTGAGATCAAAAATTGTGCTGCGGTGTCATCTCCGTAAGCCACGGCGTACACCATCGGGGTGTAGCCACTCCCGTCCACCGCATTCGGACTCACTCCCAGTTCAAGTAATTCAACCAACAGAAAGCTGACATCCGAACCGCGCTTAGCTGGATCTTTCCGGTACATGATAAGCTTGAAAAGCACCGCGATGTGTTGGCGATTAAGGTGTTTCGACAGGTAGTCCAGATACAGGTCTTGAGCGGGAAAATCGGCGCGATTTGGCTCTTTTAGCATGCCCGTAAGGGTGAGTGAGAGCGGGTCGTTTACCTCGACAGCGATGTCGTATGCGGTCCGGCCCTTCTTGTCCTTTAGGCAGTGTTGGCATCCGCGGCCAAAAGGAAAAGGGCCGGAAAAGGTCTCTTTTGAAGGAAGGCTTCAATCAATGCCGTGGTGCCTTCGTCACGGCTTTGTATATCAACGTCGGCTCCATTTTTTATCAGCAGTCTAACGATCGTGCCCTCCTTATCGAGTGACACAGCGTACATCAACGGCGTCCGTCCGGCAACATCCCTTGCGTTGGGATTCACGCCGTCACGCAAAAGATTGATCAGGCGATNNGTTTGGCCAGTCATTGAGAGCCTTGAACATAGCCGCTATCGCTGCGGGATCATTATTCTTTGCGGCGGGCGTGTTTGCAGCGGTTGACGGAGTTGGCGTCGGCTTGGGTGCTTCCTTAAGGTATTCTTCCAGCGCGCGAAGCTTGGGCGAAATGTCTTCGGTCGTGCGGATCAGCCTGACAATCTCGTCATTTTTCCTTTCTTTGGCCATGTCCATGGCGGTCTTGCCATCACCGGCTTTGAGTTCCCGGTTTGCGCCGCGCAACAGCAGCAGTCTTACCATTGGTGGGTCCAGGGTTTTCACAGCCCACATCAGCGGCGTCCACCCGCTCGGCGTAGCAAGGTTGATGTTCGCACCGTCATCGAGCGCCTTCTTGACGCCCTCGTAGTTCTTACGAACGACTGCGTCCACTAACGCGTAGTCGGCTGCGGTGTCCTGCGAGCGGCACACTCCGCAAAGTACCACGGAAAAGAAAATGATCGTCAGTAGTTGTCTCATATCATAATTGTCCTGTTCGGAGGACCCGTCCGAGAGCTGCTTTTATTGCGTCGGCAATGGCACGCGAACCAGCCGGGTTAGGATGCCCGATGGCCGCAATCTCGCAAAGGCGTACCGGATAATCGATCCCAGTCGTTTTTTTCAACTCCGGCAGCGCCTTTCGGCATTCGGTCGTTCTTTCGTCGTACAAGGCGTCCTCGACACGGCCCTTCTTTCCCATTCTGAACAGCAGCGTATCCTTTGTTTCAAGGCTCTGATCTTCGGTGATCGGCGATCTAATGAAAATTGCTTGCCGCCTGCCGATCTTCGCATTCAATCGGTCGACCGCTTCTTGAAAGTTACGATTCGACTCCTCAAACCAAATACGCGAACGCGCAATGCCTTTTTTTCTTATTTTCTTGAAGAACTGGCGTGTAAGAACGTTGTTGACGATCGGCTTCAACGGTCGTGGATAGCTCATCGATTCGAGCCAGCCGTTCAACAGCCTTCCGCCGGGCGTTTTTGGCCCGATCATCGGGAAATAACCGATCACGCCGACGGTTGCCTGCGGAAATTTGGCCGCGGCGTGTTCGAGCACGTCATACATATGATCGCCGCAATACTTCTTGATTTCGCTGTAAAGCCATTCATTCCTGCCAAAAGGATCGAGCACTTTTGCGACCGTGATATCGGTAATTCCACCCGTCAGCATAACCAGATCGGCGCCGCCGTTACCGTTGGCCTTGTACTCATCCGCCGCAACTTCGATCTGCTTCCAGATGCTCGGGAAACCAACATTTACCTCCGAATTGTAAAAATATGTCTCGTTTCGGTCTGCTCGCCGATGCTTCTCCGCCTCGTCCGGGCNNTGAGCGTGGACCCGGAATGCGCCTTCATCATGAGATTCCCCTTTCTCGGCCCGTCAAATGCTTCGCGTTCGAGCCACTCATTTGTCAGCATGTAGAATTTGTCTTTTTCGTCGAGGCCCTGGCCCCAGATGAGCGAATCACCGACAACGAGCAATTTGAAGGACTCGTCTCCGCTGGACAAGCCGAAGAGTGTGGAACTGTTGCCCGCGACGGCAAGACCCGCGGCGGCCGCAGTCAGAGCCTTGAGAAACTCCCGGCGTGTGAAATCAACCATACGCATTTGCGGAAGATCAGTGTTTGTCTAAACCGCTTGTCTCGGAGAGAGTCTTATTGATTGGGAAATTTCAGCGACAGGTTAAACGATTTCCGCCGAAATTGTAAAGCTAGCTGGCCTGCAGAACTAAATAGGTCACGGAGTGCGTGTTGCCCGAACTGAGCTTTCGCCGAAAACAAAATTAAGCTCTGTGGGAGCAACATGTTTAAAAAACCAAACCCTGGTGATCTACAGGCCGCCCCGACGGGGCTATTAAATTGTTGGTTTCCCGATCTCTACAAACAGAAAGCACCTACGGAGCTTATTCGATTTCCGGCCATTATAATAGGCAAAGTAGTTTGTCGAATCTAAGATCATGTGCTAAATTCAAAAAACTATGCGTCCGGCAATTGTCTAATCTATCCGCACTGAAGCGTCCGTTTTTTGCGATCTCGTCGCAAGTTATTGGACTTCATTTGGCACATCTCGTGCCGAGTTTCTCAGTAATAAACTCGAATTCTATGACTTTAGATAGCAAAACTCCGTCTGCGGAGACGGTTGACAATTCTTTCTTTTCGATCCTGCGCGAGGCTGTTTGGGGAACGCAGCGGGATTTTACGCAAGGGTCTCTTGGCACCGCCCTTTTTATTCTCAGCGTGCCGATGATCATCGAAATGATGGCCGAGAGCCTTTTTGCGATCGTCGATATCTTTTTTGTCGCTCATGTCGGGCCAAGCGCCGTTGCGGTCGTCGGGATTACTGAATCGATGATGTATCTGATCTATTCGGTCGCGATCGGCTTGAGTATCGGGGCCGCCGCGACAGTAGCGCGCCGTATCGGTGAAAAAGACCCCGACGGCGCAGCCAAAGCTGCCACGCACTCTATATACCTCGGGCTGATAGTTGCGGTTGTGTTGGGAGCGGTTGGCGTAACATTTGCGCCGAATTTCCTCAGATTGATGGGCGCGGATGAAAGCGTCGTCGCCCAAGGCGTTAACTTTACAAGGATAATGCTCGGCGGCAATTTCGTCGTCGTGTTTCTATTTTTACTAAATTCGATCTTTCGCGGAGCGGGCGACGCGGCGATAGCGATGCGCGTGCTTTGGTTTGCGAATATTCTGAATATGATCCTTGCTCCGTGCTTTATCTTCGGTGTCTGGATATTTCCCGAGCTTGGCGTAACAGGCGCGGCGGTCGGTACAAGCATAGGCCGGGGATGTGGTGTTCTGTTCGCTGCCTACTATTTGTTCCGAGGCGAAAAGCGTTTTACGATCCACGCTCACCACTGGCGAATCGATTTCGGTCAGCTTTGGAAACTCGTAAAGGTTTCGGCACCGGGAATTCTGCAGTTTTTTATTCAAACTGCAAGCTGGATCGGGCTCGTGCGGGTTATTACGCTCTTTGGCACACAGGCTGTCGCTGGATATCAGATCGGTATTCGCGTGGTAATTTTTGCCTTGCTGCCGTCAATTGGTTTGGCGAATGCGGCGGCCACGCTGGTCGGCCAGAATCTTGGTGCCAAACGGCCCGAACGAGCTGAGAAAGCCGTCTGGACAGCGGTTATTTATAATGTTTGCGTTCAAACGTCAATCGGGATTGTGTTCGTCATATTTGCGGGGTCGATCGCGAGTATTTTCGCCACCGAGCCCGACGAGTTGATGTATGCGACGGACGCCCTGCGGATAATCGCCTACGGCTTCTTCTTTTACGCGATAGGGATGGTTCTGGAAACAGCGTTTAACGGCGCAGGGGACACGTGGACACCGACGTATCTGAACTTCTTCGTATTCTGGGTTTTCGAGATACCGCTCGCGTACATTCTTGCTTACTATTTCGGTCTCGGCCCGCATGGCGTTTTCTGGGCGATCACGATCGCGTTTTCAGTCTTGGCAATCGTGGCAACGATTCTGTTCCGGCGCGGGACGTGGAAGCTGAAGGTCGTTTAGTAAAGATATTTAACCACAGATACACACGGATAAACACTGATTTAGCCGAATCATTATCTGTGTTCATCTGTGTTAATCTGTGGTTAAATATGCCTTCGCACGCATTCCCCGATCCGCAAACTCACGATTTTCCCGAATGGGTGCTAGTCGGCGAATACTTTTATTACGCAAAGGATGTTGTCGATTTCGGAACGCCGCTAAATGTGGAGACGGTTGCGGAGGCCTATCGAAAAGGCATTTTCCCCTGGTACACAAAGGGCATTCCGCTGCCGTGGCATTGCCCCGAACAACGGGCCATTCTCGAATTCGACGAGCTTCACATTCCGCGAAGCCTGAAAAGAGCGCAACGAAAGGCGCGTTACTCATTTACTATCGACAAAGACTTTCGAGCGGTCATCACGAATTGCGCGGCGGCCAAACGGCCCGAGCAGGGCGGCACATGGATAACATCCGAGTTTATTGACGTCTATTGCGATCTGTATCATGCGGGTATGGCTCATAGCGTCGAGGCTTGGGACGCTGGCGGTAAACTCGTCGGCGGGCTTTACGGAGTCGATGCCGGCGGTGTTTTCTGCGGCGAATCGATGTTCTACAAAAAACCAAACGCCTCAAAACTCGCGCTGCTTTTCCTCATCGATCACCTAAATGCGCGCGGCGCAACATGGCTCGACGCACAGGTGATGACGCCGCATTTGGAAACGTTAGGCGCCAAAGAGATAGGCCGGGATGAGTTTTTGAGCCGACTTTCTCAAGTACAATCACATGCGATTAAACTTTTTGATTGATTTCAAACCGGATCGACAGGATATTCAGGATGATTTGTTTATCTTGAGCATCCTGGATATCCTTGTTTGGATAAAGGTATGGAAAAGACATTCTTGATTTACGGAGCGAACGGATACACGGGCGAGTTGATTACTCGATTTGCCGTTGAGCGCGGGATGAAGCCGATTCTCGCCGGGCGGAATGCGGCGGCGGTTGGGGAATTGGCGGCTAAGCATGGGCTGGAGTTTCGCGTTTTTTCGCTGGACGAGCGGGAGAAGGTCGATGCGGCATTGCGGGAGGTCGAGATGGTGCTGCATTGCGCTGGGCCGTTTTCGATCACATCTCGGCCAATGGTGGAAGCATGTTTGCGGAACAAGAAGCATTACACCGACATCACGGGCGAGATCACGGTGTTCGAGGCCTGCGCTCGGCTGGATGAAAGGGCCCGGGAAGCCGGGATAATGGTGATGCCCGGCGTCGGGTTTGACG
>DLHV01000205.1 GCA_002483395.1 Chloracidobacterium sp. UBA7659 | reverse complement strand
CGAATCCCCCGGAGCCTTTCAACGAAACCTGAGGCGCTTCTATAATGACCTTTACACCCGCTTTGATATGAATTTCCGTGCCGGCGCATAACGCCACGCTGCCGGCCGCTTTTACATCGATATCACCCTTAACATCGAGCGACGCCGAGCCGCCAATTTCCTCGTTTTTATCGCCGGTTAGTTTCGAATGCGAATCTCCCTTTCCTACCGAGAACTGGTTGCTTTCAATGATCAAGTGCCGCTCGTTTTTTATAATTTCCTTTTTGTCGTGTTTGACACGGATATCGAGGTCTTTCTCGGCGTGAATAAAGATCTGCTCCTCGCCCTTTTTGTCCTCGAATCGAATTTCATTAAAGCCACCGCCGCCCTTGCTGGAATCGGACTTTATGGTCGATCGAGTTTTATTATCGGGCAGCGTATACGGCGGCATGTTTGCCGCATTATAGACGCAGCCGGCGATGATCGGCTGATCCGGGTCGCCTTCAAGAAAATTCACCAAAACTTCCATTCCGACGCGCGGAATGAACATAGATCCCCACCCGTTACCGGCCCAGATCTGAGCCGCCCGAAGCCAGCACGAGCTGCCAGAATCCATATTGCCGTGCCGGTCCCAGTGAAATTGGACTTTCACTCGGCCGTATTTGTCCGTGAAGATATCTTCACCGGGTGCGCCGACAACAAATGCGGTCTGGCTGCCTAGAATCAGAGGTTTCGGTGTTTTTCTCAACGGCCGGAACTTCGCATGGCCGCCGCCGTGAGGAATACAGACGAAATTCACCATGTATGCGTTCGAAACCGCGTCGTCGGAAATATAGCTCGGCGATTGGACTGCTTCGTGCTGTACGTTAACCAGCACGTGATTAATGTTGTTTTCGTCGGTGGGATGATCCTTCAATTCAAATTTGTAGCCCGCAGTCAGCGAACAGCAGTCCGCGGTGCCGTAAATGTTCTTGTACGCAACATCGATTTCCTCCTGGCGGATATGAACCGTGCGTTCGCGGTCCGGGAAAACCTTATTCAGCTCCCCGGCCTGTTCGCCTCCGCCCCTATCGATCCCGTCAAAACGCTTCGCATATCCGCCGGGCCAATCGTAATGCTCAAGCCGTTTGTTTCCGCCCACGTCAAACACGCTCGTATGCGTCGCCTCAAGGCTTTTCGTAGGCAACTGAAAATTGAAATCCCTGAGCTCGTGTTTGCCGGTACGCATTTTATTATCAATACGCCACGAATGGATCGCCGGGATCCACGTATCTTTAAACTCCGATCTCTCCAACGCGAACGTCACTGTCGACAGGCTGGGACAAGGCCGGTGTGACGATGGCGTATTTGCCAAAATGAGGCGGTGATTGTCTGAAGTATGCTCGAAATAGTAATATATGCCCTCTTCTTCCATTAACCGCGAAGCAAAGTCCCAGTCGCTTTCCCGGTATTGGACACAGTAATTTCGGGGTTCGAATGTTCCCTGTATCTCATTACCGAATTCGAACCCGGCTAAAACCTCGGCGAGAATATCCGGAACAGTTTTCTGCTGAAAGATACGGCTTTGCGACACCTGCGTCAGCAGCCATACTTGCGGGACCAGCTCAGCCCGATATTTAGAAAATCTGGCATTTCGACTACCCTGCGTGAAATTATTGCATATCCCATGAAAGTAACGTTCAATTTTCGTTTCGCTCGTTTGCCCCTGAATAGCGGCAATGATCATTGGATTGCCGATCAGTTTCTTCGGATCGATGGCGGTTGACTCAAAGCCGTCAACTTCCTCTTCGTGCAGCATTTCGACTTCGATGCGGAATAGCTGATTCAGCCCTTCGCGGCACCGCAGACGTTTGATAAGCAGGAAGTTTTTACCCAGCGGTGTCGAAAGCTGCAGGGACCGTTCGTCTTGTGTGGTTGCCATATTTTTTCAAGCTTTCATTCGGTGTTTGACAAGATGCGGGCCGGTCGCCGTTAGCATAAATACAAATCTACGATTGCCGGGCGCTGACCCGCGTCAAACGATCTGGCCGCGCTATTGCAACTACTACGTTATTTAGTCGAGAATAGCCGCCTTCGATGGCAATTACAAGGTACCGCGAAATAAAATCCTGTCGATTACATCAACCGCCGAACTAAGGATGATTCTTGCAAAAATGGCCAAAGCTGGTGATCAATCAGATAACCGGGGTCAACGCTTGTATCAATCGAACCAGATATATTATTNNACCGTCAATCCAAGGAAGACACCGCACGGAGCCGTCAAATCACCCGAAGGCACCCATCGAGCGGCGGGCATGCCGTGGATCATAACCGTCAACGAGCCTTTTACTATTATATTTGGCGGGCCGGCCGGCGGCGGCGGAATCGGGGGATGGATAATACCGGGAGGAGCGCTGATCACACCCGAGCAGACTACCGTACACATGACATGAGCCGCAGGGAGCATTTCGATCATTACCGGCCCCGTCATTCCAGGAGGGCATGGTCCAGCTAAGGGAAGACCGATAACGCCCGCCGGAGCGATAGAGTCATGTGAAATTGGGTCGCCTTTTCTTGCTGCTGGGAACATATATCAAACTCCTAAAAACAACTATAATCGCGGAAATGTCTCCTTGAATTTGAAAACCGGCATTTCCTTCAAAGTAATGGCGCAACTCACTTCTTCCCTTTCCACGAGCAGATACTTTGCCCGAACAAAGAAAAGATCAGGTCCGAGCTGGGTCCCCTCTACGCGAAAACCCTCAAGCGTGTCGCGAACGATGTGCATGCTGAAAACGATGCGGTCGACCTTCGCCTCGTCGGCTTCTTTAAGGTCAAGAGGCAAATAATACGGATTTTGTTCTCGAAGCGGCACCGGGATAGAGACCTTTCGTTTTAGCACGCCGTTTGGCTCCAACTTCGAGGCCACAGGAATAACGTAATGCATTATCCGCTTGCCGGGCGGAGGGGGCGGTATGCCTTTCAAGACATACAAAGCGCCGGATTCCCGCGAGTTGACATGCATTACGTTAAAGTCGATAGCCGGCCCCTTTGTTTCGAGATCCGTGGTCGGTATCAATTCGAGTGCATAGATGTCCCGGGCGCTCCGGTTCGAAAGCTCATATGACAGCTCGATGCTGCTTTCCAGCACGCTGGCTTTACACCCTAGAACGACATCTTTTACCGCTTCATTCATAACCTTGTCTCCTGGTAACGGGACCTCCTCCACTTTCGCACTTGACGCCGGTGAGCCGGTGCAGGCAGCCGCCGTTGCAAGCATCCAGCTCGCGGCGATTAATTTCAACGATCCGGCAATCCCTTGGAGGTAATACATACTCCCTATCGCCTAGAAGTCCTTGTGATCGGTCCGCTGGCCGACTCCACGCTCGGCGCGATACCGGTTATCAGCCGCGATGGTTCTAGCCTCGCCGTTATCCGTGAAACAGTCGGTGCGTGGCGTAAAGTTGTCCTGGCCATTTGCAATCTGCTCGCCGTGCGAAAGCTCGTGGTGCAGTATCACGTCGCTCGGAGCATTCGTCCGGCTGTTCGGGTTCGCACTGTTCGGTACGGGCCAGTGCGTTGGATCGTAATCGATCGTACTGTCGCTGCCGGTTCCGTTTGTCGAATTAGGCCCGTTTGTCGCCGTTGTTTCCGCGTTATCCGGATTGGTCGCGTTCGGCGGCCGATCCCTAAGCGTTACCGTCCGGCCCGAACTGTTGATGCTATTAAGCGTATTCTGGCCCTCGGGTGTTGTGCTGATCATCGCAAGGTCATTAAGCGCATCGCGCTGAAAATTGGGGTTGGTGGTTCCCTGGTTCACGATGACGTTCCCCATTTGATAAGTGCCATCGTCGTTTCTCCTCACGACCGGGGCATGATAACCGTCCACCGTCCGCCAGCGATTGCCTCCGCCTCCGCCGCCTCTAGGCGGCCGGTCGCAATAGCCCGGCTCACCCGTATCCGCCTGTTCGGCGTCGAGCGGATCGGCCATCTGGAAGGGCGTTGTGCCGGTTGCCGCTCCGCCGGAGTTAATATTCACGATCGGGCCCTGGATCGTTATTCCGGTCAGGTCAACTACGATAAAGCTTGCGCCGACCTTCAACGTAATGCCCTGCAGGGCTTCAAGCGTGATCGTCTGGGCGTTGAGATCACGCTTGCCCGTTATTTTTGAACACTGCTTAGCCTTGTACTCTTCACCGACGTCGGACTTTACCGTCTCATAAAGCCCTTTATCGATGCCGATGAACTGGTCGCCGCATACGTGCAGGTTGAAGTCGCCGCCAACCGTAATGGCGAGGTTGCCGCCGGTCTGCTCTTCGTCGCCTTCTTTTACCTTGTAGCCGATGACTTCGTTCCGGTTGCCGCCGCAGGTTTCATACATATTGCCGCGCGCCCGCAAATCGTAACGTTTCTGCGAATACACGAAGACCTGCTCTTTTTTCGCCTTGTCCTCAAAGCGCAGCTCGTTATAACCCTGATGTTTCGGGGTGCTGTGCGTCTTTATATAAGACAGAGTTTTATACTTCGGCAGCTCGTAATGCGGCATGTTTTCGGCATTGTAGACCGAGCCCACGATTATCGGCTGGTCCGGGTCGCCTTCGAGAAAGTCGACGATTACTTCCTGCCCGACGCGCGGTATGAACTGCGATCCCCATTTGTTGCCGGCGAACAAAGTTCCGTAGCGTATCCATGCAGAAGCACGCTGGTCGTTGTAATCGGAGCGGTCCCAATGAAAATGGACCTTTACGCGGCCATACTTATCGGTAAATATCTCTTCACCGGGTTTGCCGACAACCTTCGCGGTCTGGCTTCCCTGAACGACGGGCTTCGGTGTTTTTCTCAACGGCCGGAACGGAGCATGGCCGGCACCATACGGAATGCAGACGAAATTCACCATATAGGCATTCGAAACGGCGTCGTCCGAAATATAGCTTGGCGATTGTACCGCTTCGTGTTGAACATTGACCAGCACATGATTGATGTTGTTTTCCCTGACGGGATGGTCCTTCAATTCAAATTTGTAGCCTGCCGTCAGAGTACAGCAGTCCGCCGTACCGTAAATGCTCTTGTACGCAACGTCGATCTCTTCCTGCCGGATCTTAACCGTTCGTTCGCGATCCTCGAAAATGGGATCCAGAAGTGCCGTGTTTTCGCTTCCGCCCGCATCGATCGCGTCAAAACGCTTCGCATACCCGCCCGGCCAGTCGTAATGCTCCAGTGCCCGATTGTTTCCCACGTCAAATAGACTTGTTTCCGTAGCCAGGAGGTTGTTCGTCGGCAATTGAAAATGGTAGTCCCTCAGCTCATATTTGCCAGTGCGCATTTTGTTATCGACACGCCACGAATGGATGGCCGGGATCCACTGATCCGCCAGTTCAGATCTCTCCAGGGCAAACGTGATGTTAGATTCGCTTGGACACGGTCGATGTGATGGAGGAGTATTTCCCAGAATTAACCGGTGATTATCGGCGGTATGCTCAAAATAATAATAGATACCCTCTTCTTCCATTATCCGGGAGGCAAAATCCCAGTCGCTTTCGCGGTATTGGACACAGTAATTCCTGGGCTTGTCTATCCCGCGTATTTCATTATCGACGTCGTAGCCCTCGAACACCTCGTCAAGTATTTGAGGCACGGTTTTGTTCTGAAAGATCCGGCTTCGGGAGATCTGCGTCAGCATCCACACCTTTGGCACTAATTCCGCCCGATACTTCGAGAATCTGGCATTTCGGCTTCCCTGCGTGAAGTTAATGCATATTCCGTTAAAGTACCGTACCATCGGACCGGCCTGATGAGCCGATAGGATCATCGGATTGCCGAGCAGTTTTTTCGGATCGATTGCCGTCGGCGTAAAGCCATCGGTCTCTTCCTCATGCAGCAGTTCGAGTTCGATGCGAAATAGCTGATTCAGCCCTTCGCGGCAACGCATTCGCTTGATAAGCAAATAGTCCTTCGCAAGCGGTGTCGAAAGTTGTAGCGATCGTTGGTCTTGTGTGGTTGCCATATCTTTTCAAGCCATCATTCAAAATCTGACGCAAAACTAGACGTTGTGCATCGGGATTTTTGCGAGCTTTATGGTTCCGGCTCCAATCTCGGGTCGTGGATCAGCCCGTGCGAATTGCGCCACGACATCGGATTTGTTATTTCGTCTAGGATGTTCCCATTTTCGTCAAAGGAAATAACGGAGCCTTCCCAATCGGAATAGTCGATCGCTCCGGATTCGCAATAAAGCTCGTAACCGGAATAAGTCGTGAGGTTTTCATCGGCGACGTAGGCCTGCGATTCGCGCACGACCGTCACCTTTATTCCCGAATAAACGGCGATCGCGCGGCAAAGATCGTCGCCGTCGCCGTGAAACGTTTTGGAAAGCTCGGGATGTATCACATCGGCGTGTTCGACATCGAACTCGTTTGGGGCATCGACGCATTGAAATAAAACGATATGATCGACCAGGCCGTGGAGACTTGCAAACTGCTGGACATTGTCTGCGTGAATGCTCTCCTGGCAAAACAACAGCCCGGAATCCCCAGCCCCTCCTAAACCGCTTGTTGCTATCTGCGTCATCAGGAAAAGCGTGGAGACACCATTGTTTTTCTGTCCAATTAAACGTATTTGATCAAAAAAATCATTTAACAGCGTACCTTCATCGACCTTCAAGCTGATAAAGGATGTCGAGCCGAGTGGAGTTCTGCCTTCCAGCCGAGTGTCATGAACGGTCACCTTGATTCCCATAAGATCACGATATATCGTAAGCGAAATTGCCGCCCTCGCCGACGGTCACATGTACGCTCTTTATTCCCTCGCCGCTCGCCATTCGAGACAGCACCTCGCCGCTCATTTCCGGCAGCAGCGTTCCGGTCAGAATGTTATAAACATTCCGCGCGCCGCTGTCCACGTCGGTACAGCGTTCGGCTACCGTAGATATGACGGAGTCATCGTAAGAAAATTGCGCACCATGATTGTCCGCGATCCGGTTTTTTATCTTTCCGAGCTGCAATTTGATTATCAAACGCAGGATATCATCGGTGATCGGGTAAAAGGGAACCGTCACCATACGCCCTAACAAAGCGGGCTTGAATGCTTTTACGAGCTCAGGTTTTACGGCTTCTACCAGTCCGTCCGGGTCAGGTTTGGTGTCCGGGTCGGCACATAGTTTCATGATCGTATCGGTCCCGACATTCGACGTAAGCAAAATGATGCAGTTCTTGAAATCGATTACGCGTCCCTCACCGTCTTCCAGCACGCCTTTATCGAACACCTGGAAGAACAGCTCCATAACGTCGGGATGAGCCTTTTCAACCTCGTCGAGTAGCACGACCGAATATGGCTTGCGCCGGACGGCTTCGGTCAGCACGCCGCCTTCGCCGTAGCCGAC
>DLHV01000108.1:11428-11718 GCA_002483395.1 Chloracidobacterium sp. UBA7659 | reverse complement strand
AGGCTGCCCGGCAAGACAGCCCCCTATTTAAATTAATACTGTCGTCTACGGCGGCGGCGTTTAGGCGGGCGAGTTGGTTTCAAGAATTCCAAGCCTATGTAGACGAAGGCGCGAAACTGTAAAAAGTTACACAGTGAAGGATTCGATTCAATTATTAAAAGGCTCTGCCGGTAATCCTGTTCGGCTTTTGGGTGTATTGCTCCAAATATTTGGGCCGCAAATTCACAATAATTTGGATTTAATTTATCAACTACCATAATACATCTCCTATCTTAAAACTCAATGAAATA